>NZ_JBGGGT010000001.1:1052500-1367500 GCF_041276405.1 Microvirga sp. TS319 | reverse complement strand
CCTAATGATGGCAACTAGGGGCGAGGGTTGCGCTCGTTGCGGGACTTAACCCAACATCTCACGACACGAGCTGACGACAGCCATGCAGCACCTGTGTTCCGGCCAGCCGAACTGAAGGAGAATGTCTCCACTCCCCACACCGGACATGTCAAAGGCTGGTAAGGTTCTGCGCGTTGCTTCGAATTAAACCACATGCTCCACCGCTTGTGCGGGCCCCCGTCAATTCCTTTGAGTTTTAATCTTGCGACCGTACTCCCCAGGCGGAATGCTTAAAGCGTTAGCTGCGCCACTGACGAGCAAGCTCGCCAACGGCTGGCATTCATCGTTTACGGCGTGGACTACCAGGGTATCTAATCCTGTTTGCTCCCCACGCTTTCGCGCCTCAGCGTCAGATCCGGACCAGTCAGCCGCCTTCGCCACTGGTGTTCTTGCGAATATCTACGAATTTCACCTCTACACTCGCAGTTCCACTAACCTCTTCCGGTCTCAAGCCTTGCAGTATCGAAGGCAATTCTGTGGTTGAGCCACAGGCTTTCACCCCCGACTTACAAAGCCGCCTACGCGCCCTTTACGCCCAGTGATTCCGAACAACGCTAGCCCCCTTCGTATTACCGCGGCTGCTGGCACGAAGTTAGCCGGGGCTTCTTCTGCGGGTACCGTCATTATCGTCCCCGCCGAAAGAGCTTTACAACCCTAAGGCCGTCATCACTCACGCGGCATGGCTGGATCAGGGTTGCCCCCATTGTCCAATATTCCTCACTGCTGCCTCCCGTAGGAGTTTGGGCCGTGTCTCAGTCCCAATGTGGCTGATCATCCTCTCAGACCAGCTACTGATCGTCGCCTTGGTGGGCCATTACCCCACCAACCAGCTAATCAGACGCGGGCCGATCCTTCAGCGATAAATCTTTCTGCTCTCGCACGTATCCGGTATTAGCCCAAGTTTCCCTGGGTTATTCCGAACTGAAGGGCACGTTCCCACGCGTTACTCACCCGTCTGCCACTCACCCCGAAGGATGCGTTCGACTTGCATGTGTTAAGCCTGCCGCCAGCGTTCGTTCTGAGCCAGGATCAAACTCTCAAGTTGAACTTCAGAATTCGATCTCGACTGTTCGTCTTGAAAACGCAAAATTGACAGAGCACCTCTCACTCCGGCCAAAGCCAGAGCGGTGTACTCACCAAAAGCGCAAGACCATGGTCGATGTCTTGTTCAAAGCAGCCCCAAAGGGCCGCCGCAAGGACACCGCCGCCTGCGCTTCTTCTTCCTTCTTCACTTGTCAAAGAGCAAAACCCAACCCGAAGGCCGGAAGCGACCCGCCCCGAAGAGCGCCCGCCCGGGCAGCGCCCCCAGGGCCGCCGCCGATGAACAGGTGTCTAACCGATCGCCCCGCTTGCGTCAACCGGCATTCGCAAAGAAAGTCGAAAGCCGTTTGCAGTGTTCGTCGGGCCCGTCATCGCACAGGCCAAGCAAAACCGCGCCCGGACACCGCAGGGCGCCCAGGCTGCACCGTCGAACGTCCCACGAGACCTCGACCAATACTCGGGATTTGCCGCCAGAGGAGCCGCAAGGCCCGCAGATCAACCCGCGGACACTCAGGGCTCATGGTTCACCTCGAACACGCCATCTCGGGCGAGCCGCTCCAACCTGCGACGGCAGGAGGCGCTTCGCCCGACACCATGACGTCGCTCCCGGGCAAGGGCTCAGGAACGGACGGTCAGCATCGTCGAAAAAAGCCGCTCGCCAGCTGTCCTGACGGCGCGGGGAGGCGACACATACGCGATATCCCCCACTTTGCAAGTGGGCACAACGATCCATCCACAGTGCCATGTGCAGATGGTGCCGGCTGGAAAGCAATCGAACGCACCAGGGGCTCAGCGGAGGCTTCGGAGGCTGCGATATGGCAGAAGCTTACAGCCGGTCAGGGCGTTGGGGTTGGAACGGCGGAATATTCCAGTCCATCAAGAACCATGTTCGGGCCGCCACGTTCGCAGCAATCCGCCGTCACCCCTCACCTGCAGCCGCTTCCGGACAATCGGGATCCGAAGCGATTGGCGAGACGATTTGTCTTAACCCTCCCGCTGTTGGTGAACGTGAGAGTCACCTCAGAGGAGACCACAGGAAGTGCCAGACGGCATCAGCGATGATCTCGGGCAGGAGCCTGCAGCGCTTGTGGCCGACGGGCTTGATCATGCCGGCCGGTTTTTCGGGCTCGGTGTCATGCGCGCGTCAGCGGGACAACACTCTCCCCAGACATGCGCGCCCTCTGCTTCACGGATGCGGCTGGTGGGAGAAGGTCACGTTACGTCGTCCTGTTTTGGCCGCCCGCTTGCTCGCCTGTATGACACGCCGAATCATTCCAACAGATATTGACCTTTGCTCTCGGCTTTTGCATCACTGCGCCGCAAGTTCCTGGTTATGGAGATTTCAGATGCTTGGTATTGGTGAGAAGCTGCCCGCGTTCTCGGTAACGGGCGTTAAGCCGAAGTTCAATGAGCATGTCGAGAACGGCGAGAGCGCTTTTGAGACGGTTACGGAAGCAAGCTTCCCCGGCAAGTGGAAGATCATCTTCTTTTACCCGAAGGACTTTACCTTCGTGTGCCCCACCGAGATCGCCGAATTCGCGCGTCTGTCGGGTGAGTTCGCTGATCGTGATGCCGTCATCCTCGGAGGTTCGACCGACAACGAGTTCGTCAAGCTCGCTTGGCGTCGGGATCACAAGGATCTCAACCGTCTTCCCATCTGGCAGTTCGCCGACACGAACGGCTCGCTGGTCGACGGCCTCGGGGTCCGCTCGCCGGACGGGGTTGCTTATCGCTACACCTTCGTGGTCGATCCGGACAACACGATTCAGCACGTCTATGCGACGAACCTCAACGTCGGCCGGAATCCCAAGGACACGCTGCGCGTCCTCGATGCCCTTCAAACAGATGAGCTCTGCCCGTGCAACCGCGAGGTTGGCGGCGAGATCCTGAAGGCAGCCTGAGGAGCGCCCATGTCGATCGAGAGCCTCAAGGAAAAACTGCCGGCCTTCGCGAGGGACGTGCGCCTGAACCTGTCTTCGCTTGCATCTGACGAAACACTGTCGGAACAGCGCAAGTACGGACTCCTCGTCGCCTGCGGGCTTGCGACCCGCAATCCCGTAGTCGCGGGAGCCCTGGAAGCGGAGGCGAAGGCCCACCTTTCGCCAGCGGCTCTCGATGCGGCTCGCGCGGCCGCATCGATCATGGCGATGAACAACGTCTATTACCGCTTCGTCCATCTGGCATCGAACAAGGAATACGGATCGATGCCGGCTCGACTGCGCATGAATGTCATTGCCAATCCTGGCGTTGACAAGATCGACTTCGAGCTTTGGTCGCTGGCGGTCTCGGCCATCAACGGCTGCGGTCTGTGCATCGACAGCCATGAGAAGGTCCTGCGCGAGGCGGGCGTGAGTGCTGCCGAGATCCACACGGCGGTCCGCTTCGCTGCCGTTATCCAGTCTTCAGCGCTTGCCCTCGAAGCTGTGGGAACACCTGCCCTGATCGCCGCGGAATAGATCGATTGAGCTCATCCGGTACAGGTCCGGTGGCGCAGTCTGGCAAAGGCATTCAGCGTGACATAGCATGCGCTGAATGCAGCCCTTTTATGAGGCAGGTTGTATTGCAAATAAGTCGAATGCGGCCGATATGAGCAGCGGCTGATTTCAACGCGGCACCGCTTTCTTCCTCCCGGCGCTGCCGTGTCGGCCGTTCCCTCTGGAAGGTTTTGACTGAATTGTCGGACCTCTACTTATGCCGGGCCTTTGGCCCGGCTTTTTTCTTACCGTGAGGATATCGCTTGATGACGGTTCGTCGCGACCTGCTGTAAGACAGATCCCTCAACTTCGATCGAAGTCGATTGACAGGTGCTTATCAACGCGAGCTGTTGACAAGCTCCGACAGATGAAATTTCCAACCAACATCGTCGAGCAGGATCACCGGCGCATCAAGCTGCTGATTGAACCCGGACTGGGTCTCACGAGCTTCGTGACGGCCTCACAGGCGATTGCCGGTTGTGAGGTGATGGCGATGATCCACAAGGGCCAAGTGGCGAGTGACCAGCGAGCGGCATGAGGGCCCAGAACGATTGCATTGCCGATGTGTTCAGCGCTCCCGCCTGACCTGAGGTCCGGTTCCGCTCGCGTGTGGCCTATGCCAAGGTTTACAACGCAACCGCTTGAAGCGCTCGGGTCACTCCGACGGCAACCGGTCGATAGCCGCCGCCAACGCCTCGCGGGAAATCTCGCCGACATGCACGGATCGAAGCTTTCCGTCGCGCCCGATGAAGAGGGTCGCTGGCAGGCCTGGCATGGCGTAGTGGCCCGCCACGTTCCGGCGCGGGTCGAGAAGGACATTCGGCAATGTGAGCTTCTGGCCCGCGAGATAAGCCTCGACGGCAGCACGCCCTTCGCCCTGGTTCACGAACAGGAACGTGACCTCGTGCCTGCCGGCGGCCATCTCCGCCATCATCGGCATCTCGCGCCGGCACGGCGGACACCAGCTCGCCCATAGGTTTACGACAATGGGTCTGCCCATAAAGGTGGTTGGGACGACGGACCCTCCTTCCGCCCGCTCCAGGGCCACCATTGGCATCGGCGTGGACGGTGTAGCGCTGGTCAGCTGCCACACCACGTTCCAGGCAAACAGGCCGATGGCGAGGCTGGCCATTGCCCCGGTAGCCCCCCGCCGGGTTCGCACCTGGGTCGCGCTGACCAGCGCAATCCCGGCAACTCCCCAGGGCCAGGAGAGGCCGCCCTGCCAGACCGCGAAGATTCTCCAAAGCTCCGTCATGAAGCTGGCGGCGTTCTCGAAGACATGACCGAGGCGTGCCGTGATCAGGCCTACGAGAAGGGTCCAGATCGACCAGCGCCCAATGCGAGGATCGAGGCGGGAGGACAGGATCGACGTTGCGGCCATAAAGGCGCCGATGCCCATGATGGCGGCGAGGCGATCACCGGCGAAGACGAGTGGACCGAATGAGACAACTTGCATGGCACTGCGGATCCAGGCGGCGCTGCTGCCGTCAGCCTGCGGCCGCGTTGATGCTGAAGCCCGCCCGCAGGCCGGGCCGGTCCTGGCGGTTCCGGAGCTCGAAGGCGGCCCTTGTCCGCTTGAGCGCCGCGTCGACGATGGCGAGGCCGAGGCCGCTGCCTACGGCGCTATGGTGGCGTCCACGGAAGAACCGGTTGGTCACAAGGCCGATTTCGTCCTCCGGGATACCAGGGCCCTCGTCCTCCACCGCGATCAGCGGCGGGCTTGCGCTGTCGTCGAGAACCCATCTGACGAGGCCGCCCTCCGGGGAGTGCTGCACCGCGTTCTCGTGCAGGTTGCGCACGGCGAGATGGAAGAGCTCGCGGTTCATCCGAATCGTCGTGTGGTGGAGCGCGGGATCGATCTCTACCCGCGTGGGCGGCCTACCCGAGCCGAGGCTTGCGATGACCTCCGCCAGGGCAGGCCCGACCAGGATGTCCTGGGTCCCACCCTCATCCACGGCCGCATCGAGCTCGGACATTGCGAGCAGCTGGCGCACGAGCCGGCCGGTGCGGTCGACGGCTACCAGCGTTTGCCTCAGGGCTCCTTCGCGGGCCTCCGCATCCTTCGCCGCCAGGGCGACCTGGACCTGGGTGCGCAGGCCCGCCAGCGGGGTACGCAACTCGTGCGCCGCGAAGGCCGTGAAGCTGCGCTCGTGTTCGCGCGCCGCCGCGACTTTGCCGAACAGGCCGTTCAGGGCCTCGACGACGGGTCGGATCTCCGAGGGCGGGTTGCCGAGGCTGATCGGGGACAGATCCTCCGCACTGCGCGCCTTGAGGCCTTGCGTCAGGCGGCGCAGGGGGCGGAGCCCGCGCCCGACGCTGGCCCAGATCAGGAAGGCGAGCAGCGGAACCACGACGACGGCCGGCAGAAGGAGCCCGCGGACGAGGTCCGTCACGAGGCGGTCGCGCAGGCCGAGCCGATCACCGACCAGCACTCGGATGCCCCTGTCGCGGTCGGCAACGGCATAGATCCGCCACGGCTCGCCGCCGACCTCCCGTTCGGAGAACCCGCTGGTTTCGTTCGACAGCTCGGCTTCCGGCGCGCCGCTGGAGCGCCCGATCAGGCGGCCGTCAAAGGACCAGATCTGGCATGAGAGCTGACGCTCGTAACCGACATGGGCAAGCTCGGGGAGAGGGATCGATGCGGGAGTATCATCGAAGCGGGCCGCCAGCGCGATCTCGCCGCTCGTGACGAGCGAGCCAACCATGCGCGCCGCCTCCATGAGGCGCGTGTCGAGCACATGCTGCAGCTGGCGCTTGGTGTCGAGATAGATCCAAGCTGTTGCGAACAGCCAGATGCCTATCGTGGCGGTGATGAGGATGACAAACAGGCGGGTGCGGATCGAGCTCATGTCATGCACTCCGAAGCCTGTAGCCGAGGCCGCGCACGGTCTCAATGGCGTCGCGCCCGATCTTGACCCGAATGTGATGGACGTGGACCTCGACGACGTTGCTTTCCACATCCTCCTCCCAGCCGTAGAGCCGGTCGGCGAGTTGATCCTTCGACAGTACCGTCCCGGGATGGCTCATGAGCGCTTCAAGGATGGAGAACTCCCTCCGCGACAGGCTGACTGGCCGCCCATCCACCGCGGCGGTGCGCCGCCCCGGATCGAGTTCGATGCCGCTCCAGCTCAGAACCGGCGAGGCGCGTCCGGCCGCGCGGCGGGAGATCGCCCGCAAACGGGCCGCCACCTCGTCGAGGTCAAAAGGCTTGCCGAGATAGTCGTCAGCTCCGCTGTCGAGGCCGCCGATCCGGTCGGCCACAGTGTCCTTCGCGGTCAGCAGGAGAACCGGCGTCGCGTCCTGACGCCGGCGCAACTCGCGCAGGATGTCGAGCCCGGAGCCGTCCGGCAGCATAAGGTCGAGCACGACGGCGTCAAAATCGCCCGTGGCCAAACCCGCCATAGCGTCACTGCAGGATGCCACCGCATCGACCGTAAAGCCGTGAATGCCAAGGCCGACTCTCAGCCCGTCGAGCAGCATCGCATCGTCTTCAACCACGAGAATACGCATCGAGCACCTCCGCAGGCCCTGTGACCCGCTACCCTTAAGGCTGCCTTAAGGTTGGCCGGGACTTTGGGGAAAGTTGTCCTGGTCGCGAGGATTCGCTTGTCCCATAATCTTATCCGAATTGTGTTCGCGGCGGCGGCGCTGGTTCTGGGCTTTGCCGGGGCGGGCGCGCAGTTCAAAATCCCAAGCTCCGACGAGGTGTTCAGACTCAGCGCCTCGAAGGGCGTCGATGGAAGCGTGATCCTCGATTGGGCGATTGCTCCGGACATGTATCTCTATCGCGATAAAGTGATCGTCGCGGCCTCTCCCGACAGTGCCACGCCGATTCCGGTCCAGACCAGCCCTGGCCAGAGGAAGGACGATCCCACCTTCGGCGAGACCGAGGTCTACCATGATGCGGCCCGCGCGACCGTATCGGCCAGCGCCATGGCCGCTGCCGGCTCGCCTCGGGCGATCCATGTTACCTATCAGGGCTGCGCCGAGAAGCTCGGCATCTGCTATCCGCCCGAGACAAAGGCCATCGAGCTTGCGACTCTCCCGGTTGCGGCGAACCAGAGCGTGACGGCTTCGAACGGCGGTTCGCCTTCGACCACCGTGCCTGCCGGCCTCTCGCGAGCTGCCCCACGGGACAACGCCTGGATGACCGGCAGCCTGGCGTCGGTTCTGGTGACCTTCCTCAGCTTCGGTCTGATGCTGACCTTCACCCCCTGCGTGCTGCCGATGATCCCGATCCTGTCGGGGATGCTCGCCCGTAGCGGAGGGCAGCTCTCGGCGGGGCGGGGCTTCGCGCTCTCGACCACTTACGTGCTGGCGATGGCGTCTGCCTACGGCTTGCTCGGCATCGCCGCGGCTTGGTCGGGTCAGAACCTGCAGGCCGCCCTGCAGACGCCTTGGGCGCTGGGTGCCATGAGCGTGCTGTTCGTGGTCCTGGCGCTGTCGATGTTCGGCCTGTTCGAGCTCCAGCTCCCCGGCTCCTGGACGGGCTTCATCTCGGGCCGGACCTCCGGCATGGGCGGTTCGCTCCCCGGTGCGGCCATGCTCGGCTTCACCTCGGCTCTAATCGTTGGTCCCTGCGTGACGCCGCCGCTGGCGGGGGCGCTGCTTTACGTGTCCCAGACCGGGGACATGGCACGCGGCGTTGCGGCCCTGTTCATGCTGGGTTTCGGTATGGGCCTGCCGCTGATCGTATACGGCACCGTCGGGGCGAGGGCCCTGCCCAAGTCGGGGTTGTGGCTGGTGCGGGTCAAGCAAGCCTTCGGCGTCGTCTTCCTCGGCGTCGCCATCGCGATGATCTCGCGCATCGCACCGCCGCAGGTGTCGTTGGCGCTCTGGGCACTGCTTGCCATCGGGGCCGGTGTGTTCCTCGGCGCCTTCGACCCGGCGCCCGGCTGCGCGGCTCGCCGCGTCGCCAAGGCGGCAGGCATTGCGGCGGTGCTCTATGGCGGGACCCTGGTGGTAGGCGCCGCCTCCGGCGCGACGGACCCGTTGCAGCCGCTCGCCACCTTGGCGCGCGGCTCGGCGCCTGCCGCGACAGCCGGGCCTGCCTCCATCCGCGTCTCCACGTCTGCGGAGTTTGACGCTGCTGTTCAAATGGCCCGGGCGCAAGACAATCCGACCCTCGTCGAATTCACGGCGGATTGGTGCGTGACCTGCAAGGAGATCGAGCGCAACGTCTTCGGCAATCCCACCGTGCAGGCAAGGCTCAAGCACGTGGTGTTCATCCGCGCCGACGTGACGGACTACAACGAGGCAAGCCGCGATCTGATGCGGCGCTTCGGCGTGGTTGGCCCGCCGACGATCCTGTTCTTGGATCCGAAGACCGGCCGGGAGATCGCCCCGGGCCGGACCATCGGCACGATCGATGCTGACGACTTCCTTCAGAAGCTCACGGCAGTTGGTGCATGATGGTTGTCAGCTCCTTCCGATCCCGTGTGTCCACGCGGGCCGGCACATGTTCGCGCCGGACGATTCTGAGATATGCGGCCTATCTCCCGGGGCTGGCGCTCGTGCCTCGACGGGTGCAGGCGCAGGCCGCAGAGCTTGCCTTCGCCCATGCCTCGACACGTGAGGTATTCGATGCGGCGGTCAGGCGTGCTCGCGGCCGGAAGAGGCCGGTGCTGGCGTACGTCACCGCCGACTGGTGCCCGGTCTGCAAGGGCATCGACAGACAGGTCTTCTCCAATCCCGTCATCAAGACGCGACTCGAGGGCCTCGCCCTGGTGCGCGTGGACGTGACCGCCGTCAATGCGCCCAACCGGGCGCTCATGAAACACCTCCGGGTGGTGGGCCCGCCGACGATGTTCGTCATCGATCCGAGGGACGGCCGGGAGATGCCGGGAACCCGCCTGGTCGGTGCCGTCGACGCCAATCTCTTCCTCGACACGATCAACCTCGCAGGCCTGTGACCTGGCCGTTCGTTTCCATCCCCGCTCATGGAGTGAACCGATGCCCCACCTTACCAAGTCTCTCCTTGCCGCGCTGCTGGCGGCATTGTCCTTCATCTTCGTCGCAACACCTGTTCCAACCTCCGCTCAGGACAAGGAAATCTCCGTCGATGCGATCCTGAACGATCCGCACGCGCCCATCGGCGGCAACCCGAAGGGCGATATCACCATCGTGGCATTCCTCGATTACAACTGCCCCTTCTGCAAGCAGTCGGCGCCGGAGCTGGAGAAGCTGGTCAAGGCCGATGGCAGGATCAGGCTTGTCTACAAGGATTGGCCCATCCTCACCCCAGCCTCCTTCCATGGCGCCCAGCTCGCCCTGGCCGCCAAGCATCAGGGCAAATACGAGCAGGTGCATCACGCCCTGATGGCCATTCCCGGCCGCAGGATCGGCAAGGATGCAATGACGGAGGCGGTCCAGAAGTCCGGCATCGACGTGGAGCGCCTGAATGGGGATCTGAAGCAGCATGGCACCGAGATCCAGGCGCTGCTCCAGCGCAATCTCGCCCAGGCCGATGCGCTCGGGCTCACGGGAACGCCGGTCTACCTGATCGGTCCGTTCAAGGTGTCAGGAGCGCTCACCTACGAGCAGTTCCGCAAGGCGGTCGCCGATGCCCGCGAGCAAGGCGGACAGTAACCCGCTCCTGCTCTTCCGACACCCATTCCCCTCTCTGACAGGAAGTCCATGTTCAAGTTCACACGACTCATCGGCCTTACCCGCGCGCTCGTCCTGATCTTGCCGGCTGCCCTGGCCGCATGCAACACGACAGGCGCGCCACCTCAGCCGGTGGCTGCGGCACCGGCTGTCGATCCGATGACGGCCGAGCGCTATGCCGCTGTGACTACCGACAGGCATCCGGTGCCCGGCGTCGATCCCGCTACGCTCAAGCCGCGCAACGTGCGCCAGCTCGTGGACTACGCGACCACCGAGAAGCCGGGCACCATCGTGGTCGATACGAACGCCCGCTTCATCTACCTCGTGCAGGAGGGCGGCAAGGCGCTTCGTTACGGGGTTGGTGTCGGCAAGGAGGGGCTGGAATTCAAGGGCATGGCGAGCGTGAACCACAAGGCGCAATGGCCCCGCTGGACGCCGACACCGGACATGATCAAGCGCGAGCCGGAGCGCTACAGACGCTGGGCCGCCGGCATGGACGGTGGCACCGACAATCCGCTCGGCGCCCGCGCCCTGTACCTGTTTAAGAATGGCCGGGACACGCTCTACCGCATCCATGGCACCAACGAGCCGGAGACCATTGGCGAGGCTGTGTCCTCCGGATGCATCCGCATGATGAACCAGGATGTGATCGACCTCTACAGCCGCGTCCCGGTGGGCAGCAAGGTGGTCGTCCTGTGATGCCTGTTGTTGCATGACGCCACCGTGAACCTGCATTTGAGTGGCATGGTGACCTTCGACCGATGCCAGTCAACCTTTCTCGGCTCAGGTGTCGGACGACCGCGCCTTGGAGGCTTCCAGCCGGGGCCGCAGGGCCTCCAGATCGTATCCGGCCTCCGCGGTGGTCTGCAGGATCTCATTGGCCGAAAGGCGGTCGCTGGCCGCCAGCGCCCACAGGGTCGTTGAGCGCATCCCTGTGCGGCAGAAGGCGAGGGCGGGCTTCTCCGCCCCGCCAAGGGCGATCCGGAACGCTTCGACCTGGGCGTCTGAAATCTGGCCGGATACGGCCGGGATGTGATGGTACGCGAGGCCCAGACGCTTCGCAGCCGCCGCGAGCTCCTCGCTTGGCGGCTGATCCGGAGCCTCGCCGTCGGGACGGTTGTTGATGATGGTCTTGAACCCCGCTCCGACGGCCTCTTCAAGATCCTGCTTGGTCAGCTGGTGCGCGACCGAGATGTTAGGTGTCAACTTGGTGACCTTCATGCAGCGTCTCCTTTCAAAGGTTTGAGAACTGGCGAACCCAGTTTCGGAGGGTGGACAGGTTGGCCAAACCAGCCTGTTGGGCAACAACGGAGCCGTTCTTGAGGACGAAAAGGGCTGGAATGCCCTGAACGCCAAGCCGTCCGGCCAGTTCCGGTTCGTCGTCCACATTGATTTTGACGAAACGGGCCTTGGGTTCGAGTTCCTTCGCCGCCTGCTCGAAAATTGGCGCCATGGCTCGGCACGGACCGCACCATGGCGCCCAGAAGTCTGCGATCACCGGAATGTCGTTGCGCTCGGCGTGGCGCTGGAAACGCTGGCCATTGAGCTCGATGGGATGACCTTCGAAGAGCTTCGCCTTGCAGCCGCCGCAGGTAGCCTGCGAAGCAGGCCGATCCCGTGGAACGCGATTGACAGCGTCGCACCGGGGACAGACCACATGAAAGGACTTCGACACGTATACCTCCTGTCTTCCCATCTCAGAGAAGGGCGAGGCTGCGCTCCAGCATGGAGATTGCCACGACAAAGATCAGGCCGGCAAAGACCGTGTTGAGCGCGCCTTTCCTGCCCGCGCGCCTCGTGGGGGATCCATTCCGAGTGGTCCGTGCAGTGCATCGAGGAAGGAGAATGCGGCTAGGCAGTCGAGTCGGCAAGCAGACGGGAGAAAGCTTCTCCCAGAAGCGACGGGGCAAGCGCCATGGATCGGGCCAGCGATACATCGACGCGAATTGAGGGGCGCAGTTCCTTGATGACCAGCCCTTGAGACATGGTGTTCGCGATATAGGGGTTCACGATGCCGACGCCCACTCCCGCCACGACGAGCGCGCAGATGGTAATCGAGGAGTTCGTCTCGACCACGATGTTCTCCGGAGCACCGAGCCTGGCGAGCAGCTCACGCATGCGGATCACTATGTTGTCCGAATCGTTGAGCAGGATCATCTGATGCCTACGCAGTTCTTCCAGATCGACCCAGTCTGCGCGCGCCAGCGGGTGGTTTTGTGGAACGATGCAAACGGCTGAGGTCGTCGTCATGACACGGGTTTCAAAGATCGACGGATCCACATCACCCGTGGTCACGGCGAGGTCGATCAGGTTTTGGTTCAGCAGATCCGCAAGCTGAGGCGTCGGAAGGGTCTGAAGCCCAACGAAAGTACCAGGAAACTGGGCTAGGAAGCGCTTGATCACCTGCGGCAGCAGGCCTGTGGCCAAGGTGGAGGTGCTCCCGAGGCGAAGAACGCCAGCGCCCGACTTGCGAAGGATACCGACCGCTGTCTCAATCTTCTCCAACCCTTCGAAATTCCGCCGAACGGATTCGTAGAGCTGGCGCCCCTCCCGAGTGGGCCGGAGTCGGCCGTGATGGTGCTCAAACAGCTTGAGCCCAGTCGCACGTTGAAAATCTGCCAGCTTCCGGCTGATCGACGGCTGCGTCGTGTTCAGCGCTATCGCGGCAGTGGTCGTCGTGCCGGTCTCCATGACAGCCTTAAAGGCTTGAATCTGTTGAAAACTATATGGCTTGGACACCCGGTCACACCCTAGGACTCACGATAAAGACTATATCAAATGTGCATAGATATGTGTCAACAAAGCATTTTTCAGCATTCCTGGTCGCCACTAGGTTGGCCTCTGGCAGGTCCAATATGACGCGCTGACCAGTGAGGCACCCGTGAATTTTCCCCTTGAATCGTCGAACAAAGCCCTGACGCAAACTCGGCTCGTGCAACGGATTGGCAACGATGCGGGACATCACTTTTTTGGTTACTACGACAAGACCAACTGGGGCGCGCAGGATCGATTGCTGCTTGGTCACCGCGTTCCGGCTCGCGACTTCGAGATCGGAGTGGATTCAGTTGCCGAGATCGGCTTTTTCGATATGGCGGGCGACGGCGCCTTTCACGTCATAGGCGCAACGACCGCCTGGAACTGGCAGATGGGAAGTCAGCTGCAGTGGCTGGATGCTGCGACCAGCCGTCGCCTGATCTACAACGTACGTGCAATGGGAGGCCTGTATCCGGGCTTCGGCTCGGTCATCCACGACCTGGATACCGGAGAGTCGCGCGAGCTCGACGCGCCCATCTATGTCGCGGCGCCGAATGGCCGCTATGCTCTGACGGTCGATTACGAGCGGCTGTACATAACGCACAAGACGATCGGCTATGTCGGGCAGGATGGCGCGAAAAGCGACCTGCCCCTGTGTCCCGATGACGACGGCATCCACCGGATCGATCTGGAAACGGGCGAGACCCGGCTGCTGATCAGCTATGCGGAGCTGAAGGCGCTCGATCACCGGCCGTCGATGGACAGGGCGATACACTGGGTCAGCCATATCGAGATCAACCCGTCCTCTGACCGGGTTCTTTTCCTACATCGCTGGACCGAACGGGTCGAGGATGAAACGTGCTTCCTGCATCGCCTGATCACGATGGATCCCGGCGGAAACGACGTGCGGATCTTGGAATGCTCGGACCATCCGCTGCCGCAACTGGCCGAGAATTTCGATCCGAGCCAGGTCGGCACCTTCGATTACGAAAAGTCGGAATATCAGATTTCTCACCCTCTGTGGCGCGATGATCGCCATATCATCGTGTGGGGGCCGCATGGCGGGGCGATCCACTATCATCTTTACGAAGATGTTCATCCTACGCGGGTTACGATCGTCGGTGATGGCATCCTGACCGAAAACGGTCACATGACCTATTCTCCGATCAACAAGAGATGGCTTCTGACAGACACCTACCCGGATTCAGTGACGAACGAGCGGGTTCTCATCCTTTTCGATGTCGAACGGAACATCCGTCACGATGTCGGCAGCTTCTATGCCGATCCGAACTTGACCAAGGAAAACCGCTGCGATTTGCATCCGCGATGGAGCCAGGATGGCCAACGCGTCTGCATCGACTCGATGCACGAACACGAGCGGCAAATGTACGTGATCGATGTGTCCGCAATACTGAACGACAAGGGAGAAGACGAATGACGATGGCGATTGCAAAATATCTCGCGTGTGTCGCAACGGCCGCGCTGATCAGCGTCGGCGCGACGGCCGCTCACGCACAGGCGACGGGGCTGGACGGCACCTTGGCAAAAATCGCGGAGGACGGCGTCGTCGTGGTCGGGTATCGCGAGGCCTCGATCCCGTTCTCCTATTACGACGACGCCAAGAATCCAATGGGCTACTCCATGGACTTCACCGATGCCGTGATCGAGCAGATTAAAGCAAAGATCGGGCGCCCTGATCTGGAGGTCAGGAAACTGCCGATCACGTCCCAGAACCGCATTTCGCTTCTGCAGAACGGGACTATCGACTTTGAATGCACGACGACGACGCATAACGAGTCCCGCGAGAAGCAGGTCGACTTCACCAACAGCATCTTCGTCGTGGGCACACGGCTGATGACGCAAAAGGACTCAGGTATCAGCGATTTTCCCGACCTCAAGGGGCAGAATGTCGTCGTCGGCGCGGGGACGACCTCGGAAGTCCTGCTGCGGAAGATGAACACCGAGAAGCAGATGGGCATGAACATCGTCAGCGCCAAGGATCACGCCGAATCCTTCCTGATGCTGTCGACCGGGCGTGCCAAGGCCATGATGATGGATGATGCGCTGCTGGCCGGCGAGCGGGCGAAGGCGAAGGATCCATCCAAATACGTCATCACAGGCACGCCGCAATCCCGTGAAAGCTATGCCTGCATGGTGCGAAAGGGCGATGCGCAGATGAAGCAGCTTCTGGACACGACGATAGCCGACCTGCAGACCTCGGGTAAGGCTGCCCAGATCTACCAGAAGTGGTTCATGTCTCCGATCCCACCCCGCGGCCTCAACCTCGATTTCCCGATGTCGGATGACCTCAAAGGCCTGTTCGCTCAGCCCAACAGCAACATCCTGAACTGACGGAGCGCGGCGGTCGGCTGAAGCAGGGAAACCACAATTATGACCTATAACTGGAGCTGGGACGCTCTGCTGCAGCCGGTCGCCACAGGCGAAAACTCGACATATCTCGGCTGGGTCATTGACGGTCTCATCGTGACGTCAGCGCTGACGATCGCGGCATGGCTACTTGCGCTTTTGCTCGGCACCACGCTCGGAATTGTCCGGGCGTGGCCCGGCCGGGCGGGCGACGTGATCGGTGCAGTCTATGTCTCGGTCTTCCGAAACATCCCGCTGATCGTGCAGTTCTTTATCTGGTACTTCGTCGTGCCCGAGATCCTGCCGACCGCTATCGGCGACTGGATCAAGAGCATCACGCCCATGACCCAGGTCTTCATGATGTCGGTGCTCGCACTCGGCTTCTTCACCAGCGCCCGCATCTGCGAGCAGATGCGGGCCGGGATAGGATCGCTGTCGCGCGGTCAGTTCCAGGCGTCCCTCTCTCTCGGCTTCACGACGATGCAGAGCTTTCGCCATATCCTTTTGCCGCAAGCCTTCCGGAAGATCCTTCCGCCATTGACGTCGGAGTTCCTGATCATTTCGAAGAACTCGGCCGTCGCGTCCACGATCGGACTGCTGGAGCTTAGCGGACAGGCGCGGCAATTGGTCGACTATACGGCCCAACCTTACGAATCCTTTATCGTCGTGACCGTCGCTTACATGCTGCTCAATTTCGTCATCCTGCAGGTGATGGGTCTGGTCAGGCGGCGCGCGGCCCTCCCAGGCATGGTGAGAGGATAATGGGAATGGAGTTCTTCCAGAACATTGCGTCCGCCTGGGGCATCATAGGCACCGGCATCGCGATCACCCTCCAAGTGACAACCGTTGCCATCATCGGCGGTCTTCTAGGGGGAACGCTGCTTGCTCTGTTCGCAGCGTCGAAAAGCAGGTTCCTGCAGGCATTCACACGGATCTACGTCACCCTTTTCCGATCGATTCCGCTGGTGATGCTGCTTCTGTGGTTTTATCTCATCGTGCCGCAGGCCCTAAAGGCAGTCTTCAACATTTCGCCCAGCGTTGATATTCGTCTGGTGTCGGCGATGGTGGCGTTCGTGCTGCTTGAATCGGCATTCTTCGCCGAGATCATCCGCTCAGGCATCATCGGTCTGTCCAGGGGCCAGTTCAACGCCTCCGCGTCGCTTGGCATGACCTACATGCAGTCAATGCGCCATATTATCCTGCCGCAGGCCTTCCGCGCGGTCCTGCCGATCATCATGACGCAATGCATCGTGATTTTCCAGGATACTTCGCTGGTCTATGTGATCTCGCTCGGCGATTTCTTCCGCAACGCGGTCAGCATCGGCGAACGAGACGGCAACCTCATGCAGATGCTGGTTTTCGCCGGAATTGTCTATTGGGCCATCTGCTCGAGCCTCAGCGGCCTGGTCCGGAAATTGCAGCAAGGATCGATACGATAATGATCGAACTGAAGAATGTCTCAAAGTGGTATCATGACTTTCGGGCCTTGCACGATTGTAGTGTGCAGGTGGGAAAGGGCGAGGTCGTCATCTTCTGCGGTCCGTCTGGCTCGGGCAAATCGACCCTCATCAAGCTGATCAACGGCCTTGAGAGCTTCGAGAAGGGGGACATCCTCTTTCAGGGTCGGTCCATCAAGGCGGCGGGGGTGAAATTGCCGGAACTGCGCCGGAGGATCGGCATGGTGTTTCAGCATTTCGAACTGTTTCCTCACCTCACGGTGCTGGAAAACTTGACGATCGCCCAGATCAAGGTGCTAAAGCGTTCGCGCGCCGCTGCCGAAGTCAAAGCTCTCTCCCTGCTGGATCGCGTCGGCCTGACGGCGCATGCCAAGAAGTATCCCAGCCAGCTCTCGGGCGGTCAGCAGCAGCGGGTTGCCATTGCCCGTTCGTTGTCGATGGATCCTGAAGTCATGCTGTTCGACGAACCGACCTCGGCTCTCGATCCCGAGATGATCAACGAAGTCCTGGCCGTCATGGCGGAACTCGCCCGCGACGGCATGACCATGCTGTGCGTCACGCACGAGATGGGATTTGCCCGCCAGGTCGCTGACCGAGTGGTTTTCATGGATGCCGGCTCGATTGTGGAGATTTCGCCAACTCAGGAATTCTTCTCGGCACCAAAATCCGAACGAGCTCGAGATTTTCTGGGCAAGATCCTTCACTAGAGCATCGGACGTGAAAAGTGGACCCACTCTTGGGATCCAATCCGATGCTCCACTCCTTAAAATAGCGCATCGTTCGAGCGGCCCGCTGGGTCCGCACGATGCGCTAGCGACCAAAGAAACGCGTATCCTGACTGCGGCGAAGCCTGAGCAGGGGCGATTCTTCCAGGAGCTCCAGCTTGCCAATGCCGATTTCCTCACCTTTGCGAACCGGAGCCGCAAGCCTGCAATCGGCCGCGAGGTAATATGGCGCCGGTGCGTCGGCCGTCAGCGGTCCGGCAGGCCTGAACTCGGCGGTGACCCCAGAGATCGTGTGATGATGGCCTCCCATGGTCAGGAGCGTTCCAGCGGGGAGGTCCTCTGTTGCAACAGCAATCAGGTCGTAGCGCGGCCGGTAATCGGACCCGTAGCCAGAGACGCGGTGAACCGCCGCATCGAGGATGCTTGAGGCGGCTTCGAGCCCCAAAAGGTGGCGGGGCAGGTAAGCCATTGCCGTTTCGCCGGTCCGGCTGACGATGTGTCCTTTTTGAGCAAGCATCTCCCAGCTCTTGGCGTCCTCGCAGCGGATGACTGCAAAGACGCCACCTGCGAAGCTGATCTCGTCCGGCTTGCGGAGACAGTGGAACACATCGAGGCGGCGTCCACCAGCGAGAAGCCCGCCACTCTCACGTCGTGAAAAGATCGTTGGCACTTCGCCGATACGCGCGAGAGGAGCGTGGAGGTCCATGCGATCGGGCTGCAGTCCGGTAGCGTTCGCAACGACCATGAGTTCGCATAGGTCGGGAACAGCGCGCTGCGGAAAGGTAGCGATAGCAGCGTGCCGCTCTCTCAGAATTTCATCAACCGCACGCTCGCCCAAGTCCCAGTGAGGGGCAAGGTTGACGTCGTACGCCACCCGCCCGTTGCTGCTCACCTGCCGTGTGGTCGGATCGAAGACGAAGTCGTACTCACTCGACTTTCCGGCTGCGATGATGTCGAAGCCCATCACCTCCGCCCAAGTCACGAGACCGATAAGGAGGCTTGGCTGATCTCCGTCGACCGTCGTGACGATCAGGTCACGGTCCGCCGCAAGAGCCTTGAGCCCTGGCCCGATGACGCTATCCAGTTCCTTCGTCACGAGCGCAAGATGCTTCCCGGCTTCCATCGCGATGAGCGCGTGCCTGGCTGCGGCAACAGGCTGTCCTGTCGCCTCGACCACGACGTCCACCGGAAGTTCGGCCACAACCGCAAGGTCGCCGGCCGCGATGTAGTCGCACCGATCCCAAGCAACCCTGGCATCTCTTGCAGATGTGCAAATTTGAATTCTTCGTGGCGCGATGCCCGCGGCCCTCAACCCTGATGCCGCGCTCTCTGCCGTCAGATCAACGGCGATGCGTGCGTTCATAAGCGGGACGCGCTGAGCCTGGCCGAGAAAGCTCTGCCCGAAGCCGCCTGTTCCGACGACGCAGGTCTCAACAGGGCGCTCGGCTTTTGAATAATAGGCATGGTAGTTCATTGCGTATTCCTCCCAGCCGATATGCTCGGTGGCACTCGAAATGTTTTCGTTGAGCGTTCGGACGGGCCATCCACTTGCGCAGAGCGTTACCGGAGCATGCTCCATGCCTTCAGGAAGAAGTCCGGGGCGCCGAAATTGCCTGACTTAAGCGCAAGTGCCAGGTCGGTTCCCGCAAGCGTCCGCGTCCACGGAACGCCCGGGTCGATCTCCGGCCCGATCGTGAGTGCCTGCACGCCAAGAGCATTGACGACAGCGCCCGACGTTTCGCCGCCGGCCACGATGAGGCGCGTGAAGCCGCGGGCCGGCAAGGAGCGCGCGATCTCGGCCAGGGTCCGCTCCACGATCTCGCCTGCTTCCATGCGGCCGATTTGTCGCTGCACCTCCTGCACCGCCTCCGGTTTCGCCGTCGAGTAGATGAGGACAGGACCGCCCGTCGTCTGGGTCGAAAGCCAATCGAGAACGGTCGCTGCGGTCATGGTGCCGGATGCGAGGGCCGTGGGATCGAGGCGAAAGGCCGGAACGCCTCGCTCCATCGCCGTTTCGACCTGCCGGTTGGTTGCGCTTGAGCAGGATCCGGCAAGGATGATCTCGCGTCCTTCGGGAGCATCGAACCTGTCGGCAGGGGCCTTTCGAATGACGCTCTCGCCCGCGCGGTAGGCCGCAGGCAGGCCCATGGCAACACCCGATCCGCCGGTGATCAGCGGGAAATCAGCCGCCGAGGTGCCGATCGAGCGCAGATG
Organism: Microvirga sp. TS319; assembly: GCF_041276405.1. Classification (NCBI taxonomy): domain Bacteria; kingdom Pseudomonadati; phylum Pseudomonadota; class Alphaproteobacteria; order Hyphomicrobiales; family Methylobacteriaceae; genus Microvirga; species Microvirga sp. TS319. The sequence goes on along the minus strand of NZ_JBGGGT010000001.1, from coordinate 1,347,823 downwards.
CCGATCGGTCAGGGCATCGACAATCACGATCCGGTGGCCGGCTTTCTGCTCCCGCTCGAAGGCGGCCCGGATCGCATCGGGACCTGCCTCAACATCTTCGAATGTCACGAGGCCGACGGAGAGCTTCGTCTGCCGCTGTAGAACCCGCACGAGATTGGCGTCCCGCATGGGCGTCAGCGGGTGATCCTTCATGCTGCTCTCATGCAGCGGCACGCCATTGACGAAGAGACACCCCTGATAGATCGTGCGGCCGGTGGCAGGGAAGGCGGGGCAGGCGAGGGTGATGTTACTGCCCGTGAAACCAAGAAGTGCTTCAGTTACCGGTCCGATATTACCTTCGTCCGTGGAGTCGAAGGTGGAGCAGTACTTGAAGAAGAAGTGCCGTGCTCCTGCCTTCCGCAAAGCCTCGGCCGCGGACAGGGATAGTGCGACAGCGGCCCTCGCGGGGATGGTTCTCGACTTCAGGGCGACAACGACGGCGTCAGCTCCGGAGAGATCCACATCTGGCCCCGGCACGCCGATGGTCTGAACGGTCTTGAGCCCTTCGCGGGCGAGCATGAGCGCAAGGTCTGTCGCTCCCGTCAGATCGTCTGCGATGCATCCGAGTTTCATGCCTGGTCGCTCCCTACGGAAGATGGGTTGCAGCCGTCCGACCAGGCCGAGAGCCACCCAAGCCCATCCTCGGTGCGTCCGCGCGGCCTGTACTCGGCACCAACCCAGCCGTCATATCCCATCCGGTCGAGGGCACGGCAGATCTCGGCATAGTCGATCTCGCCCTCGTCCGGTTCCGCACGGCTGGGCACGGCCGCGATCTGAACATGCCCGAGGAGCTTCAGGTGGGTCTCGAGGCGGCGGGTCAGATCGCCCTGCATGATCTGGGTATGATAGCAGTCGAACATGATCTTCACGTTCGAGCGAGCCACCTGCTCGATGATCCCTGCGGCCTGCTCGACGCGAGAGAGAAAGTAGCCGGGCTTGTCCCGGTGGTTGATGGGCTCGATCAGGACCGTCATGCCGGCCCGGCCCGCCTTGTCGGCTGCAACCTTCAGGTTCTCGATGAAAGTACGCTCGGCAGCCTCGAGGGCATCGGGCGATACCGCCCCGGCCATACAATGGACGGCACTTGCGCCGATCTGGGAGCCGTATGACACGGCCACATCCACGGTCTGCTGGAATTCGCCCTCTCGTCCCGGCACTGCTCCCAGGCCGAAATCACCCCCGACCGCGTTGCCGACGGGCGTGTTCACTCCCAGCATCGTCAGGCCGTTCCGCTGCAGTTCCCCGCGCATTGCCGAAGCGGGCACCTGATAGGGCCAGTGCATTTCGACAGCCTTGAAGCCGCTGGCGGCAGCCGCGGCGAACCGATCCAGCTCGGAGTGTTCGGTGAAGAGAAAGCCAAGATTGGCCGAGAAGCGGGGCATCGGTTCATCCGCATGTGTTGGAATGGATGTGAGGCTCGGTGCACGAGCCGTTGCTCTCTTCCGGATCATCTGAGCCGGTCGCCTGATCCAGCTTGAAATGGGTTACGAGATCGCGAACCTGGGCGCGTGTCAGCACCCGCGGGTTGAGGTGGTGCAGCAGAAGATGAAGCTTTGCGGTCTCTTCCAGTTCTTCGGTCGCATATACCGCCGCCTCAAGATCCTTGCCCGCCACGACCGGACCGTGATTGGCAAGGAGAACCGCGCTGTAGCGCCCGGCAAGGCCACGGATGGCGTCCGCGACGGCAGGGTCGCCGGGACGGTAGTAGGGCACAAGCGCGGTGCGTCCGACCCGCATTACGTAATAGGCTGTCATCGGCGGAAGCACATCGTGCGGATTCACTTCCGGGAGCATCGAGACGGCGACGGAGTGAGTGGAGTGCAGATGAACGATGGCGCCCGCATCCTGACGCGTTGCGTACAGTGCCGCGTGGAGCGGCAGTTCCTTGGTTGGCGCATCACCCGAAAGAAGACGACCCTCGGAATCGAGGCGGCTCAGCCGGGCCGGATCGAGGAAACCGAGCGAACTGTTGGTTGGTGTCGTCAGCCACCCTCCGTCGTCAAGGCGAGTGGAAATGTTCCCCGATGAACCGGCCGTCAGCCCACGCTCGAACAGGGACCGACCGAACCGACAAATGGCCTCTCGGAGCTTGCTCTCAGCGCTCACGCCACGGCTCTTGGAGATGCTCGCTCATGGAGAGCAAATGGATTGGCGGTAACACAGTGAGATCTCAGATGGCATTCTTCACGCGCTGCCATGTCTTCTCCATGTGAGCAGTCAGCACTGCGCACAGGCGATCCGAATCCCGTGCCTCTAAAGCGCCGATGATCTCTTCATGATCGGCAACTGCTCCGGCCCACTTCTCCGGCCCTTCATTGCCGATATACCGGATCCGCCGCAGGCGGGCCTGCAGAATACCGTGCACATAGGCCAGAGCCTCGTTCTTGGAAAGGCGCAGGATGGCCGAATGAATATTCTGGTTCAACTTGAAGTAGGGCAGGCGATCCCGCTTCTCGTACATGTCGATCATGCTATCATGCAGCCCGCGCACCTCTTTGATCTCGTCGTCCGACGCGTGTTCACAGGCGAGGCGGCCGGCCAAGCCTTCTAGATTGCCGAGGACTACAAGGCTGTCGTGGACGTCCTTAGCACTGAACTGCCGCACGACCGCACCGCGCCCCGGCGACAGCTCAACAAGCCCCTCGCTTGCGAGGAACTTGAGCGCTTCTCGCAAAGGGGTGCGAGAGACCCCAAGCGTTTTGCCGAGGTTGCCTTCATGGATCCGGCTCCCGGCCGAAAGTTCACCCTCGATGATCATGTCACGGACCCGGGTCACGATCGCATCGTGAAGGCTGGGGCGGGCGATAGGGCCGCGGACATCGAGGTCTTCGTCGAGCAGGACTAATGTTCCCGTTGTCATTGTTCGATCCGATTCCAGCCGCTTAAACGCACAGAAAACAGAAAGTGAAGCTTTGTTCCATATAGACTTTATACTGAGCTCACGCAAACAAAATGCTGTATGCAGAATGCTTGTGCTCCCACATTTTCGTTGGTAGCGTCCCCATCTCATCTCGGGAAGGGGTTGCTGTGAGCTCGCATTCTTCAACGTCAAGTTCAGCTAAGCCGACGATTGCCTTCGCTATGGGCGATCCGGCAGGCATCAGCCCGGAACTGGCCGCCAAGCTCATTGCGTCCGACGAGTTTCGTAGTCGGGCCGACCTGCTTGTCTTTGGCGACCTGCGGATACTGGAGGGCGGTGCCAAGGTTGCTGGCGTCACCATGGACGTAGAGGTTGTGGCAAGTGAGGATGTTGTTCCTGATCACATAAGTCGTCCGGTATTTATTGACCTGAAGAATCTCAGCCCGGATCAAGTCGTTCCCGCCACAGCAACTCTGGAAGGCGGTCTGTTCGCCACAGAGAACTTCCGACGCGCGCTCCTTCTGGCACAGTCGGGACGTGCCGACGGCGTGTTCTTCACGCCTTTCAACAAGAAGGCCATGCGCCTTGCCTATGACGGCTACGATGACGAGATCCGCTTCGTTCGCGACGTACTCAAGACCTCAGTAGACGCAAGCGAGTTCAACGTGCTGGGCAAGCTCTGGAACGCCCGCGTCACCTCGCACATTCCGCTATCACAGGTAGCCTCCGCCATTTCGGAGCCATCGATCCTCAGATCCCTGACTCTCGCAGACCAGTGCATGCGCGCCGCCGGGTTCAACCCGCCACGGATCGCGGTTGCCGGTCTCAATCCTCATGCAGGCGACGGGGGCAACTTCGGCAGCGAGGAAATCGACGTGATCGAGCCGGCTGTCCGCCAAGCCGTCGCCAAAGGTTTTACCGTCGACGGGCCGTTCCCGTCGGACACCGTATTCCTGCGGGCCAAGAGTGGCGACTTCGATGCCGTTTTGACGATGTATCACGATCAAGGGCAGATCGCGATGAAACTCATGGGCTTTGATAGGGGTGTCACGCTCATCGGCGGTTTCCCGTTCCCGATCTGCACCCCCGCGCATGGAACAGCCTACGAGATCGCAGGCCGCGGGATCGCAAATCTTGGCGCAAGTCGCGAGGCGCTTTCATTAGCAATCCGCATGGGATCGGAAGGGCGGGCCCGCCGAGCCAGAGGCGAAGCTGGCACTAATTTCGCTGCGGCCGTCAATCCCTAAGAGCAAGATCAGCGCAAGAGCTGACGCTATCGGATGGAACCGTTCAAAAGGAGGAAATGAGTGATGCTCAAGAAAACGTCATGGCTGATTGCGACCGCGATTGCGGTCACGTTCGCAGGAGGAGCCCAGGCTGACTGGAAACCGACGAAGACTGTCGAGTTCGTCGTCACTTCAAGTCCGGGTGGCGGTACGGACAATTTCGCCCGTGTCGTGCAGTCGATCATCTCAAAGTACAAGTTGATGGATCAATCCGTCATTGTCACCAATAAGGGTGGCGGCAGTGGCGCAGAGGGATTCGTCTATACGAAAGTCGCTGCGGGCGATCCCTATAAGCTGACTTTCGGGACCAACAACGCCTATCTGCTGCCGTATGTGGCGAAACTCGCCTACAAGGCAGACGATTTGACGCCGGTTGCAGCCATGGCCCTCGATGAGTTCCTGCTCTGGGTCAATGCGGACTCTCCCTACAAGGATGCCAAGAGTTACATCGAGGCGGTGAAGGCGAAGCCGGAGACCTTCAAGATGGGCGGCAGCCAATCGAAGGACACAGATCAGACGCTCACAAGTCTCATCCAGGATGCGGTTGGTGCCAAGTTCATCTATGTTCCCTTCCAAGGAGGCGGGGCAGCTGGCGTGCAGCTTGCCGGCGGTCACATTGACTCGAACACCAATAATCCCAACGAGAATGTCGGGCAGTGGAAGGCCGGCACCGTAACCCCCCTCTGTGTGTTCAGTCCGACGCGCCTGCCGGAAGGCCCGAAAGTCACTGCCGCGATGGGCTGGTCCGACATCCCGACCTGCAAAGAGGCCGGTATTCCGATCGACCAGTTCCAGATGCCGCGCACCGTATGGCTGCCGGGTGGCGTTCCCTCAGAGGCGGTCGCGTTCTATGTCGACGTTCTGAAGAAGGCGAGCGAGACACCGGAGTGGAAGGAGTACATCGAGCGTACCTCTCAAACCAGTCGCTTCCTGGCCGGCGCGGACTTGAAGAGCTTCATCAGTTCGGATGATGCCAAGAACCGCAAGGTCTTCGAGAAAGAAGGCTGGGTCGTCCACTAACCGTGACGTTCTCAATAGCCGGCGTGGACTTGTCTGCGCCGGCTGAACCCGCACGGCATTATCAAGCTGGATGAGCACCATGATTTCTCGTTTTACGGCTGAGGTCGGAACCGCAATGCTCACGGCAGGCTTAGGCCTCGCTGCCGTGGTCGGCGCACTCGAGTTCGGTATCGGTTGGGGAGATGCGGGACCGGAGCCTGGCGCCTTTCCCTTCTATGTCGGTCTTCTCGTGGTTGCCGCAAGCGTCGGCACCCTGATACAATCGTTCGTTGGCCGCCAGAGATTGCAATCGCTCTTTCTGGACCACGAGCAGGCGAGGCGCGTCGCTTCATTCTTCATCCCGATTGTCATCTTCGTGGTGGGCTCACTCCTGCTCGGACTTTATGTGGCAGCAGCGATCTACCTCGCTTTCGTCATGCGAGTGCAAGGCGGCTACCGACTCTTCATATCCGCTGCCTCCGGCGTAGCCGCAGCAGTCGCATTTTACCTCGTGCTCGAAGTCGCATTTCAGGTCCCCCTGCTGAAAGGACCGCTCGAAGCCGCTCTGGGCCTCTACTAGAGCACCGGACGCGGGAAGTGGAATCCACTTTTGAGATTCCCTCCGATGCTCCCCCTATAGAACAGCGCATCGTTCTTGCGAAAGACCAGGTCTGCTTTTTCGCACGAGGCGCTAGCCTCCAGCCCTGACGGAGACAGGCCGTGGAAAATTTTGCATCACTTCTTCATGGTTTCGGCGTTGCGCTATCGACGTATCACATCGCTCTGATGATCGTTGGCGTACTGCTGGGCATCCTTGTCGGTGTTCTGCCGGGCCTCGGCGCACCGAACGGCGTCTCGTTGCTGCTGCCACTGACATTCACAATGGATCCGGTCGCGGCGATCATTCTGCTCACCAGCATGTACTGGGGCGCGTTGTTCGGCGGATCCACGACCTCCATTCTGTTCAATATTCCAGGTGAGCCTTCATCCGTCGCAACGACCTTCGACGGCTATCCGATGGCCCGACAGGGGCAGGCTACGCAAGCGCTGACACTTGCGTTCCTGTCGGCGGGCTTCGGCGCTCTGGTGGGCATTATCCTCATCACGGTTCTATCGACCTGGGTGGCGAAGTTCGCGCTTCGGTTCAGCTCGCCTGAGTATTTCGCGGTCTACTTCGTGGCATTTGCCAGCTTCATCGGCCTCGGTGGCGCGTCCCCTCTCAAGACGGTCGCTTCTATGGGGCTGGGCTTTGCCTTTGCGACCGTCGGCATGGACACGGTCTCAGGCGGGCTGCGCCTCACCTACGGCTTCAGCGAGCTCATGTCCGGCATCAGCTTCCTTACCGCCGTCATTGGCCTCTTCGGTATCGGCGAACTCATGCTCACCATGGAGGAAGGGCTTCGTTTCGATGGTATCAAGGCCCGCGTCAGAATCCGAGATGTCCTTCAGACCATCGCGACGCTGCCGCGCTACTGGGTGACGCTGCTGCGCAGCAGCGCCATTGGCTGCTGGATGGGCATCACACCCGGTGGTCCGACTGCAGCCTCCTTCATGAGTTATGGATTGGCAAAGCGCTTCTCTCGCCGCAAGGAGGCATTTGGAAAAGGCACGCCGGAAGGTATCGTTGCTCCGGAGACGGCGGACCATGCCGCTGGCAGCAGCGCGATCCTGCCGATGCTGGCTCTGGGTGTTCCCGGGTCGGCGACTGCCGCCGTGATGATGGGTGGCCTGATGATCTGGGGTCTCAATCCCGGCCCCATGCTATTCATCGAACGGCCGGATTTCGTCTGGGGTCTGATCGCAAGCATGTATCTTGGCAATGTTGTCGCTGTGCTCTTGGTGCTGGTGACAATTCCGCTCTTTGCCTCGATCCTGCGCATTCCTTTCTCCATTATCGGCCCGGTGATCGTCATCGTGTGCTTCATCGGTGCCTACACCGTTGCAGGACGACCTTTCGATCTCTGGTTGGCGCTGGCCTTTGGTATCGTGGGGTACCTGTTCAAGAAGCTGGACTATCCAATCGCCCCGCTCGTGCTGGCGATGGTGATCGGAGACAAGGCCGAAGATGCCTTCCGGCAGTCGATGATCATGTCGAAGGGATCCGTGTCGATCTTCTGGTCGAATGGCCTCGTCGCAACGCTCATGGTGATTGGTCTCGCGCTTGCCTTCAGTCCTGCTCTGTCTGCCCTGCTGCGTAAGCTGATGCGGCGCAAGACATCTGCCGCGACGGCATGAGTGCAATGTCAGGAGGCTCGCGCGGTACCCCGGGCGAGACCGTGTGAAGGAGGGTCCAGTGACGCCGTCTAGTTCCGTTGCCGTGGCGTTCCTCGGTATCGGCCTCATGGGGGCTCGCCAGGCACGGCGATTACTCGAGGCAGGCTATGAAGTGACCGCCTGGAACCGGTCACGTGAGAAAGCCGAGACGCTCATCCCGTTCGGGGCGCGTATAGCCGAGACCGCCTCCCAGGCGGTTCAGAGTGCAGACATCGTCGTTCTCATGCTCGAGAACGGAGACATTGTGAGCGACGTGCTATTCTCACAAGGGGTTGCCGATACCTTGCGACGGGGCAGCATCGTCGTCGACATGAGCTCCATCAAGCCGGCGGAGGCTCAAGATCATGCCGGGCACCTGGCCGCGCGTGGGATTGACCACATTGATGCACCGGTTTCAGGTGGAACGGTGGGGGCGGAGCAGGGGACGCTGGCGATCATGGCTGGCGGCGACGAACAGGTTTTCTCCCGCGTGAAGCCAATTCTAGAAGTCATGGGCCGCCCCGTTCATGTCGGCCCGCACGGGGCCGGCCAGCTCGCGAAGCTCGCCAATCAGATCATCGTTGGCGTCACCATCGGTGCCGTCGCCGAAGCGCTGCTCTTGGCGCAGCGCGGTGGAGCGGATCCGGCCAAGGTTCGGGAGGCTCTTCGCGGCGGCTTTGCCGAGAGCCGCATTCTTGAACTCCATGGTCAGCGGATGGTGGAACGGGACTTCGTCACCAAGGGGCGTTCGGTCACGCACCTTAAGGATCTCGACAACGCCCTCGATGCCGCCGAGCGGCTCGCCCTGGACGCCATCCCCTACACCGCCCTCACTGCCGATCTCTTCCGTGGTCTCATCGCGAACACGGGCGACCTCGACCATAGCGGACTCCTTGTCGAGCTCGAACGCCGGAATGGCGTCGCCGTCTGACGGACCTTTAGGAGAGAAATGAAATGACTGAGAAGAAGCGCCTGCGCAGCCAGGCCTGGTTTGGCCGCCAGGACAAGATGGGCTTTTATTATCGCTCGTTCCTGAAGAACAGCGGGTTCCCGCAGGATCAGTTCGAAGGCCGCCCGGTGATCGGGATCTGCAACACCTGGTCCGAACTGACGCCGTGCAATGCCCATTTCCGCACGCTGGCCGAGCACGTGCGATACGGGGTGCTGGATGCCGGCGGCTTCCCGCTCGAGTTTCCGGTCTCGTCGCTCGGCGAGGTCACCATGCGGCCGACCGCCATGCTGTTTCGCAACCTCGCCGCGATGGACGTGGAAGAGGCCCTGCGGGCCCACCCGCTCGACGGCGTGGTCCTGCTCATGGGCTGCGACAAGACCACGCCGGCCCTGCTGATGGGCGCGGCCTCCGCCGACCTGCCGACCATCGGCGTCTCGGGCGGGCCGCAGCTGCGCGGCGTCTATCGCGGCACCTATATCGGCTCGGGCACCAACATCATCTCGATGAGCGAGCAGCTGCGCGCCGGCGAAGTCAGCCTCCCGGAGTTCCACGAGGCCGAAGGCGGCATGAACCGCTCGGCCGGGCATTGCATGACCATGGGCACCGGCTCGACCATGGCCGCGATGGTCGAGGCGCTCGGCGTCGGCCTGCCGGAGAATGCCGCCATTCCGGCCGCCGATGCCCGCCGCAACCACCTCGCCCGCCGGGCGGGCCGGCGCATCGTCGAAATGGTGCAGGAGGATCTGGTTCTCTCGCAGATCCTGACCCGCCCGGCCTTCGAGAACGCCATCCGCACCCTGGCCGCCATCGGCGGCTCGACCAACGCCGTCGTGCATCTGCTGGCGATCGCCGGACGGGCCGGGATCGACCTGACGCTGGACGATTTCGACCGGCTCGGCCGCGACATCCACTGCCTCGTCGACCTGATGCCGTCGGGCCGCTTCCTGATGGAGGATTTCTACTACGCGGGCGGCCTGCCGGTGGTGCTGCGGAGCCTCGGCGAGCGCGGTCTGCTGCACAAGGAGGCGCCGACCGTCAACGGCAAGCCGCTCTGGGACAACGTCAAGGACGCGCCCTGCTGGAACCGGGAGGTGATCACCCCGTTCGAGCAGCCGTTCAAGCCGGATGCCGGCATCGCGATCCTGCGCGGCAATCTTGCGCCCGATGGCGCCGTCATCAAGCCGTCCGCGGCCTCGCCCGGGCTGATGCAGCATACCGGCCGGGCCGTGGTCTTCGAGACCATCGAGGAGCTGCACGAGCGGATCGACGACGACAGCCTCGACATCGACGAGAGCTGCGTCATGGTGCTGAAGAACTGCGGCCCGAAGGGCTATCCCGGGATGGCCGAGGTCGGCAACATGCCGCTGCCCCAGAAGCTGCTCAGGAAGGGCGTGCGCGACATGATCCGGATCTCGGATGCGCGCATGTCGGGCACGGCGTACGGCACGGTGGTTCTGCACGTGGCCCCGGAAGCGGCCGCCGGCGGACCGCTGGCGCTGGTGCAGAACGGGGATCTGATCACGCTCGACGTCGCGGCGCGCAGCCTGCATCTTCATGTGGAGGCGGCGGAACTGGAGCGCCGGCGCGCGGCCTGGACGCCCCCGGCGGCCCATGCTTCCCGCGGCTATGTGAAGATGTATGTCGATCACGTCATGCAGGCGGACCAAGGGGCCGACCTCGATTTCCTGGTCGGAAAAACCGGGGCGCCCGTGCCGCGCGACAATCACTGAGACAGGGACCCAAAAACACTGAAGGGACGGAGACCATCGCCTTGTCCGGACGATCCGCCAAGCGCCTATCATGGCGTGTTTTCGGTCGCGCCGACCATTCGCTCCGTTTCGAGTGCGGCGCCCCCTTGTGCGCCTGAAAAGCTTGCGCGGGGAGCCGAGGCTCGTCGTTCACACGACGGCTATCAACGGATTGAAGCTATGATCTGCGCCGTGACGGCCCGGCGCAGATCAAGAAAGAAATCCCCGGAAAAAGCCGACAGTTACCAAGTCTGGCGGTTGTACCAGTCATCGACATCCTGGCGTACACGGTCCTTTTCGAGACCATAGCGTTCTTGGATCTTGCCTTCGAGCTGATCACGCTGGCCATTGATGACATTCAGATCGTCGTCCGTGAGATTACCCCACTGCTCCTTGATTTTGCCCTTGACCTGCTTCCAGTTGCCCTCGACCCGGTTCCAGTCCATGCCTTGGCTCCTTCTGTTGGTGAACACGCAGCAGTAACGTTCGGTGAGCTGACAAAGTTTCGCAGAGCGGGGCGCGCGGAGGATCACCGGCACCAAGCGGCGTTGCTCAGCAAACCGTTTGACGCTTTCCCGCATCTACAGATGGCCCATGACTGACGCGAGCAGGATCGCGTTTGGACAAAGTGACTGGTCACGTCAATTGAAGTTTCGTTCCCGACTTTTACATCGCGCTGAAGTGTTGGAGCATCCGGGTGGCATCCGGTTCGCGGCCCGTGAAGAGACGGAAGGCGCCAACGGCCTGGAAAACGGCCATTCCGCCGCCGGACATGGTGCGGCAGCCGTGAGCGCGCGCCTGGGCGAGCAACTCGGTCTCCAGGGGAAAATAGACGATATCCGCGACCCAGAGATCCGAGCGCAGCAGATCGGCCGGAACGGCCATGCCGGGATACTTTGCCATGCCGAGGGGTGTTGCATTGACCATTCCATCGGCCGTCGCCATTGCGTCAGCAACAGGAATGCCGGTTGCTGCACGGCTTTGGCCGAACCGTTCGCGCAACGTCGCGACGAGACGTTGGGCGCGGCCGTCATCCTGATCGACGACAATGACTTCCCCCGTGCCCAGCGTCAGGAGGGCATGGGCAACGGCCGCGCCGGCGCCCCCGGCGCCGAACTGAACCACACGGCTGCGGCGCACATCGGACAACTCGCGCCGGAAGCTTTCCGCAAAGCCCCACCAATCGGTGTTGTGTCCGATGCTTCGACCATTCTTCAGCACCACCGTGTTGACGGCCCCCAGTGCCGCCGCGTCTGGCGACAAGTCGTCGAGAAGCGGAATGATGGCCTGCTTGCAGGGATGGGTGATGTTGAGGCCCGCAAAGCCGAAATACCGGGCAGCCTTGAGGATGTCGAGCAGGGCGCTCGCATCAAGGCCGAACATTTCCAAGTCGATCAGCTTGTAAACATATCGCAATCCCTGCTCGGCCCCTTCCTGCTCGTGAAGGCGCGGCGTTCGGGAGGCCTGGATGCCGGTGCCGACCAATCCGACGAGAACTGACGGGCAGACCCCAACATCCCTGGCCTTGCCGGTCCGGGATTCGGCTTCATGGGATGGCTCTTCCGTCATGGACATCAGGCCCCGGCAGGCGGCTTGCCGATCAGGTCGAATATGGCCCGTAAGGCCACGGAATAGCCGTTCGTGCCAAGGCCCGCGATGACGGCCGTCGCTACCGGGGAGACATAGGACTTGTGATAGATCGGCTCGCGCTTGTGGATGTTCGAGATGTGCAACTCGATAATTGGGCCAGGGAACATCTTCAGCGCATCCATGATGGCCATGGACGTGAACGTGAAGGCAGCCGGGTTGATGATGATGCCGCCGCCTTCGTCGATCGCTTCGTGAACCCACTCGATAATCTCATATTCCCGGTTGGATTGACGGAAGATGATGGGACGGCCAGACGCAGCCTCACGGCACGAAGCCTCAACTTCGGCCAAGGTCGTCCGACCGTAGATCCCCGGCTCGCGGGTTCCAAGACGATTGAGATTGGGGCCATTGAGAATGTAGATCGGTTTGCTCATGAAGACACTTCTCTGCAGATGGGGCCATTCACCCCTGATAGCCGAACAGCCGTGGGAGCCAGAGGACGGTTTCAGGCACGAAGGTAAGGATCGCGAGCGCCACGATCATGGCGAAGAGGAAAGGGAGCGTATCGCGAACGATGTCGCGCAGCGGCTCTCCGGAGATGTTCGCCATGATGAAGAGAAGCAGGCCGTAAGGCGGCGTGATCAGGCCGATCATGATGTTCACGACCACCACGACGCCGAAATGCACAAGATCAATGCCGAGCGCCTGCGCCGTCGGAACGAAGACCGGCACGACGATGAGCAGGATCGCCGTTCCTTCCAGCACGCAGCCCAACACCAGCAGCAGAATGTTGACCAGGATCAGGAAACCGACCGGCGAGAGATTCCATGCCGAGAGCAGCGCCTTCACGCCTTCGGGGATATTTTCGACGGTGACAACGTAGTTGAATACGAGCGCGCCGGCGATCAGCATGCCGATGGAGGCCGTCGTGCGTGCGCTGATCGCGAGCGATCGGTAGAAGTCGCGCCAGCTCACACTGCGATAGAGGCCAGCCGAAATGACGAGCGCGTAGGCGGCCGCCACCGCAGCAGCCTCTGTGGGCGTCATCACGCCGCTGTAGATACCACCGAGAAGAACGACCGGCATCATCAGGGAGGGAAATGCTTCCCAGGTGATCCGCGGCAGCTTGCGCATGGGAACCGGCTTCTCGACCGGGAAGTTCTTGCGGCGCGCCGTGATGAAGACGATGATCATCTGACTCAACGCCATCAGGAGGCCAGGAATCACGCCGCCAAGGAACAGATATCCGATCGAGGCATCGGATACGAGGGCGTAGAGCACCATCGGGATCGAGGGAGGGATGATCGGTCCGATGACGGACGACGCGGCAGTCAGGGCCGCCGCATAGCTCGGCGTATATCGGCCGTCGCGGGTCATCATCACCTGCATCATGCGGCCTGTGCCGGCGGCATCCGCGATCGCCGAACCAGACATGCCGGCAAAGATGATGCTCTGCAGGATGTTGACGTGAGCCAATCCTCCGCGGAAGCGGCCGACGAGAGCGTTGCAGAACGCCATGAGCCGATCGGTCATGCTACCGATGTTCATGAACTCGGCGGCCAGAACGAACAAGGGCACCGAAAGGATGATGTAGTTGGAATACATCCCGTTCAGGAGCTGCTCCGCAGCCGTTCCCATGTCCAGTCCGGCTAGGTAAAGATACAGGATCGAGCCCGCGATCATCGCATGGCCGATCGGCAGCCCGAGAAAGGCGAGAAACGTGATCGCAACGACCGCGAGCGAGAAGGGGCTTGTCAGGTTCATACGCCGGAACTCGCCTTGGTAGGATCGAACTCGTCGGGTGCCACGCCGCGCAGCGCCTGCCAGCCGAGCCAAATGTAGCGGATGATGGTGGCCACGACGAAAACGATATAGATTGAGAACAGCCAGTCGAAGCGGATCTTGAGATAGCTGGTCTTTTCCACCTTCATGAAGGTGACGTAATCCAGAACCGCCGGGAATGAGATGACGTACAGTGTGATGAGCGCGATGGCGGTGACGACGCACAGCACCCTGCGGGCACCGGGACCGACCGCTCCGTAGACGATATCGAAGCGGATCTCCTCGCGTTCGGTGATGACGAAGGCTGCGCCCCAGAGAACGAGCCAGATCCAGAGGATCACGCTCGCCTCATGCGTCCAGCCGATAGGCAGGCCGAGAACATACCGGAAGACGATCTGGAGAAGAAACGCCAGGAACATCGCCGCCAGCATGGCGGCCACGACATTCTCGGCCCGTCGGGCCAGCCAGGAGCCTACCGTCCTTAACCCTGCGGTCATGGAAATCCATCCCTTGGTTCAGAAAGGGTCATCCAAGCATCGCTCGGAAGAAAAGGGCCCGCCGGATGCGCATGTCCGGCGAGCCAGGATCGGGCCTCACATGGCGTTGATCTTGTCCAGCATGCCCGGCGCCCAGCTCTTCGCGAGATCTGAGGCGAGATACTTCTTCTGAGCGAAGTCGCGGAAGGCTTTCAGGTCAGGCGTATAGACGTCGAGGCCCTTCTCCTTGAAGAGGCTGACAAGTTCCGCCTCTTTCTTCAAGTGTTCCTGGGTGCTCCATTCGATCGCCTTATCGGCCGCCGCCTGGAAGGCCGCCTGCTTCTCCGGCGACATGGCGTTCCAGACCTTGTTGGACACCGCCAGCAGATCGAAGCCGACAAGATGCGAGGTCAGTGCAATCTGCGACATCACCTCGTAGAACTTCATGTTCTGTATGTTCGGCAGCGGGTTGTCCTGGCCGTCGATCGCACCCGTCTGCAGCCCCGTATAAACCTCCGCGTAAGCCATCGGCGTGGGGTTCGCCCCGATGGCCTGGCCCAGGAACTGCCAGGCATCGCCGCCGGGCATGCGCAGCTTGATTCCCGCCATATCCTCCGGCGTGTTGATCTTTTTGTTCGGCTTCAACCCGACCTGGCGGGCACCGAAATAGGTGGGTCCGAGAATGTGAATGCCCAGCTGGTCCGAAGCCATCTTCTTGAGCTGCTGCCCGACATCGCCGGCGAACACCTTCTTCAGGTGGTCGGCATCGCGGAACAGATAGGCGGAGGTAACGATGGACCAGGCCGGGACCTGATTGGAGATGTCCTGCGGGGCGATGTTGCCCATCTCCAGGTTGCCCCGCTGCATGGCAACGAGCTCGGTGCCCTGCTTGAACAGGTTGCCGCCGTAATAGGGCTGAAGGTTGAAGCCCTGAGCCTTAACGTCCTCGCCGAACCGCTTCATCATCTCGGCCCGGATGTCCTGCTCCGAGAAGACGGCCGAGAACCGCAGGTTCGTGGGCGATTGGGCTGTGGCTGGCCCATCTGCGCTCCACGCCAGAAGGGCTGCGCCTGCTGCCATCAGGAGGCGCCGATTGATGCTGAATGCCATTGATTTCCTCTCCCTGTGTACTGCGCATTGAACTGCGTCTTGGGTGGAACTATCCGCTCCGACGATCACAAAATCAATAGGCATTTAGAAAATCATCTGATATTTTGCGTTTTGGCATATGATCGAGGCTTGCCCAGGGCTGAGATCTTGAGCTGGCGGTGACCAGTGATGCCGCTGGATGGTGGACGGATGAGCATCGAGTTGCTGGCAACATCCATTGCAGACCGTGCCTATGATCGGATCCGGGCGGACATCGTTTTCGGTCGTCTGAAACCGGGAGCACGTCTCCGGCTGGACCGATTGGCAGGCGAATATGGGACGAGCGTCAGCACCCTCCGGGAGATTCTGAGTCGCCTGTCGTCGGAAGGTCTCGTGATCGCCGAAGGGCAGCGCGGCTTTCGGGTCGCTCCGGTTTCGCCTGAGGGATTCGAGGATGTCGCGGCCATGCGGCTGCTCCTGGAAACCTACGCTCTGCCCCTGTCCTTCAAGGCCGGGGATCTGGAATGGGAGAGCCGCGTCGTGGCTGCCCATCACAAGCTCGCCTTCATGGAGCGGCAGATGTTGGGCGGCAATCAGGAGGGCACGGAACTCTGGAAGCGGTACGACCGCGAATTTCACCAGTGCCTGATCGAGGCTTGTGGCTCCCAGACCTTGCTCGATCTCTACGGCGGCGTCTTCGACCAATACCTTCGGTATCAGATGGTGGCCGTCGTTTTCCGCGGAGAAATCGCGGCCGAGGAGCATCGCATGCTGCTGAACTGCGCCCTGACGCGCAAGGCCGACGAGGCCTGCCGTCTGCTCACCCGGCATGTGAATGGATGCGTGGCCCACACACTGGAAAGCGGGGCGCTGACATGACGGACGATGTGCAGACAATCCTTCAGCCCTCCACGGTCGGCGAGAGCGCCTACCGGAAGATCCGGTCCGACATCATCTTCGGCCGGCTCCGCCCAGGCAAGAAGCTGAAGCTCGAGCGCTTGAAGGTCGATTACGGAGCTAGCGTCAGCACGCTCAGAGAGATCCTGAACCGCCTTCACTCCGAACGGCTCGTGGTGGCCGAGGGGCAGAAGGGCTTCGAAGTGGCGCCCGTCTCAATCCCGAACCTGAGAGAAATTGCCGCTCTCCGGCAACTCCTCGAATGCCGCGCTCTGGAACAGTCGTTCCGGGCCGGCGATATGGATTGGGAGGGCAGGATCGTCGCCGCCCACCACCGGCTCGCCAGGATGGAAGAGCGGATGGCGGACGGAGATCGAAGCCACACCGAGGAGTGGAAGCGCTACGATTGGCAGTTTCACCAGGCGCTCATCTCAGCCTGTGGATCGAAGATGCTGATCGACAACCATGCGGCGGTTTTCGACAAGTACCTGCGCTATCAGATGATTGCCCTGAGCTACCGCGGTGAGGTCGCCGCCCGCGAGCATGCTCTTCTTCTGGAATGCGCGCTCGCAAGAGATTCCGCGCGTGCCTGCGAGGTTCTGACCCGCCACGTTGCCGGTGGCGTCGAGCATGCGCTCGCAACGGGAACCATCAGTTAGAGCATCGAACGCGGGAAGTAGGGGCCGGTTTTGGGTGAGAAGATGCTCAAGATCAAAATGTTAACGCGTCGGACGTGAGTTCGAGTTCACGTCCGGCGCAGCAAAAAAGAAAAGCGGGTCGCTTCGGCACTACGCTCCCGATCTTTTGAGAGGAAATGGAACGACGAGCATGCGCACAGCCATTGCCACCGTTTGCCTGAGCGGTACCCTCCCGGAGAAGATCGAGGCTATTGCGGCTGCGCAATTCAAGGGTGTGGAGATCTTCGAGAATGATCTTCTCTCCTTCAACGGAACGCCCGCCGACGCCCGGCGCATGATCGAAGGCCTTGGTCTGGAGACGATAACCTTTCAGCCGTTCCGCGATTTCGAAGGCATGCCCGAGCCTCAGCGATCCAAGGTGTTCGCCCGCGCCGAGCGCAAGTTCGACGTCATGGAGGAACTCGGCTGCGACCTTCTGATGGTGTGCAGCAACGTCTCGTCGGATTCGCTAGGCGGGATCGAACGGGCGGCCGCGGATTTCCACGAACTTGGGGAGCGCGCCGCCAAGCGCGGCATGCGCGTGGCTTTCGAGGCTCTGTCCTGGGGCCGGCACATCCACGATTACCGCGATTCCTGGGAGGTGGTCCGGCGCACGAACCATCCGGCCGTCGGACTGGTGCTCGATTCCTTTCATGTGCTGGCGCGGGGGACCGATCTGTCCGCGATTTGCTCTATTCCATCCGACAAGATCTTTCTCGTGCAGATGGCGGATGCACCGAAGCTCGACATGGATTATCTCTCCTGGAGCCGCCATTACCGCTGCTTCCCGGGACAAGGTGATCTGCCCATCGACGAATTCATGAATGCCCTCCATGCAACGGGCTTCGATGGGCTCCTGTCCCTGGAGATCTTCAACGACCGTTTTCGGGCCGGCTCCGCCCGCAGCGTCGCCATCGACGGGCAGCGCTCCCTCATTGTCATGCTGGATGAACTGCGCCTGCGCGCGCAAGCCGTCGTTCCCAATCTGCCGCAACTCCCATCCAAGGCGACCTGCTCAGGCGTCGAGTTTCTCGAATTCGCCGTGGACGAGCGCAGCGCCGTCAGCTTCGAGCAGACTTTATGCGGGCTGGGCTTCAAGAAGGCCGGCCGCCATCGTTCAAAGGCTGTGACCCGGTGGCGGCAGGGTGACATCAATATCGTCGTGAATGCGGACAAGGAGGGCTTCGCCCATTCCTTCAATATCACGCATGGCACCTCCGTCTGTGCCTTGGCGCTGCGCGTCGACGATGCGCCAGCGACCGTGAAACGTGCGATGACCCTCCTTGACCAGCCCTTCCAGCAGCCGGTCGGCCCCAGTGAAATGAATATCCCGGCGGTCCGCGGTCTCGGCGGCAGCCTCCTGTATTTCGTTGACCACAAGACTGGATTGGATCGGCTCTGGGATGTCGATTTCGAGCCTGTGGAGGCAGACGACTTCACCGGAGTCGGGCTGCGCTCTGTCGATCATGTGTCCCAATCGATGCATTACGAGGAGATGCTCACCTGGCTTTTGTTCTACACATCGCTCCTCGACGTAAGGAAGACGCCAACTCAGACGGTGATCGATCCGGGCGGCGTGGTGCAGAGCCAAGCTATCGAGACCCGTGATGGCTCGCTTCGTCTGATCCTCAACGCATCGCAGAGCCAGCGCACATTGTCGTCCCGATTCCTCAACGATCTTTTCGGCTCAGGGGTCCAGCATATCGCCCTTGAGACGGGCGACATCCTTGCGACTGTCGAACTCCTCAAAGCGAATAAGGTCGCTCTCCTGCCGATTCCGGAGAACTACTACGATGACCTCGAAGCGCGAAGCGATCTGTTTCCGGACGACGTGCAACAGCTGCGGGCGAATAATATCCTGTATGACCGCGAGGGCGGGGCCGAGTACTTTCAGGTCTATACCGTGACTTTGGAAGGCGGCTTTTTCTTCGAGATCGTAGAGCGGCGCAGCTATCATGGCTATGGTGCAGTGAATGCACCGATCCGACTGGCGTCTCAGACACGTCTTGCATCCGCCGTTATCGTTCCAGGGTCATGAAGCTTCGGCACTTCCGGAACTGCTACGAAGGCCCAGCCGGAATAACGACATACCAGAGCGCGATGCACCGCTCCCCTCTGGGGAAGGGGCCGCTGCCGCGTGCCGCGAGGTGAACTGAGCCCGTTGAGGCATTCATCGCGCAGCCGCCCATTGAAGCTTTCGATGAAGGCGTTTTGCTGCGGTACCCCTGGCATAGTCTGCCATTCCACGCCCGTGTCTGTGCAAGCGAGGGCAGGGCGCTCCCATACGGTTTTCCTGAGCAGTGCGGTCCTGGGATAAGGCTCCAGGACCGCGTCATTGGCAGAGGGTCGCAGGGATGGGAGGACGGCTTCAGCGTGCTAGGCCGGGCGGGGCGACGTAATCGATAGGCCCGAAGGGGTTGCGCGCGCCCACAAACGGGCCATTGGTGATGGGGTCGGGCAGAACGTGGGACAAACCGAAGGCCTCCCGGCTCTGGCCATAGGGCGGGAAGAGCAGATAGGACTGCACCTGCCCGTAGCCGGTATAGCCCGGATTGATCGAGCCGACTGGGACGACGTTGCCCGGGTTAAGGAAGCTGCGCGGTGTCACGCGCAGAACCAGTGGGCGGCCCTGCCCGAGCGTTGACCGCCTTTGGGATTGAGCCTCCGCCTGTAAGGGGATGGCCAGGAATGAAACGCAAGCAACGGTCATCACGACGGATATGGAACGCATCGGCAATCCTCCTCGACACGAGCATGGTCTCGCGGGAGCCCCCGTTGCAGGTTTCTTCGACAGTATCGGGTGTGGAATCGAACCCACATTCGATGCTGTAAGTCTCTATTTTGAGAATCATTTCACGCAAAACCGGTTCCTACTTTTGCGTTCGATGCTGTCATCACTCATGTTTCACGCGACGGCACACCCAGACGCTTGGCATGCGTGAGATGACATCTTGTACGGTTATCCCGTACGACAACCCTAGGCCTCCCATAGAGGTAGTGCCGTATCGCACATGGCTTGAGCCTCCGCGTTATGTCCGGTGCTCGGGGCTCCATACCCCCAAGCACCGCCACTTCTGGTGCCTTCCCCAGCGCCTTCGCTCACTGACCCGCCTGGCAGATTCACCGGCAGTCTCCCGGGAGACCGGCGAAAGCTCCCTCGGAACGCCAGCCCGCAAATTGCCCTGTCCGTCACGTGCGAACGGGGCTGTGTTCATGAAGACCCCAAAGGATGTGGAACAGTGAGGCCTCCGGCGGAACGGGCTTATCGTCCGGGGAGGTGAAGTCGATGCCATCCATCAGCCACTTCGAAAGGTCTCCTCAAGAGGCCGAGGCTGCCCCTGCATACCCGGAAGCGCTGGTCGGACACTCGCGAGACGACCCTTGGTCCGGATGGAAATATCCGAAATCTTCCCGGCAAGGTCCGCTGAATGTCAGTTCTGGAGCATCACCAGTTCCACCCGATCCGCCAGAAACTTGGTTCTGATAAACTGCACCGGATGCCCTTCGAGATCCACATCGATCGCTTTACTGATCAGGACGACGGCATCAGCTGCGCAGCTCATGAGCTCGGCGTCCTTAGCCGAAACGCGTTCTGCCGTCAGGCGGGTCTCCCGGCGGCGATAGTCGCCAACTCCCTCGCGCCGTAAGGCTTCGGTGATAGAGCCGCTTTCGGCATAGGCGTCGATGATCCCTGGAAAGCGCTCTGCCGAAAAGTACGATGTCGAACGCGAGAGCGGGACGCCGTTCGCAACCGAGAGGCTGTCGAGACGGTGAAGTCGCGTGCCGACGCGGCATTCGAGCAGGGCCGCCATCACAGAATCCGACAGAACGTAGTCGGATTTGATGAGCCGGCCTGAAGGCTCCAACGATTGCTTCAGCATGTTTTCGGAAAAGCGTGTGCGTGAGCCGATGGGATAGACGATGCGCTCCGGCTTGTTGTTGACGAACGTGCCGCGTCCACGCTCCACGCGCAGCAACCCGTCTGCCGTCAAAGCTGCAATGGCACGGCGGACCGTATGGCGATTGACACCATAACGCGCTGCCAATTCAAGCTCGGACGGCAGAGCATCCGAAATGATGCCGTCACCGATACTGCTGCGGATGTCGTCCGCCACCCGTCGCCAGCGTGTGACGCCGTCTCCGTCCGGGCTCATCGCCACCACCTCCCTCCAAAACGTCATCCGCTTGTCACGGAAGATAGGGTAAATCACAGACATGAATAGTTGTCTAGACAAATAGACAAGTGATGAGTGGAATGCACCCTTTCAATGAAGACCGGAAGCGACGGCTTGATATCCTGACTTCCAGCGACCAGGCCAAGCTAGCGGAGCGATACGCTGCGCTGGCGTCCACCGCTCCCGCAGCAACACCGATCCGAGGCCCTGAAATCGGCACGCTCATGCTTCGCGGACGGGCGGGCGGTGGTGGCGCGATCTTCAATCTCGGCGAGGCGACGGTGACCCGCACCACCGTGAAGCTCGCAACAGGCGAGATCGGCCACGCGATTGTCCTTGGTCGCCACCTGCAGAAGGCAAGAATCGTCGCGCACCTTGATGCGCTCTCCCAACTTCCCGACTGGGTCCAAGTGATCGAAGCGGGCTTTGTAACGCCGGCGCTTGCAGAACAAGACGAAGCGCGGATACGGCAGGCCGAAGAGACCGAGGCCACGCGCGTCGACTTCTTCACCATGGTTCGCGGAGAAGATTGATGACGGCGACAACCCTTCTGGATGGCGGGTTCACCGCCCCGGTGTTTCAATCGCAGGCTGCATTCCGGCTGGTGATGGACGCGATGGCGCAGCCGGGCCTCGTCGTCGATGTGGGCCAGCCGGTTCAAGCACCTGCGCCGCTTGCGCCGGCAGCGGCTGCCTTCCTGGCAACTCTCGCCGACTATGATACCCCGGTCTGGATTGAAGACGAGGGTGCAGAAGCAGCCGTGTCGTGGCTGACGTTTCACACGGGCGCCGCTGTCACCAAAGACCCGGCGACGGCGAGTTTTGCGGTTCTATCCACGAAGAGCCTCGTCGGTGGCTGGTCGAAACTCGCAATGGGCACGCTCTCCTACCCCGACCGATCCGCGACACTGCTTTTGCCGGTTGAAAGCCTGCGCGATGGAACGCCGCGGAGAATCCGCGGACCGGGAATCGAAACCGTTGCCATGATCGCACCGCACGGATTGCCGGATGGTTTCACCGAGGCGATGGCGCACAATGCGGCACGCTTCCCTCTCGGCTTTGATCTGGTTTTGATCTGCGGCAGCGAATTGCTCGCACTGCCGCGCACCACACGTCTTGTGGAGGCTTGAGCGATGTATGTCGCGGTTAAAGGTGGAGAGGCGGCGATTTCCAATGCGCATCGTCTCATGGCTGATCGCCGGCGTGGCGATCGCGATGTGCCGGCGCTCTCCGTCGAGCAGATCGTCAATCAATTATCCCTTGGCGTCGATCGTGTGATGGCGGAGGGTTCTCTCTACGATCCCGAACTTGCGGCGATGGCCGTGCGCCAAGCACGTGGCGATCTGATTGAAGCGATCTTCCTTCTGCGCGCTTATCGGACCACATTGCCGCGGTTTGGCAATGCGTGTCCGATCGACACGAACAGGATGCGCATTGAGCGCCGAGTCTCTGCGACCTTCAAGGATATCCCGGGCGGCCAGCTCTTGGGGCCGACCTTCGACTACACGCACCGCCTGATCGATCCCACCATGGCATGTGACGAAGCTGTCGCGGATCCGATCAGGCGTGAGCGACCCAAAGAGGACAACTGTCCGAGAGTGACGGATCTACTTGATGGTGAAGGGCTGATCGAAGCCGATGTCCCAAGCAACGATGAACCAGGTGATTTGACTCGTGAGGCGACTGCCTATCCCGTCGGACGCGAGATTCGCCTGCAGGCACTAGCGCGCGGCGACGAGGGCTTCCTGCTGGCCCTCGGCTATTCGACACAGCGCGGCTACGGGCGGACGCACCCCTTCGTCGGTGAGATCCGAATCGGCACGGTTGATATTGAACTGGACGTGCCGGAACTTGGGTTTGCGGTGTGTGTCGGCTCGATCCGCGTCACAGAGTGCCAGATGGTGTCGCAGTTCAAGGGAAGCGCCGACACGCCGCCGCGTTTCACGCGCGGTTACGGGCTCGTCTTTGGGCAATCCGAGCGCAAGGCGATGGCCATGAGCCTCGTCGATCGCGCGCTGAGAGCCGACGAGTTCAACGAGCAACGGATGGCTCCGGCGCAAGACGAAGAGTTCGTGCTGGAACACTGCGACAACGTGCAGGCTACGGGCTTCGTCGAGCACCTGAAGCTGCCTCACTATGTCGATTTCCAGGCAGAACTCGAATTGCTGCGAACATTACGCCGCGAGGCCGAAACGGTGAGTTCCAATAAACTAATGAGCGAGGCAGCAGAATGAAAACTCACTCCCTGCTTGCCTATAACTTCGCCTACATCGACGAACAGACCAAGCGCATGATCCGGCGTGCGATCCTGAAGGCGATCGCGATCCCTGGATACCAAGTGCCGTTCGCCTCCCGCGAGATGCCGATGCCTTATGGTTGGGGCACAGGCGGAGTGCAGGTCACCGCATCAATCCTCGGTCCGGACGACGTGCTCAAAGTCATCGATCAGGGAGCCGACGATACCACCAATGCGGTGTCGATCCGGGCCTTCTTCGCCAAGGTAGCGAATGTTGCGACCACGACGCGAACAGCCGATGCGACGATCATCCAGACCCGCCATCGCATTCCTGAGACTCCTCTCATCCAGGGCCAGATCATCGTTTATCAGGTGCCGATCCCAGAGCCTCTTCGCTTCCTCGAACCGCGCGAGACAGAAACGCGGGTCATGCATGCGCTGGAAGAATACGGGTTGGTTCACGTCAAGCTTTACGAAGACATTGCGCAGCATGGCCATATCGCCACGACCTATGCCTATCCCGTAAAGGTCGAGGGCCGGTATGTCATGGACCCATCGCCGATCCCAAAATTCGACAACCCAAAAATGCACCGTTCGCCAGCCCTGCAGCTTTTTGGTGCCGGACGCGAGAAGCGGATCTATGCGCTGCCGCCGTTCACCGATGTGGTCAGTCTCGACTTTGAGGATCATCCATTCACGGTCCAGCGCTTCGATTCCCATTGCGCGCTCTGTAATGCCCACGACGTCTATATGGACGAAGTCATCACCGACGACTGCGGTGGGCGCATGTTTGTTTGCTCTGACACGGACCATTGCGAAACCCGCCGATCCGAGGGGTATCAGGGAGCAGGTCTGCCGCAGCATAGCGCCGGGAAGACCGATTGGGAGGCCGCGGAATGAACAGCGAACCGATCCTTTCCGTCCGAAATCTGGAAAAGCGCTACGGCGACTTCATCGGCTGCACGGATATCTCCTTTGATACATGGCCGGGCGAGGTTGTCGCGATCGTGGGCGAGTCCGGCTCGGGCAAAACCACCCTTCTCAACTGCATTTCCACTCGGCTGGAGCGCAGCAGCGGCGAAATCCGGTACCGGATGCGCGATCAAAGCTTCCCTGATCTCGCGGAGCTGAGTGAAGCCGAACTCCGCTTCCTCATGCGGACGGATTGGGGTTTCGTCCACCAGAACCCGGCGGATGGGTTGCGGATGCGGGTATCTGCCGGGGCTAACGTCGGCGAACGGCTGATGGCGATTGGCGACCGCAACTATGGCGAGATCCGGCGCCGGGCCAGCGACTGGTTGGAACGTGTCGAGATCGCAGCCTCCCGCATCGACGATATGCCGGTGGCTTTCTCGGGCGGCATGCGACAGCGTCTACAGATTGCGCGCAATCTCGTGACCCACCCGCGTTTGATCTTCATGGATGAGCCGACCGGCGGTCTCGACGTATCGGTCCAGGCGCGTGTTCTGGATTTGCTACGAATGCTGGTCTCGGATCTCAGTTTGTCGGTGATCATCGTCACCCATGATCTCGGCGTCGCCCGGCTTCTGTCGCAGCGCATGATTGTCATGAAGAGCGGACGGATCGTCGAGCAGGGGCTGACCGATCGCGTGATGGACGATCCAAGCCATCCCTATACCCAGCTTCTCGTCGCCTCGATCCTGGAGAATTGAGATGGTGACCGACAATCCATCTACCATGGCTGGCGTTCCCCTGCTGTCGGTCGAGGATGTATCCAAGTCATTCACGATCCACCTTCGCGGCGGCCTCCGCCTTCCCGTCGTGGCCAATGTCACGTTTGACGTCTCTTCCGGTGAATGCCTTGTGCTGGGCGGTCCGTCAGGGATCGGCAAATCGTCGATCCTGCGCATGATCTTCGGAAATTACGCCGTCGATGCCGGCCGAATCCTTGTGCGGGACCGCAGCACGGGAGAGGTCGCAGACCTCGCAGCCGGCGATCCCCGCCTCGTACTTAGTCTCCGGCGCGATCATATCGGTTATGTCAGCCAGTTTCTGCGGGCGATCCCACGGGTTTCGGCTCTGGACGTCGTGGCCGAACCTCTCATCGCGCGCGGAGTCGGGCGCACGGTCGCGGCGAACCGCGCCGCTGCCATGCTCGAGCGGCTGAACCTGCCGACGGCCCTCTTCAATCTCCCTCCGGCAACGTTCTCTGGCGGTGAGAAGCAGCGGGTGAACATCGCCCGTGGCTTCATGATTGATCACCCGATCCTACTGCTCGACGAGCCGACGGCATCGCTCGACGAGACCAATCGGGACGTCGTTGTCACGATGATCCGGGAGAAACTAGCTGCTGGAACGGCTGTTGTCGGGATCTTCCACGACATTCCGGTTCGTGAGGCCGTTGCGACGAAGATTATCGACGTTGCCGCCTTCTCGACGCGGGAGGCTGCGTGATGACCAAGCTCAGCGAGCACAAGCCGCTCATCCATGCGACGGCCGATGTCAGGGATAGCACGCTCGGCCGCTTTGTCGAAATCGAAGCGCGGTCACGCGTGAGCGAGGCGGTTCTGGGTGACTATTCCTATGTCATGCAGGATTGTGCGATCTGGTGTGCAGAGATCGGCAAATTTGCCAACATCGCGGCCTCCGTGCGCATCAATGCCACCAATCATCCCACATGGCGTGCCACGCTTCATCATTTCACCTATCGGGCAGGAGACTATTTCGAGGGCGCAGCCGACGAAGACGAGTTCTTCGAGTGGCGCCGCTCCCAACCGGTTACGGCCGGGCATGATGTCTGGATCGGACACGGAGCGACTGTTCTGCCCGGGGTCAGTATCGGCAACGGCGCTGTCGTGGGGGCGGGGGCCGTCGTCTCACGCGATGTCGCGCCATACACTATCGTCGGTGGTGTCCCGGCCCGTTTCATCCGAGAGCGCTTCACTCGCGACATCGGACAGCGAATGGATCGCCTCGCATGGTGGGAGTGGCCGCACGACAAGCTTTTTTCAGCCCTGAAGGATTTCCGGATGCTGACGGCAGAGGCTTTTGTGGAGCGCTATGAAGCGCTGACGCCGAACCTTCATCGAACTGACATCGAACCGTCGCCATCAAGTTATCCTGGGTCGGTAAGTTTGGACGAACGAGGATGATGCACATGACAGCGATCAGCGTTTCTAACCTCTCGAAGCGTTACGGCAGGACCCAGGCGCTCGATAATGTCAGCATCGACGTCCAGCGTGGCGAGATGGTCGCTCTGATCGGCGCATCGGGTTCCGGCAAGAGCACGCTTATCCGTCATATTGCTGGGCTCGAGGCAGGTGATGGTGAGACCGGGAAAGTCGTGGTTCTCGGAGAAGTATCGCAGACGGCGGGACGATTGACGCGCGGGCGCCCCGGCGGTCGTGTGGCGGTCATCTTTCAGCAGTTCAATTTGGTGGGGCGTCTCTCCGTCTTGACCAATGTCCTCATCGGCCATTTGGGCCGGGTCCCCCGCTGGCGCGGCACGCTCGGCCTGTTCAGCCGCTCCGAGAAGGAAAAGGCTGAAAACGCCTTGGCGCGGGTTGGCATCCCTCACGTGTCGGCTCAGCGCTCCTCGACCCTTTCTGGCGGGCAGCAGCAGCGTGCTGCCATTGCGCGCACCCTGGTGCAGGAAGCCTCGATCCTGATCGCCGACGAGCCGATTTCCGCGCTCGACCCGTCCTCCGCGCGGCGCGTGATGGACGTTCTGGCGACGATCAATACCCAGGACAACATCACTGTCCTCGTGTCGCTGCACCAAGTCGAGTATGCGCGGCGGTACTGCAAGCGTACGATCGCCATGCGCGACGGGCGCATTGTTTATGATGGGCCTTCAACGTCCCTCTCCAACGGTTTCCTCGCGGAGCTCTACGGCGACGCTTCGGAAGAACTGGTTCTACCGGAAAGCCCGGTAGAATTGCTGCCGGCTCTGCCGGTCCGGCCGAACGGCCACGACCCGGTTCGCATGTTGGCCTGAACCTCGGAATATAAGCGGAGACAATGAAATGAAGACCACGCTCAAATGGGCGGCAGCGGTGTCGCTCGCCTGCACGATGTCAACGGCTGCTTGGGCCCAGGCTGTCATCAACTTCGGCATCATCTCGACCGAGTCCCAGCAGAACCTGAAGACCAGCTGGGAGCCACTGCTCGCCGACCTGAAGAAGAAGACCGGCCTTGAGGTAAAGCCGTTCTTCGCTTCCGACTATGCCGGGATCATCGAAGGCATGCGGTTTGGTAAGGTACAGATGGCGTGGTACGGCAACAAATCCGCCATGGAAGCTGTGGATCGCGCCAATGGCGAAGTTTTCGTGCAGAGCGTGCCGGTCGGCGGTGAACCGGGCTATTGGTCGGTCGTGATCGTACCCAAGGATTCGCCAATCAAGTCGCTTGACGATGTCCTGAAGTGCGACAAGTCTCTCAACTTCGGCCTCGGCGACCCGAACTCGACCTCCGGCTATCTCGTGCCGATGACCTTCGTGTTCAGCGCCAAGGGAATCGACCCGAAGACCTGCTTCAAGAATGTCACCAACGCCAACCACGAGACCAATGCAATGGCGGTGGCCAACAAGCAGGTCGACGCGGCGGCCAACAACACGGAGAACATGGCGCTGATCGAGAAGAATCAGCCCAAGGCGTTCGAGAGGATCCGCGAAATCTGGCGCTCGCCCCTGATCCCCTCCGACCCGATCGTGTGGCGTAAGGATCTGCCGGACGCACAGAAGACCAAGATCCGAGACTTCTTTCTCACCTACGGTACCGACAAGTCGACAGGTGACATCGCCGCCGAGAAGAACGTGCTGGCCGGTCTGAAGTGGGCACCGTTCCGCGCCTCTTCCGACAGGCAGTTGCTGCCGATCCGCGTCATGGAGCTCACCAAGTCGATTTCCCAGATCGAGGCTGACGCTTCGCTCACCGCCGACGCGAAGAAGGCGAAGCTCGATGAACTAAAGGCGCAGAAGGCCAAGCACGAGGCCGAATTGGCTGCCGCCGGCTGAGCCAACCCAAGGGAGGTGGCCTGGGGGCAGGCCATCTCCTTCAATCAATGAACGGAAGAGCCTTGATACCGGCATGGATCAGACAGCATCGAATCCCAGTACTGCGGTTCTCAAGCTTATCAAATCGGTTGGAGACCGCACGACGTCATCGCGGGACCCAGGGCGCGGATCGAACGGATTGCGGAACCTGCTTCTGCTGGCTTTGCTCGTTGCGGCACTCTCCTGGAGTTGGGGGCCGGCAGAAGTAAGCCGGTGGACGTATCTCTTCACTGATTCCGGAAACATGGCCGAATATGCGGCCGGGTTCCTGCGCCCCAACTTCAACGATTGGCGCCATTATCTGGATGAGATGCTGGTCACGATCCAGATCGCGATCTGGGGGACATTCCTGGCCGTGGTCTTTTCAATTCCTTTGGGGATCATGTCCGCTCACAACATGGTTCCTTGGTGGATCCTGCAGCCCGTGCGCCGTCTGATGGATCTTTTCCGATCCATTCATGAGGTGGTCTTCGGGGTCCTGTTCATCGTGGCGGTCGGCCTCGGTCCATTCGCCGGCGTCATGGCCCTGTTCATTCACACGACCGGGATTTTGGCAAAACTGTTTTCCGAGGCCGTCGAGGCGATCGATCCGCGCCCTGTGGAGGCTATCCGCACAACTGGCGCTTCCCGCGTCCAACAGGTGATTTATGGCGTGATCCCGCAGGTCCTGCCGCTCTGGATGTCATTCTCGCTCTACCGCCTTGAATCGAATATTCGGTCCGCGACGGTTCTCGGAATCATCGGCGCCGGGGGCATTGGCCAAGTCCTCTTCGAGTCGGTCCGTGCCTTCTACTATCCTCAGGCCTCCGCCATCCTGATCATTGTCGTGGTTACGGTCATGGTGATGGATCTGATCTCGCAGCTTCTCCGCAGGCTGGTGATCTGATGCGGGCGGCAATCTACTTCACTCCGGCCAAGAGCGATCCGCTGACCGTGCGGGCAGCCACGTGGCTCGGGCGCGACGCATTCGAGAATCGCATCGTGCGTGATCCGAATCCGAAAGTCGACCTCCTCGTGTCCGATCCAGCACGCTATGGATTTCATGCGACGTTGAAGGCTCCATTTCGGCTCGCCGATGGCATGACGCTCCACGATCTCGACCGCGAACTGGCTGCATTCTCGCAGAGGATACAGGCTTTCTCTCTCGGAAAGCTCACTGTTACGCGGCTCAACCGCTTCTTTGCGCTCACGGTTCAGACGGTGCTTCCAGAATTGCTGCAATTGGAGGAGGCAGTTCGGACTGCCTTTGAACCGTTCCGTGCCCCGCTGAGCAGGCAGGAGGTGGCTCGGCGCAATTCACACAATCTGTCGGAGCGCCAGCAAGCGAACCTGGCGCGCTGGGGCTATCCGTATGTGGGGCAGGACTTCCGCTTTCACATGACACTGACCAATGCGATTCTGGCTGAGGATGAGGCAGCCCAGGTCGAGGCGCTGCTGCACTCCCAGTTCAGTCCCGCACTCAACACCTCCGTTGTCATTGACGCGCTTGCGCTCTTTGTTGAGCCGGAGCCGGGCGATCCATTCCATATCCATTCACGCCATCCGCTGCAAGGCGGCATGCCATCCTATGCCTAGGGCCATGACCTCAGAAATCATATTCACCAATGCACGCATCGTGCTCGCCGACGAGATCGTTGAGGGCACCCTTAAGATCCGGGACGGGCATATAACCGATATCTCGCGCGGGAACTCCAGGGCCGGCGAGGATTTTGCCGGTGATGTATTGATCCCGGGTTGTGTCGAGTTGCACACCGATCACCTTGAGACCCATTTGCAGCCTCGCCCGAAGGTGCGCTGGAACATGGACGCGGCACTCCAGGCGCATGACGCGCAAATCGCAACCTCCGGCATAACCACCGTTTTCGATGCATTGCGGGTCGGCCTTGAGGGCGATACCGAGTTCGGTGCGCAGGAGATGTCGGCTATGGCGGGCGCCATCGCGTCGGCGAGTACCGACGGGCGCCTGCGTTCAGAGCACTTCATCCACTTGCGGTGCGAGGTTTCGGTCGCCGACGTGGTGGAACATTTCGACGAACTTCGGGGAAACGAGCGGGTGCGTCTCGCCTCGTTGATGGATCACGCGCCCGGTCAGAGGCAATTCGTCAGCCTGGAAGCCTATCGCGTCTATTATCAGGGCAAGAAGAAACTCACCGATAGTGAATTTGCTGCCTATAGTGAGCGACGCATCGCGGAATCGGCTGCAAACTCCGAACGCAACCGCCGACTCCTGGCCGATCGCTGCCGCACGAGCGGCATTTCGATAGCGTCTCATGATGATGCGACGCGGGCCCATGTGGAAGAGAGCGTCTCGCTGGGAGTCGCCCTGGCGGAATTCCCGACCACGATTGAGGCCGCAACGCTGTCACGCGATGCGGGGCTGCATGTGCTCATGGGCGCGCCGAATGTCGTGCGGGGCGGCTCTCACTCGGGCAATGTTTCAGCCATTGACCTGCTGCGCGCCGGGGCGCTGGATATTCTGTCCTCGGATTATGTGCCGTTCAGTCTCGTCCAGGCCGCATTTCTCCTGGCCGAGCGAGCCGATATCACCCTGCCTGACGCGATACGCCTGATCTCAGCGAACCCGGCCGATGCCGCAGGACTGTCCGATCGCGGCCGTATCGAAATTGGGCGGCGTGCCGATCTCGTGCGCGTTCAGGCCGTGAACGGTCGGCCGCCCCGGGTTTGCTCCGTCTGGCGGGAAGGGGTCCGCGTTGCGTAAAGGAATGTTCGTTGCGATCGTCGGCCCCAGCGGAGCCGGCAAGGATACGCTCATCAGGGCCGTTGCGGAAGCGGTGCGCCATCAGCCTGGGATCATCTTCGTCCGCAGGGTCATTACCCGTATTTCGGACGGCACCACGGAAGATCATGATACGATGACGCCCGAAGCGTTCGAGGCAGGACGTGTCGCCGGCATGTTCTGCTTGAGTTGGGGGGCTCACGGTCTTTTCTATGGCCTGCCTCAATCGGCACTCGATGCAGTCGTTCGAGGCAATACCGTCGTCGCCAATATATCCCGTGGGATTCTGGATGAGGCAGTGAAAACGTTCGGTCGGATTGCTGTCGTCGAGATTACGGCTCGGCCGGAAATCCTGGCCGAGCGGATCATCGCGCGTGGTCGGGAGAGTGCCGATGAAGCGAGCGGGCGCATCGTCCGGTCGGTCGATTTCCACGTACCTGCGGCGGCATGCAGTTACGTGCGGATCGACAATTCCGGCCCAATCGATGTCGCAAAGAACCGCTTTATCGAAGTCCTCGGTTCAGGAGGAGATACTTTTGGTCTGCCGGCGTGATGGCGGGCTTGGATTGCGTCTCCTGAGCGGCCCGGGGTCCCGGGAGGATGACTGCGATACCCTGAAGGCAGCGCCCTTTCGCCCGCCATCTCCCGGCGGTCTAGTGCATCATGCGGACCCGGTGGGCCGCGTCAGCGAAATGTGGACTCGGTTTTCCGCAAGAGCGATGCGCTTTTTCCAGGAAGGGAGCATCGGAGGAAATCCCAAAAGTAGATTCCACTTTTCACGTCCGATGCTCCAGCCGGAGGATTGCCGTTGGCTGGAAGGATAGCTATTTCCCGTACTGCTCTGCAGCCTTCTTGATCAGGGCCTTTGCGACTTCAGCCGTATCGAAGCCCTTGACCTCTACCGCCTTACGGCCATCGGGCAGTTGCTTGTAGACCCGGAAGAAGGCGAGGAGCCGGTCGCGTTCGATCGCCGGCAGGTCCTCGATCTTCTGGACCGCATCATAGGTGGGATCGATCTTCGAGACCGGTACCGCGACGATCTTGTCGTCGACCTCGCCGCCATCGATCATCTTCATCACGCCGATCGGCCGGACCCGGATGAGGGCTCCGCCCTGCACCGGCTGCCGGGTGTACACGATCACATCCAGCGCATCGCCGTCCTCACCTTTCGTCCTGGTGATCGAACCGTAGTTCGCCGGATAGGCCACCGGCATGGATTGGAAGCGGTCGACGAACAGGAAGCCCGTATCCGCATCGGTTTCGTACTTGATCGAGCTGCCGGCCGGGATCTCAACCACCATGTTGAGTTCCTCAGGCAGCGACGACGGCTGCTTGAACGCGAGAACGTTGGACTGGGCGAGGGCCGGCGAGACGGAAAGGGCCAGGAGGCCGGCGGCGATCCATTGCTTCATTGGGGTCACTTCTCGTTTGAACAGAGTAGTGGGTTGCTAGGACATGAAGCGTGACAGTAGGATGACCGACAATTCTCGCAGCCAACGCGGTCCGCCTGCCTGGGGCAGGGCGGAAGGTGTGAGTCTATATGCCAGGATGGTGGCTCCCTGGGATCGGCCGAACGAGACGAAGATTTCACGCGGGTAGGGTGGGCCAGAATACCCAAACCAGAGCCGCTAGGCTAAGCGCCCACAGCGCGATGATCGCCGCTGCTCCCACCCGGCTCATAGGCCGCCCTTCCCGGGCAGACGCCGTGGCCCTGAACTCCGCCATCAGGTCAGTCGGGACGAGCTTGACGGCAAGCACGATCCCCAAAGGCACGAGAAGGAGATCGTCGAGGTAGCCCAATACCGGGACGAAATCCGGAATGAGATCGATCGGAGAGAGGGCATAGGCTGCCACAGCTGCTGCTGCGGCCTTCGCATACCAAGGCACCCGCGGGTCGCGGGCGGCGATCCAAAGCGCGACCACGTCACGCTTGATGGATCTCGCCCACTGCTTGGCCCGGTCGATCAAGCTGCCGTTGTTCATGCGGTCTCTGCCACTTCATTCGGTCGAGCGATTCTCTCCATAGGATGCCCCTACGATAGCGTCGTTGCGGGGGCAGCGAGGTCGACGAAGCCTTGCACCAGCATGATCGCACCGAGGACACCGACGAGGCCGGCCGAGGCTAGGGGGAGGCGTCGCAGCAGGCGGTCGGAGACGTTGATCCGCTTCGAGGCACGCTGCACACCCCAGGCGGCGGCAACGCCGATGGACACCATAGTGATCGCCAGGCCGAGGCTGAAGGCGGCCACCGTAGCGGCGCCGAGCGTGAACTGGCCGAGCTGGAGGCAGATCAGCAGCACGGTGATCGAGGCCGGGCAGGGGATCAGGCCACCGGTGATGCCGAACAGCGCGATCTGACCCGTGGTGACGTTGCCGCCATTGGTCGCGAGCTGGCGAGCGATCTGCTCGGCGTGCTCGCGCTCATGCGCATCCTCGTCCAAATGGGCATGGTCATGGCGGTGATCATGATCATGCTCCGAGAATGCGACCACGTAGGTGTGGGCATGATCCCCATGTGACAGCCGCACCCGGGCCGTGAACGCGTGCGGCTCGGGGATCTCACCTGCGGACTCGAGGTATCCGTCCCGTTCGACAAAGCTAAAACGCTCGCCGGAACCGTCGCTGCGGTCGGTCTCGACCAGCACGTCCTTGGCCTCCCATGGGTTGCCACTGACAGTGCGCAGCCGCCAGCGCGGCGGCACGCCGTCCTCGAAGATCGAGAGCTCGACGATCCCATGCCCGGTATCGATGATCCGGACCTCATCATGGCGATGATGGCCATGATAATGCCGCCGGAACCAGCCGAGGGTCTGGCCCGTACGCCAGACCATCCAGGCGGCGATGCCAATGATGATCATGCCCGAGGCGATCAGCAGCCATGCCTCGAAATGCGTGTTCAGGATGTCGCGGCCGAGCGACAGGCCGGCCATGGCGACGACCCAGACGATCAGCGAGTGCGAGAGGGCGGCACAGACGCCCAGCAGCACGGCCTGTCCGATGGTGCCGCGGATCGCCACGATATAGGCGGCCATCATGGTCTTGGAGTGACCGGGTTCGAGCCCGTGCAGGGCGCCGAGCAGAACGGCAAAGGGCAGATATAGCCAGCCGTTGCCGCCGGACTGAAGAAGTTGAGCAATATCGGGCATCAGTTTTCCAAACGCACGGACGGGCGCCCATCAGGGACGCGAGCCGCTACAAAGCGGGTTCACTTCAGGTAGGTGCGGACCACGTCGATGAGTTCGGCCGCGCCCTTGGCGCGCTCCGGGTCCGGTTCATGGGCCGGATCGACCACGTGGTTGCGGATGTGGTCCTCCATCAGCTCGACGGTCAGGCCGTTCACGGCCCCGCGCACCGAGGCGACCAGCATAAGCACGTCGGCGCAGCCGAGTTCGGCGTCCAAGGCGCGCTCGATGGCCTCAACCTGGCCTTTGATCCGGCGGACCCGAGCGAGAAGCTTCGTCTTTTCCTTGATCGTGTGGGACATGCGACCTCCTCGTCAACGGCTTGTATCATATAGGGGGCTACCCTATGCTTGTCGAGCGCAATGTTTGCCGCAGATCAGGTTGAGGCCGTGAAGAAAGACAACCCTTGTATTTCTGTATGCGAGTTCGATGGGCGGACCGGCTGGTGCCTCGGCTGCGGGCGGACGATCTCCGAGATCCGGGAATGGCGGAAACTGACGCCGTATCGGCGTACGGCCCTCCTGCGCGAGCTGCCCCGGCGGGTGAAACAGGTCCGGCCGGACGGCTAGACTTCATCCCCACAGGATGGAAGACCGACATCGGACGCCATGCCAACACGATGTCGCTTTTCGTCTTATGAGTGGCGGCGGTCTCAAAAGACCGCCGCCGATTGCGTCGTTCTCCCGCGTGAATGGGGTACGCACGGTTGCCAATCTCAGTTCTTCGGCTTCTCCAGAACAGGGAACTTGATGCCTAACTGATCGAGATAGGTCGGGTACTTGGAAGGATCGTAATAGTACTTCTTCATCTCGGGCCGATATTGCGCCATGATATCGGCATTGATGTGCACCTGGGGCTTGTCCTCGGCCGTGATCATCGGGACGTATGTCTGGCCCTTCTGCTGATCCTTGGTGAAGTACTCCTTGGCCTGCGCCAGCAAGTCCGGCTTCATCAGAAGGTCGACGGTGGTCATCGCGATCACCTTCGCTCCCGCAACAACGCCCTTATGCGCAATAGGTGTCGCCATCGACATGGCATTCGACCAGTGGTGGCCTGGCAGATTGGGAATGTTCGACGGGTAGTTCAACGTGATGGTCGGCACGGTCCACGAGATGTCGCCGATATCGTCGGAGCCGCCGCTTTCAGGCTTCTCCACGGGAGGCTCGAATTTCTTCAGCTCGGTCGCAAGCCCTTCCTCCTTGCCTTTGACGGTGCGCTGCACCGCCTTGGCGAAGGCCTGCTCGTCCTCCGTCCATTGAGGCAATCCGACCTGCTGGATATTGGTGTAAGCCGCCTCGGCAATAGGCTTATTGAAGTGACGTGGGGCCGCAGTTCCGATGATCCGCCGCGTGACCGTGGTGTCCGTCATCTTCGCGGCGGCCTCCGAGATGGTGTTGGCGATCTCGAAGTTCTTGCGGATATTCTCGAAGTCCTGCTCGCGGATGAAGTACCAGACCGAGGCTTCCGGAGGGACGACATTGGGCTGGTCGCCACCGTCCGTAATGACATAGTGGGAGCGCTGCTCGGGCCGGAGGTGCTCGCGGCGCATGTTCCAGCCGATGTTCATGAGTTCGACGCCGTCGAGCGCGCTGCGGCCGCGCCACGGAGCCGCCGCGGAGTGCGCCGCTTCGCCCTTGAACGAATATTCGACGGAGACAAGGCCTGTGCCATTGGGCTGGCCCCACGCGGTCTGGAGGTTGTTGCCGACATGCGTGAAGAGGACGGCATCAACCCCGTTGAACACTCCATCGCGGACCATATAGGCCTTGCCCGCAACGAGTTCCTCGGCAACGCCGGGCCAGAGCATGATCGTTCCAGGGATCTTCTCGCGCTCCATGATCTCCTTCATGGCAAGCGCCGCCACGACGTTCAGCGCCTGGCCCGAGTTGTGTCCTTCGCCGTGTCCGGGGGCTCCTTCGACCAGGGGGGCATGGTACGCGACGCCTGGTTTCTGAGACGCCTTCGGCAAACAGTCGATGTCGCTGCCGAGCGCGATCACGGGGCCGCCCGATCCCCACTTTGCCACCCATCCGGTCGGTAGCCCGGCGACGTTCCGCTCGATGGTGAAGCCATTCTTTTCGAGAATGGCCGTGATATACTTGGAAGTCTCGAACTCTTGGAACGCAAGCTCGCCAAAGCTGAAGATCGAATCGTTCATCTCCTGAGCCAGTTTGGCGCGGGCGTCCACGCCCTCGATCGCGCGCTTCTTGAGTTCTGCGATGCGCTCCGCTATGACGGCGCTCTGATCTGCGCTTTGGGCTAAGACGGGTGCATATGTGGCCAAAAGCGCGGTCAAGGCCAAGCCGGGCAGCATGGTTCGGTTCATGATGTCGTCCCTCTGTTTTCGTTATCAGCACAGCTTCATCGAGCTGCGCAGGCTCCATCCGACCAGAATTTTAACAGCCAAGCTACATGCATCGCGGCCAAGCCTCCCATGCCGGAGGATCATGGCCGACGCCGGAACCAATTGCGCGCCATTGGTGTTGTCTTCATTCGGCTGAGATTGTCTGTTGTCGCTTGGTTGGTGCTGGGTGGCGGCGGACAGGGCGAGAGCGATGCTGAACTTCATGATGCCCTGAAGACTTCGAGCAAGCATTCTGACGGGCTCTGAATGCTTCCTCGATCTCTTCGATGTAGTACCGTTCTTCGCGAAGAACCGGTCTCCTCTTCTGCGCACGCTGCTCTGGGTGTCCACTGGCATCTTGGTGTGAGACGGTGGTGTGAGAGTTTCCAAGCACTTACAGCATCGGACGTGACATCGAACCCACATCCGATGCTGTACGTCTCGGTTTTTGAGCCCCTTTCTCCGTAAAACCGGTACCCACATTTGCGCATGAGGCTCTGCCGTTGAGCAGATCATTTGAGAATATGCGTTTGAGTTGAGAATTTGATTGGCTTCGTACCCTGCAACCGCCCATGGAGGCGGCGGTGCACCGGTGGGAACACCAGCCCCAATGTGAGGCCCCAAAGCAACTGGGCCAACAGCAGTCCGGCTGCGGGGTAGCCGCGCAGGATGGGCTGGTCCGGCAGCCATTGCAGCATCGGGATCGGACCGAGCATCCAGAGCACGAAGCCATATGCCAGGCCAAAGAGCCAGCCGCCCCGTACGTCATTGGCCGCCCGCTGGAACAGCCAACCGTACAGGATGCCTCCAACGAGCATCAGACCGGCATAGGTGAGGGCGGCTGTTCCAGCCAGTATGCCGGCTGCTCGTGCGGGCGCGTCCAACGCCCGGAACCCGGCGAGGAGTGCGAGGGCCGGAGCAGCGGCGATCACGCCGGCCATGGCGCCCGCCAGAACAGGCCGTTGGGTCGGTCCGGCATCGAGGCCATGGGCTTGTAGCATTCTAAGCATGGAGCCTCCGCGTTTGCCGTGTCCGAACTTTCGAGGCTTCCTCCAGCACAGCCTCTATAGACGGTGACCTGCCGAGGTCGGCCTCAAAGAGGCGCACGAGGTGCTGATAGGCGAGGCCGACGGTCCGCGGGTCGCGGTTGAGGTCGAACAGGCCGACCGGGTTAACGTTGCCGAGCGGCTCCCGCAGGGCGATGTCCCAGTCGACCTGATCGGTGAGCGAGTACCAAGTGAAGCCGACAACCGGCACACCCGCCTGTCGGATCAGCTCCACATTGTGCCACTGCCGCCAGAGCCAGCGCGGGCCGTCGCGCGCGTCCATGCGGTTGGTCTCGGTATGCATCATCGGTTGCCGATAGCGGCGATAGTACTGATCGGCAATGACATACCAGCCGAACAGCTCGCCGAGGGCCTGCGCCTGGCCATTGCTGTCGATGAGCTTCTCGTTCCATTCGTAGTAGTCGACGCCGAGAATGGCCCGCCGGCGCACGTCCTGCTGCATGAACCACGCATATTCTTCAGACGGCATACCGTGCTGGAAGAGATAGGCATGCGTGTCCTCGTGCACCGGACGGGCGTACAGGAGGTCGAGCGGCAGGAAGCGCCGCTCGTTTTCGAACGCGGCGATGCGGCGAGTCTCGGGGTCAGGACAGCAGGGTTGGTAGAACTCTCCACTCTCGCTGTTGACGAACACGGCATCCGGGCGCTCGGCCGCAATCGCCTGCATCATCAGGACATTGGCCTTGGCAAGGTGGCGCACCGCCGTGACAAAGGCGCGCTCGTCCCGGCACTGCTCGTTCCACAATCCCTCGAGCGCACTGAGCTTGGCGCATACATACATCTCGTTCACGGGCGTGTAGAGCCGAATCCAAGGATAGCGCTGAGCGAATGCCCGGGCATAATCGGCCAGCGCCTGCGGCACTTCGGGGTTCTGGAAGTTCTCCAGCCAATCGGGCAATCCGAAATGGCACAGGTCCATGATCGGCACGATGCCGAGCCGCTGCATCTCAGCGGCGACTTCGTCGAGGAAGGTCCAGTCATATTCGTCGGGACCCCGATGGATCAGGTGCAGGGGAGGGCCGTATCGCAGATAGCGGAGACCGAGATCTCGCACGAGTTGAAGGTCGGTGCGCCAATAGCGGTAGTGGCCGCAGGCCGCCATCTGGTCCATGCGCCAGCGCCCACCCTCGAGGGTGGGGTAGCTGCACTCGATGCCTGTCGCAAACATGAACCTGTGGCCGGTCGACTCGGGAGCCGAATTGGAGGAAGCGTGTGAGCCGCCAAGCTGGTGGGTCAGGCGTGGAGAACGGTTCGCCGGGAAACCGACAGGCCGCGTATAGAGCAGGCCCAGCACGGTGCCCCAGATCAGGTGTCCGGCTCCGATGGAGAGCGGCTCGTATGCTCCGGCGCTCAAGCCGAACAACCCGGAAGACGGCAATTGGCCGCTCTCGACGAGCGGGTTCATCAGGTCGAACTGAGGGTGCATGATGAAGATCGCGAGGGGCATCGGCACGAAGGCAAACACCAGACCCTGTAGGGCAGGGCGGAGCGGCAGGACGGACCAGAAGAAATAGGCGTAGAACACGGCCCAGATCGCGCCGACGAGCAGGTGAACCGCCATGCCGGCCAGCCAAGCCTCCCATGCCGGCGCGTGGGGGAGGATCAAGGTCCCGAGCGTCATGACGAGATCAAAGAACGGTATGCCTGCCCAGATCAGCACCCGGGCGGTGGCTTCCCAGGCAACCGCACCCGCCATGCCGGCGAGAGCCGCCTTTGAATAGGCAACCGAACGGATCATGGCACCCTCACCCGTGCCTGACAGGGCCTTGGTCGATGACTATTGGATTGGAAGACGCCAGGAAGGTTCCCGCCGGCGCGAATTCAGGAGACCACAGGCGAGTTCCCAGTGGATCACGATCCGCCTTTTGGCACTGCCTTGACCCGATCCCGGCGTTTCATGGGGCTGATGCCTGACCGGCCTGATACCGTGGCTCATGACCTCCGGGGGCTTCAAAGAACTCGCGCAGTCTTGAGCCCGACATTACCCTTCAGTTTTCAGTGGGCCACAAACCAGGGAACCAGCATGACCATGCCAATGGATCTTCAGCATGCTTCAGAAGACTTCGAGAGGTTTCTCGTGGATGCGCGAGATTTCTCCGGTTTGGCGACACGCAATCAGGTGTACACGATGGTGCAAGCTGTCCTGCAGGTCTTTCGCCGGCGACTGGATGTCAAAGAAGCGATCACCTTCGCTAATGTGCTTCCTCCCATTCTGAGGGCTATCTTTGTAGCGGACTGGGATATTGATGAGCCGAGGCAGCCGTTCGGGGGCCGCTGGATCATGACCAAGGAGGTGCAGGCGCTGCGGGCAGACCACAACTTCGCGCCTGACACAGCCATCAAGGACGTTGCCCGTGCCTTACGAAGGCACATTGATGAGGGGGCCCTTGATCGCACGCTCACGCTGCTGCCGGAGGGCGCTTCGGAGTTCTGGTATGTTAAGCCCTGATCTGAAATCGGGCAGATGATCTCATGACCTGCGACGTAATCGACGCCATACTGGGCGTCGGCCATGGTGCTCACGCCGGGACTGATCCCGTCGCCACCAGGAGACCACCTATGACCGACGCTGCCGCCATCGCCACCCGGTACATCTCTCTCTGGAACGAGTCTGATTCCCAATGTCGCAAGGCCCGGCTGACCGAGCTTTGGAGCGAGAACGGTACGTACCTCGATCCGCTCATGCAAGGACACGGCCATGACCAGATCCTTGATCTGATTGAGGGGGTGCACAGGCAATTCCCCGGCTTTCGCTTCGCCCTCGTGGGGCAGCCGGACGGCTATGGCAATCAGGTCCGCTTCTCCTGGCAACTCGGCCCTGAGGGCGGTGACGGCCCCATCAAGGGCACCGACTTCGCCACGCTCGAGAACGGCCGCCTCGCCACCGTGACCGGGTTTCTCGACCAAGTGCCGACGGTTGCATGATCCGGGTGTTCACGCGACAGGATGATGGAGGGTGAAACGATGAATGCCGCCACCAGAGAGGCCCACATCCTGGGCCCGAACACCGTCATGACCGCACAAGGCGCAGCCCTGTTCTATCGCGACTGGGGCACGGGCGTCCCCGTCCTGTTCCTGGCCGGCTGGACCCTCAGTTCGGACATGTGGGCCTGCCAGATGGAGTTCCGGTCCCGACAGGGCTTCCGCTGCATCGCCTATGACCGACGGGGGCACGGCCGTTCGAGCGACCCGGGCCGGGGCTACGATTACGACACCCTGGCGGACGACCTCGCGGACGTCGTCCGGGGCTGGAGCTGGAGAACGTGACCTTCGTGGCCCACTCCCTCGCCAGCGGCGAGATCGTGCGTTACCTGATGCGGCATGGTTCAGACCGTGTTGCCCGAGTGGCACTGGTTGCGCCGGCTGCGATTCCCTTCCTCCTAAAGACGGACGACAACCCGATCAGGGTTCCGGAGGCGGTGTTCGCGCAGGCACGTAATGTCTTCTTGAGCGACTTTGCAGGCTGGGCCGCGGAGAACGCCGAGCCGTTCTTCGTGCCCGGCACGTCACAGGCCATGATCGACTGGACCATTCGGATGATGACCCAGACTTCACTGCAAGCGGCCGGTGAACTCAACCGCATCATGGTGGCGACGGATTTCAGACCTGAGCTCAAACAGGTCGATGTGCCGGTGCTGATCATTCATGGCGACCGGGATGCCTCGGCGCCGCTCGACCTGACCGGGTGCCCGGCTGCAACCCTGATCCGGGGCAGTCGACTGGTGGTGTACGAGGGTGCTCCACACGGACTCTCCTTCACCCGCAAGGAGCGACTGAACAAGGATCTCATAAACTTCATTCGCTCCCCCCGGGGCGGTTGGCTCATGAATTCCGCTCAAGCCCGTGCCAGCCAATGGTTTTCTTGATCCTGCCAGCAGAGCTGGTGTGATCTAAGCAGATTATATCTTTGCAAGTGGTCCTGGCGGACCCGCCCGAGCCGCCACAAATACGCAGCTCGAGTTCAAATAAAATTTTGGAGGATAGTGATGTCGATCGATATTCAGGCGAGTTACATCGATAGAGCGGCTCTCGTCATTATGCACTACCAGGTCGACGTGTTCGACATCCTCTTTGCGGGGCAGGCATCGTCATTGCTAGACCGGTGTAACGCTCTGATCCGACGCTGGCGCGCTACTGGCCGACCGGTGCTGTTCCCCAATTTCTCTTTGGGCGAAGAGTATGAGCATGCCCCTCCGGCGACGAATCGCCAAATCACACCGTATCTGCCGAGTGGACGATTTCGTACCGGTCTGCCTGTCGAAGGACTTGCGATCGAACGGGGCGACCTTTTCTATGCATGCTCGCGGGCCAGCGTCTTTCACGGCACCTCGATCGATTCCGACCTTCGGTCACGCGGCGTCAGCACGCTTGTCATGGCAGGGATAAGCACCACGGGCGTTGTTCTTTCAAGCGTCGCCTGGGCCAGCGATGCGGACTACGACCTGCGCCTCGTTCAGGACTGCTGCTATGATCCGGATCAGGCCGCTCACGAGGCTCTATTTCGTTCCGGGTTCGGCGGACGCGTGCTGGTTGTGTGAATTGGCGTATGGCACCTTCGGCCTTGCGCGATCGAGCCGATCTGATCCGCGGGATCATGCGCCGCAAGCGGCCTGTTGCGGGCTGTCTGCCTCGATCATTGCAGGGCAATCCCGGTAGGAGCCTCCCTGGCGAGCCGGACCATGTAGGAGTGGGTGCGCCCGCTCAGCTCCTCCTTTGAGGTGGCATGGTTCGGCCCGGCCAAACCGCCGTTTGCCACTGCTGCGAGACAAAGTTCATTGTGCGTCCTGCGTCGTGGTTTGCTCCGCATGACGCCCTGTTCGCTCTACCCCGGATGGGGTTTTGGTCAGCGTAGCACACTTTCACCTCTGTCCTTGCGAGTAGCACACGCTATCATCCCTCGAAGCGAGGGCGGGCCAGCGGCTGAGACGATCCTGTCAGCCAGCGCGGACGCATCCCTTTCACCCAATCCCGTGCTGAGGCTTTAGATCGAAACAGGCCTGTATCGCATTCAAGGCCGCGACCTGCTGTCGACCGATCGTAGTGAAACAGGTCATCTTCAGCCCGGTGGCGAATTGTGCCGGTATTCGTAGTGTCCTGATGATTCATGAGTTTTGCCCGCAAGACTGATGGGTGGAAGGTGCGCAGAAAGGGCTGCCCGAGAGCAGCCCTTTCCGGTCACGCTATCGCTTAGCGGCCGTTGTTGCCGCCATGGGAATGCTCACCGCCCTTACGGCCGGCTTCCGATGCTCTCTGGGGATCATTCTTGAAGTTGCCCCCACTGGCTTCGCCGCCCTTCTTTGAAATCTCCCGCTGCTTGTTGTCATCCATCGACGCAAAGCCACGGTTCGAAGAGCCATTGTTCTGAGCCATAATCAGTTCTCCTTCAAATGTCCCTGTTGGGAGTACTGATAACCAGACTGATAGCAATTGGTTCAAGCGTGGCAGTCAGCAAAAGTTATGATGATTTTGTGTCAGCATATAGCTAAGTTGAAATTCCTTATAGTTTGTGATATGTGACGTGATAATCTTGTAATTAGCGGAAAATTTCTGAAGAAGCTCGAAAATAAACTTCCATATAGAATAGTATATTGCGAGGTATGCATGAAGTCATCGAAATTTATCTTATCCTGAAATGGCGTTGTCGGTATCGGATCGACCCCTCAGTGCTGGCAAATGCCCTGGCCTTTCAGGTTGGAGCAATGGCGGTTCCAGGGGAAATATTGGGCTATGCGGTGCGAGAGTAGGGGCCCTCAGCTTGCCGCGAGCAAGGGTTGCGCAAGAATAATCGTGCCGAGAACTCGCATCGAGCGGCCCAGCGACGAGAACGGCAGATGCACGGTCTCAAGTCGGTCGGATCAGCTCGGCGTTTCCTCTCGGTTCCCTCGGCAGGTTACAATACGTTCACTCTTCGGCGCGACCTGATCTCCTGCCGAACTCTGCGCCTCCTGAGGAAACGGATAGCCGATCAATGGCAGCGCGCGACAGCAGCTTGAGAAAGAGTGTAGTCAGGTCCTATTCGATTTCATGCAAATTCCGGGGCAGTACCGGGAAGGGCCCCCCAATCGTCATCGCGTTTGCCCGGTCTCTTCTGGTGGTCCCTCTTGAAGACCTCCGCCGAGCGGCCGATATGCAGGGACCCCATGAAAGTCTCACGTTCCCGCCCTTACGGTCCGCTAACACAGTCCTGATAATCTCGGAGCGAACGGCGCTATTCGCCTTGGCCCGGGGCGAGGGTTTATGCCTCAAGGAGATCCGATCTGAATGACGACGCAGGACAACACTCTTGCCTTTCAACCCGGGGAAACCGTCGTATATCCTGCCCATGGGGTTGGTGTAATCATGGCGATCGAAGAGCAGGAAGTGGCCGGCTTCAAACTCAAACTCTTCGTGATTACCTTCGACAAAGACCGCCTTACCATTCGCATTCCTCTGGCCAAGGCCAAGGGGAGCGGTCTCAGGAAGCTCTCTGAGCCTTCCACGGTAGAGCAGGCCCTCGCGGTTCTCGCCACCCGAGGGAAGGCCAAACGTGGGATGTGGAACCGACGTGCTGCCGAATACAATGAGCGTCTTGGAACCGGCCAGCTGACGGCAATCGCCGAGGTTCTGCGAGACCTTAACCGAAGCCCCAATCAAGACGACGCTTCGTACAGTGAACAGCAGATCGTCGAAACCGCAATGGACTTCATGAGCCGGGAGATAGCGGCAATTCGTCAGATCACGCAAAGCCAAGCCCGAGAGCTCATTATGCAAAGCCTCGCCAAGGCTCCGCATCTCGGCACAGCCGCGTAACCGTACTGCGCTTAGGTTTGCTGGAAGCCCCGATAGGCGGTGCCAGATGGGAAGCGTCGCCTTTCGGCACGAACGTTCAACAGACGGAGGGCTCGTCCAAACAGCTTGGATCGCCTCCGGCGAGCCATAGCCATGCCCATGGAATCAACTATCCCTCTTCCACGCAACGGCTGCTCGCTCACGTGTTCGACATCTGTTTGATGCATTCAATAGAGGGCTGTAGCACGAGAGGGCTGTAGCACGCTACAGCCCTTGCTACCGTGTCTGTTTGAATGACGGCACGGCACATAATCCGGACGGTCATGTCCAGGGATCTGTAAATGCTCCCGTCTTCATGGAAGGCTCAATAGACGTAGAAATCGCTAGGAGTGATGTTGAGATTGGGAGCGAGTTTCGCGATCTGAATTTGGGCTGCCGCTCCATTCCCGTCGGGATCGTAGTACAGTGCACCCGTCGATTTGTCGTAGATCACGTAGTCGTTTCTGTCCTGCGCGCGCGCGCCAATCCGGAACTCGCTGGCGCTCAGGCTGCCATTCGCCGGCGACGTGAACGCGAATCCAAGGTCGATGGTGTCGTCATTCGGGTCGAAGTCGGTGATCGTGTCGGCTCCCCCCTCTCGGATCACGGCTGCATTGAAGACAAAGGTATCGCGTCCAGCCCCTCCAGTCAGAATGCTATTTGCGCCGCGGGCATAGATGATGTTGTTGCCGGAAGTGCCCGTCGTCGTG
The DNA here is from genome assembly GCF_041276405.1 of Microvirga sp. TS319. Classification (NCBI taxonomy): domain Bacteria; kingdom Pseudomonadati; phylum Pseudomonadota; class Alphaproteobacteria; order Hyphomicrobiales; family Methylobacteriaceae; genus Microvirga; species Microvirga sp. TS319. The sequence goes on along the minus strand of NZ_JBGGGT010000001.1, from coordinate 1,302,903 downwards.
TCCACGCCGCTCGGGTCGGTGGGTGATGGGGGCGTTGACACCGTAGCGCTCGGAACCCCGTCCCAGATCTGGACGTCATCGAGCCAGACATCGATGGGCTTGTTGGAGTAAGGGTTGCCCATGAGGATGCGGTTGATCGGAGCGTTGTTGACGCCGATGTTGTCACCGGTATGGTCGAACACGGTCTCGCCGTTGACCTTCAGCCAGACGCGGCCATCGGTGTTGTCACGGTGGGTGAACATCTCGACCTTGAACCACTCGCCCTGCGGCACCGCCACGCTGGTGTTGGTGCCTTTCCAGAAAGTCTGCATGGGAACATTGCCGTTGGCGTTGGTATCCCACACCATGTTCCAGGCGAGCTTGCCGTTGCTCATCGCCTGGATGGTGTTGACCACGCGGAAGTCGCCGGCGGTCTTCCATTCGGGCAGGGGCGCAAACCAGCCGCCATTGCCGAGCGTGGACCAGAGGTTGTCGGGCAGCTTGATCCAGGCGCTCACGTAGAAGTCGCCGGGCTCGGAGGTGGGCTGGAACAGCAGCGGCGACTGGGTGTAGTCGGCCGGACGCGAGTTGACGTCGAGATGCAGGGCCCGGGTCTGGTTGCCGTCATGGCCGGTGGTGGCGGTGATGGCGTTGGAGAACACGCTGTTGTAGTTGCCGGCGCCGGAGAGCATCTGGATGGTCGGGGCGCGACCCCAGACATTGCCGGCGTTCTGCAGGCCCTGCAGCGCCTCGGTGTTGCTGTTCACCTGCAGTGAGGCCAGGGACACCGAGCCTTCAAAATCGGTCGAATACAGACGATTTGCCATTCATATTCCGCCTTTGGTTGATGTCTGTGCGCGGAGAGACCGTCAGGAGCCAGGGGAATGGATCCTCAAGCGATCGCGGTCATGAGGGCGGCCGCGATTATCCGCTTGGCTCATGCAAAGAACCCAAGCGGCTGCGCAACGGCATCCCCACCACGCAGCAAAACCTGTGTATGGTGATGTATTGATATGAAGTTGGAGATTACGCAACAGACGACGCTCGAAAGCGCAAGAAGTAATATTTGGGTATGTGGCGAGATTATGGAGCGTATCGACAAGATTGTATTTTTCTATGCCTGTTGTCCTTAATCGGGCCCAGAAAACGGCAGTTATACAATGCGAATATATCTAGTTGCTTTCATGATATATATTCATATTCCATGTCCAACGGGGTACTACCAAGGGATTAGGGTTGTGTGTCGGTTAAGGTCCATAAATCAGGCGGGGATCGTTTTGACATCCGCGTGCAAACTATCGTTTTGTACTTATGTGAAGAACCGGACTCCTTGCGGAGAAGTCCTGTTATGCCAGTGACCTAACCCTGCGTGGATGCGGGGCGCGGGTCCAAGTCCCGCCGTTCTGACTGTTAACTTCAAAGTCCAAGAGTCTTTCCTGGCTACTCCCAGCGAGAGGAATTCCACTCTGAGCCATGACGTGGTCTGCCGGCGTCCTGACATGGAGGCACGCCATGGTACGCACCTTCAGTCAAGGCCTGCGGGACCGCGTGATCAGGACAGCCTTGAGTGGCGTCTCAGTGCAGTAGGCAGCGGCTTGCTATGGGGCTGGCATCTCAACCGCCATTCTGCGCGGGGCGCCGTGCCCGATCCAATGAAGTGACGGTGCGCCGCCAGGTCCAGTCCGGGGGCTCTACGCTCGATGCGCATCTCGCCTTTTCCTGGGGCTGATCGAGGCCTCCTGACCTATCAGACTTTACGAGATGCAGGTCCGCTTGCGTGAGGAGCCGGCGTCTCGGCTGGCATCGGCACGCTCTGGCGCTTCTTCCACGCGCGGGCGAGCGCACCCATGATGTTCGACGGGCCGATGACCGGCCCGTGGTCTGCCGCTTATAGCGATCGGATCGTAGTGCCGAGGCTTCGGCCGGCCACGAGTTGATCCTGGACAACCTGCTGCCACACAAAAGTGCGGCCGTGCGATCTGAGTGTTACGCGTGTTTACGCTTCCGCCCCGGGAATAGAATGCGGTCGGGTCGAAACGGAGCAAGTGCCGCTTCCCGATGCCCGTCGAGTAACTCTGCTGCAACCATGGAGCCAATCACAGGTGCGAGAGTAATCCCACTGTGCATAACGGAAACATAGTAGCCATCGATGCCTGGGATTGGCCCAATTGCTGGTAAGCCGTCCGCCGGAACAGCTCGTATCCCAAGTTTGACTTCGCTGGCCTTTGTGGACGTCAGCGCCGGGATAACGTGGCTCGCTTCCTGGATGAGAGCGTCGGCCTCTGGCATTGCCGGATCGAGGATGGAGTCTGGGCCGAGGGCGTGGATCGCGTCATTCTTGCAGATCAGAAGCCTGCCTGACGAGTCAGGCCTGATGTGACACCGTGGTGTAAACAGCACATGGTCCAGGTGGATGCCCGGGAGCTCTACATACACGAGCAAGCCATAGCTCGGGCTCATAGGAACACGAAGTTCCTCCGGGAGGACAGGATCATCGGCCCACCGGCCCATACAATTCACAACGGTATCAGCCTGATAGAGGATTCCTGCCTCTGCCCTGACACCCTCAACTTTACGGCCGGCCCACTCGACGCCCGAAACTCTTGCATTCGTCACCACCGTCGTGTCGAGCGCCGAAGCCGCCGCAAGCAGACCACGCACGTATGAGCCGGTGTCGAGCCATCCCTCATCAGGGAACAACGCAACAGGAGCATCTCCTATTGCTGTCGAGTTGATGGAGGGAGCGAGACCGAGTGCCTGATCGGCGGAAATCCACCGTGCATCGTAGCCCCAACTTTGAAGACGATCGACGTTAGCGACATGGGCATCCCGGCCGCCTGCATCGCGCCACTCCAGGCAGCCGGACTCGTGATACCAATCACCGTCGAGCTCTTTGGCCAAGAGCCTGTGGGCGGCCATACCGGCGACGTTGAGGTCGTGATACCCGCGTGGATTTTTGTCATGTGCATTGACCCAAGCGAAACTGGTCGAGGACGTTCCACCACCAATCTCACCGGCCTCGATGATTGTGACCTTTGCTCCACCTTGTGCAAGCCGGAAAGCGAGGGAGGCCCCAAGCACACCTGCACCGATGATGATTATCGATTGTCGGGACACATGCCCTTCCTTCTTGCTCGAGTGACGAGACGAATAGCCGTGACAACGGTCACGTACTGCTGCCGACAGGTCAGCGGAATGACCGGCGAGTCTGAAGATCCGTTCCGTTCATCCTCGTTTCCCATTGTGTCTGGAGTACCAGTCGGAGAAACCGACGCAGTCGAGCGTGTACCCATTGACGCATCGGGTGCCCTTCTTTCCTGGCCTGGCCATAACGGCGTAGTTAGAGCCTCGGACGTGGGAAGTGGATTTGCACTTTTGGGATCGATCCGATCCTCCCGCTATAGGACAGCGCATCGTGCGGACCCGAAGGGCCGCGTCAGTGAAAACCGGGTCCTCTTTTCGCTAGAGCATCGAACGCAAAAGTGGGAACCGGTTTTGCGTGGAAAGATGCTCAAGACCATGGACTTATAGCGTCGGACGTGAGTTCGATTTCACGCCCGACGCTGTAGCGCGGCCCGCTGGGTCCGCACGATGCGCTAGAACCTCGCATACCGGCGTGGCCGAAGTCCCGCATGGAACCAGTTCACGAGCGAAACGGTGTCGTAGACCGGAAGCCCAATCGCATCACTGATGTCCGCCGTGAATGGAGCCAAGTTCGTGCATTCCGACACAAGTGCCCCGATTTCCGGATGTTCTGATACGAAGCGTTTGGCGACAGCCAGAACCTCAGACCTGAGCGTCTCATAGGGCACGCTGGTGTCTCCATGCTTGATCCACCGGACGAACTCCGAGTCTTGGGGCATACCCGCGACCGGCGTGTCCTGCGGAATGCCGACAGCATCGAAGTATCGCCCATTCAGGACGTCGCCGTTGTAGGTCAGCACGCCGACGCGCTTGCCTGTCGGGATCAGTTGCTGGACCATCGGCACTTGAAGCAGGCTGCTGGTGGCAACCGGAACAGAGCAAAAGTCAGCGAGCTCTCGTTGGTAGATCGAAAGGAACCCACATGTCGTGGTGATCCCGTCCACCCCCGAATCGATCAACTCTTGCGCCGCATTCTTGAAGGGTTCGAGCAGGCTGACATTGTGAAGGTCTGTCATGCCCGTGGGGACGGCATCCTGGACAATCTTGTACTGGACCGGAAAATCCCACGTTTCGGCATTGCCGATATCGCCGAGGTAGCGTTGAAAGCTCGTGTTGACCATCAGGATACCGATGGTCACGCCATAGAAGGTCTTGTTGCGCATATGTTGTCCAATGATGGGAAGTGATGATGTCCCTGCCGCAGAAGGGAAACCTTAGGCAGGTTCCGGCTCCACGACGAACGGCTCAAGGTATTCATCCAAATCAACCTCAAGAACTGAGTTGAAGATGTTGGTGGCGACCATCGTTCCGGCAAAGCCAATCAGCGTAACGACTCCGGTGTCATCAAAGTGTTGCCTGAGTTCCCGCCAGACACTGTCGGAGAGTTTACCGCGCCTTTCCCCAATGGTTCGACCAACCTTGAGAAGGATGGCCTCAATCTCGGTTGGGGTGAAATCCCGCGGTTCAATTCCTTCCTCCTTCAACAGGCGGCGGAAGAATGTAGCGCACAGGACGCAATCCGAGCCCGTCGAGATGGCATAGGCGAAAATATTGAAGGCGCGGACTCCAACAAGGTCCCTCGCTGCTTTCTGCAGGTCGTAGAAGCCTTTGTAGGTTCTATAGGCGGGGAGGGAATGCAGGATCGCCTTCTTCATATTCGTGACTTGTCCCACACGGGCGATCTCGTCACTGTATGCGGCATCCTGTTCGGGGCTCCCAAGCCCAGGTTCGACAACACTAACCCTGCTCATTCTGACCTCGTATGTTCATGACATGATGATCTTATTCGCTTGATCGTCTGACTGTTGACCAGGGCGGCTACCAGGCGGGAATTACAGTCCCGTTGAACCTTTGAATGATGTAGGTCTTGACCGGATCGGATTCGAAGACGGCGATAAAGCGCTTGATGCGGGGATCATCGACTTTGTCGCTGCGTGCGCTCCAGACGATGGCCCACGGCGAAGTCTTATCCTCCAGCATGATGGCTGCCTTAGGATCGAGGCCAGCCAGGACGCCCTTGTTGAGGGTTACAAATGCAGCTCCGAGGTCACCCAACGAGCGCGGCAGCATGATCTCATCAAGCAGGACGATATCGAGGTTCTTGGGATTCTCAGAAATGTCACGGACGCTGGCGCTGATGGAGGCCGGATCCTTGAGCTTGATCAGCCCCGCCTTTTGAAGCAGAGCCAACGCACGGGACTCGTTTGCGGGATCATTGGGGATGCCGATCTTGGCTCCGTTCGGGATCTCGGCAATCGACTTGTATTTCGCCGAGTAAATGCCGCCGGGCGCGACGTAGGCAGGCTTGATCGCGACGATCTTGTACCCACGCGACTCGTTCTGCCTCTGCATATAGGGCACGTGCTGGAAGTTGCTGACGTCGATGTCGCCCGCCTGCGTGGCTTCGTTGATCTGGGTCGGCTCGGTGAATTCGGTCACTTCCACATTGAAGCCGTCGGCATTGGCCTTTTTGGCAGCCTCCTTCAGGAAGTCGGCGAACGGCCCTGGGGATGCTCCGACCCGAAGAGCACCATCGGCCGCATACGATACAGTGCTTAGCGCAATCAGAGCGGCTGCGGCAACGCTTTGAAGGATCCTGAGCTTCATGGGTTTGTTCTCCTAACGAGCGGCTCCGATACGTCCGACCCATGGACGCCTTCCGCTACGAATGTTGATTGCATACAATGATCAAGTCCGTGTAGACTGACCCAGTCGTTTCCGAGAAGGGGCGCTTTGGCGAGAGACGCTTCTAAATAGCGAACGATTCGTACTTTAAAACGAACATAATGGTACAATCAAGCCCTTCTCTGTGTTTTTCTGCTGTGCGAGGAACGGGTCCTGGGTGAAGTGCCCCTGGAGGCTTGGTGAGGATGCGGCAGAGACGAGAAGGGCAGGCGCTTGCAATGATCAGGAACGAGGAACCATTGTCGTTTGCCCATGCTGGATCCGATGTGGGTGCCGTGCGGGTTGCGGCTCAGCCGCTCCCCCAACAGATCGCGGCGCATCTGCGCGACCTGATCATTCATGATGTGCTCAAGCCAGGAGAGCGCATCCGCGAAGTGCCGCTTGCGGCGGAACTCAATGTTTCCCGGACCCCCTTGCGCGATGCCCTGAAGATCCTTGCCGTCGAGCGCCTGGTCGATCTTGCTCCCAATCGCGGTGCTGTCGTCACGGCCCTGAGTATCGAGGAGATGCGCGATCTGCTGCGGGTCTATTCCTCGCTGGAGGCATTGGGCGCCCAAATGGCTTGCGAGCGGGCTCAGCCGGCCGATATCAGAGCCATTCATGGTTGGCAGAACGAGATGCTGGCCGCATTCGATCGGAACGACCGTCGCCGCTACTTCCGGGCCAATCAGGCGTTCCATCTCAGCATCATCAAGGCCTCACGCAACGCTTCGCTCATCGAGGTCCATGCGCAGCTCAATCTGCGGCTATACCGGGTCCGCTACCTTGCCATCATGCAGCAGCAGGATTGGACCTTCGTCAGCAGCCAGCACGAAGCCATTCTTGCCGCCATCGATCGGCGCGACGGACCGTTGCTATCGCGTCTCCTCGTCGAGCATCTCTCCGGTGCCTGGCGGGCGATCGCGACCTTGGAGGCTGCGGGCATACCAGACGATCAGAAGACTCCGGCCCGATCGCTCGCCTGACAGGAGGGCAGGACAGGCGGCAGTCTCCAAAGAGGACGATCAATGCTACCATTACCCGACAAACCCACGCTGGCGACACACTGGGGCACCTACCGCGTGCAGCTTGAAGAAGGTGTACCGGTGTCTCTTGCCCCCTACGAGGGGGACCCGGACCCGTCGCCGATCGCCAGCGCGATGATCGCTGCCAGAACCAGCCCCGCGCGTATCTTGCGACCGGCAGTGCGGCGCTCCTTCCTGAACAAAGGTGCGGCAGCGGGAGGCGAAGGACGCGGCGCGGAGCCTTTCGTCGAGGTGGACTGGGACGAGGCGCTCGGGCTTGTCGCGCGCGAGCTCGACCGCGTCCGGCGGGATCATGGCAACCAGGCGATTTACGGTGGCTCCTATGGCTGGGCGAGTGCCGGCAGATTCCATCATGCGCAGAGCCAAATCCACCGGTTCCTGAATACGATTGGAGGCTACACGCGCTCCGTGCAGAATTACAGTTTTGCCGCTGCCGATACGATCCTGCCGCATGTGATCGGAGACCGACGGGGGCTGGCGGCCGGGCACACGCCGTGGCGCCTGCTCGCCGGCCATTCCGATCTGATCGTGATGTTCGGGGGCGCCTCTCACAAGAACGCTCAGGTCAGCTCCGGCGGGCTCAGTCGGCATACCCTGCGAGAGGGGCTTCGTGCGTGCCGCGATGCCGGGGCGAAACTGATCTCAATCAGTCCGATCCGCAACGACACCCATGCCGACTTGGGGGCCGAGTGGTGGGCACCCCGCCCGAACTCGGATGTCGCGTTGATGCTCGGGCTTTGCCACACCTTGCTGAGTGAGAACCTCCACGATCGGGCGTTTCTAACGCGTTACACGACCGGCTTCGCTCAGGTCGAAGCCTATCTGACCGGTGCCGAGGACGGTATCGTCAAAACGGCGGATTGGGCGGCCGACCTCTGTGAGATTCCCGCTGACGAGATCCGCGCACTTGCCCGTCGGATGGCAGACGGACGGACCTTCATCATGATGTCATGGTCGCTGCAGCGGGCCGATCATGGCGAGCAACCCTACTGGATGGCCATCACGCTCGCCGCCATGCTGGGGCAGATCGGGTTGCCCGGTGGCGGATTCGGCTTCGGGTATGGGTCGGTCAATGGGATCGGCAACGCTGACCCTGGAATTCCTTGGCCCTCGCTGCCGCAGGGCAGGAATGCGGTGGACGATTTCATTCCTGTGGCCCGTATCGCCGACATGCTGTTGGGTCCGGGCGAAAGCTACGATTTCAATGGTGAGCGGCGCGTCTACCCCGACATCAGGCTCGTCTATTGGGCAGGCGGCAATCCGTTTCATCATCATCAGGACCTGAACCGCTTGGTCCAGGCCTGGAAGCGACCTGAGACGATCATCGTCCATGAGCCATGGTGGACCGCGACCGCCCGGCACGCGGATATTGTTCTGCCTGTTACCACGCAGCTCGAACGGAACGATCTCGTCTGTGCCAATCGAGACCGGATGCTTGCAGCCTCTCACCGGCTGGCGGAGCCGGCCGGCGAAGCCCGTGATGACTTCACGATCTTTTCCGCTCTTGCCTCGCGGCTGAGGACCGAGGACGCTTTCACGGAGGGACGGGACGAGGAGAGCTGGCTCCGGCATCTCTATGGATTGGCACGCCAGCGCATTGCCGCCTCCGACATGGAAATTCCGGACTTCGATAGCTTCTGGCGTGAAGGGGTCACCCTGTTGCCGGAACCCGCAGAGGTCAAGCCACTCCTTGCCGACTTCCGCGCCGATCCGGCGCAGTCCCCACTTGCCACCCCGTCCGGTTTGATCGAGCTGTTCTCGGAGCGGATCGCGAGCTTCGGCTATACGGACTGTCCGGGTCACGCCGCCTGGCTTCCATCGCAGGAATGGCTCGGTGCGCCTGCGGCAGCCCGCTATCCGCTTCATCTGATCTCGAACCAGCCTGTCACAAAGCTACACAGCCAGTATGACAATGGAAGTCATGCGCGAGACGCTAAGATCGCCGGACGCGAGCCGATCCGAATCAACCCGCACGATGCGGCACGCCGCGGCCTTTCGGATGGCGATATCGTGCGCGTCTTCAACGATCGTGGCGCTTGCCTGGCCGGGGTGTGCCTTTCGGATGCGGTGCGTCCTGGTGTCGTCCAACTGTCGACGGGAGCGTGGTTTGATCCTCTCGAGCCGGGCACGCCCGGCTCGCTGGACAAACACGGCAACCCGAATGTTTTGACGCCCGACCGGGGCACATCCGCTCTAGCCCAAGGGCCGAGTGCGCATTCCTGTCTTGTCGAGGTCCAAGCCTATCATGAATGTCCGCCACCGGTGACGAGCTATGAACCGCCACCATTCATGCGCCCCTTCTAGAAGGGGCGCATGAGGACCTGTGGGGCGGGCCCGGGATGGAGCGGTTTCAGATCATGGCTGTCGCGACGCGATGACCGGACCACCCAGCAAGGGCCGCTTTCCGTTGCCATAGCCTCCTGCTGGTGAGGCGCCGCATGGTCCGGCGCTCCCGTTTCGATACCAGAACAGATTCCTCGACGTTGCGCGAAGCGGTCGCGTGCGCCTACGCCCGATCGCCGACTTTCCTGACAGGCGGGATCGTCCAGGTGCCGTCGATGATCGATGGACTGCTTTCGTTCGGCCAGTACATCCGCAGCATGAGGATGAACTTGCCGGCAGGTGCAGGCAACCAGTTCGACTCCTTGTCCGCTCCGGGCGAGTCCTTCTGGATGTAGAGGTCGACCGAGCCGTCCGGATTGGTCTTCAGGTCCTGACGCGCGCTGATCGAGTAGCGGTTGATCGGGTTGGGCACGAAGAAGTAGGCGCCGTCGTACATCGTCAGCGACCAGAAGCCTTCCACCGGCGGCAACTGGCCCTTGGCAAAGCGCATGACGTACTTGTTGGCTCCGTCATAGGCTTGGCCGTCGCCGTCCTTCTGCGAGGTCGGATAGACCGCATCCTGCGGGCGGTTGGCCCCGAGGCCGATCGCCGTGACGAGAGCCCGCATCAGGTAGTCGGTACCATAGATGCCGGTCTTCGTCGTGAAGCCCCAGCCATCGATGTCGTGGACGTCCTTGTTGATCTTGAACTGGATCATGATCCGGTCGTTGGCGATCTCCGGGATGCGCTTGGCGAAGTCGGCGCGCAGCTTGCTCGCATCGAAGTCCTGGCCGGGCACGAGCCCGATCCGGGCGAACTTCGCAAGGGCAGGGGCATCGGCCGCCGACGGCGGATTTGTCTTAATCAGCTCCGCCAGCAGGGTGAAGTACGCCACCGCGTCCATGCGATTCACCTGGTCGCGGACGGCGGTCTTCATGTCGATCGAGGGATCGACCTTGCCGGCGGGCGGGGTGTACGGCTTGCCATAGGCGCTGAGCGGCACCAGCTTGACCTGGTCCTGGAGCGCGTGCACCTCGGCATAATCCTCCGGTGTGCCGGTGCAGTAGATACGACCGAGGAGCCAGACGATGTTTGTGGGCGCCTTGTACTCCTTGACGCCCGCCGGAAGCGTGCCGCTCCAGCCGGGGCCGGTGATGGCATAGGTCTGGGCGCCGGTGCCCGTGGTGCGCTTGCCGGGAACCTGGAACACCGTCGTCCAGCCGTCGAGCATCGGCATGAGATAGTAGCGGTCCTTCATGTCCGGCAGGCTCAACACCCAGGGCTCCTTGCCGACGTCGAAGAACGCGGTCGTATAGAGCGTGTCGGCATTGGGGGCGGTCACGTCCCGGAACGCGGCATCCGGATAGTGTCGAAGCTTGATGACTTGGCCCATCGGGGCCCGAGTGCCCTCGGGGGCGGCCACGTTGGTGATGACCCGGCGCGTCATCTCCATGGTGACCAGCGGATAGCCGTAGACGTAGGCGTCGGTTGCCAGCCAGAAATCCTCGAGGCCTTCGTCGATGCCCAAGAGTTCGCCCAGATGAGCCTCACTGACAGTGCTCATCGTGGTCCCGGCGAGCAGGCTCAGGGCACCGATCGTCGCCTGGCGGCGGGTCAGTTTCATCGTCATGACAAATCTCCGTTGCGTGTGGATTCTGGGAACTGCGCGACACTTACCCGGCACGGCGGACGGTCCTGACCCGCGGCTCCTCGCCCCGGCGGTACCCGCGAGCGAACTCTTCGGAATCGCCATGCCCACTGCCCGGACGCTAGCAACGGCGGAGCGTTCGCGCCTGTAGCATCGTGTAGGTTACGTGGTGGTGGCGATGTCAGCGCTGGTGAGTGGCCGCCTGAAGGACGGCTTCCGCCGCTGTCCAAGCCGGCACCGGAAAGCCGGCCTTGCGGGCTCCTTCGGCAAAATGGGCCGCGTCCTCCGGTCGGTAGTTCCGCTTGGCCATCTCGTCGTCCCAGTGCGCGAAGATGGTCGGGCGCATGCGCAGGAACTCGTCGCGGGCTTCGGTGGCTTCTGGCACCTTGCCGAGTTGGGCGTAGATGACGGCGGCAACGAAATGATAGAGCGGGAACTTCTCCAGAGCCGCCTGCCGGATCAGAACTTCGGCGCGCGCGTAGTCATGCTGCATGTAGGCGTAGACCGCCAGCGTGCCACTGTAGTAGCCGGAGTGGCCCGGGTTTCGGACGAGCGCCTGCTCCAGCAGTTCCGCGCCGCGCTGCCAGGCTCCCGCCTGGCCGAGACGGGTTCCGAACTCGCCGAGCAGCTCGGTGTCGTTCGGGTTGAGCGCCACCGCCCGCTCGCCGACCTCCAGCGCCTCAGCGGGCTGCTGGGCGAAGAACAGCGCCATCATCAGAGCCTGGAGCGACCGCACGTTCTCCGGATCGAGGCGGATCGCACGGCGCGCAGCATCGAGCGAACGTTCGATCGGAGTGCTGGCCCCCGCCCTTGGATTGAACCCGAACCTGTCCTCGTCGAGATACAGAACGGACAGCATCGCCCAGGCGGTCGCATAATCCGGATGGAACGCCACAGCCTGCTCCAGGCAGGCCCGGATGGCGGAGTGGCTCTCCTCCGACAGCGCAGCCCGGTACTCGTAGAATCGCAGCGTGCAGCCATAGGCTTCGAGGTCGTCGGGCGGACGGGCGCCTGTTCGAGCCTGATAGGCTCGCTGGATGACGCCGTAGGGCTGCGCCACGGCAGTCGCGACCCTGCGTGCGACGTCATCCTGGATCGTGAAGAGATCACGGACCTGCAAGTCCTCGTCGTAGGTCTGCGACCATAGGACGGCACCGGACTGTGCATCGAGGAGCCGGCCCGCGATGCGCAGGCGGTGCACGGCTGCCCGGACGCTGCCCTCCAGCACGTAGCGGACGCCGAGGTCACGGTGGATGCGCGCCGCATCCGCACCTGGCTGGATGCTGCGCGACGTCTCCCGTCCGAGGACGGTGATCTCCTTGAAGCGGGCGAACTGGCTGAGGACCTCCTCCGTCAGGCCGTCTGCGTAAGTCCTGGCTGCCGGATCCTCGCCCAGGGCCGCGAACGGCATCACGACGAGGGTTGGCCCGCCGTGGGACAAGTGGGCCGGAGTTTGGAGCGTACGGGGCGCATCGCCGCGCCATAAGGCCCAAAAGACAAGCCCGCCAAGGAGGACAAGGAAAGCGACCGCGACGGGAATCGCGACGGGCCAGGGCGTCCAGCGCCGAGGCCGCGAATCGACCGGGGGACCGGGCGACGACACGGTGGCCGGGGCAGGATGCGCTTCCGCGGCCTGCGGCGTGCGCCAGGCGAAGTGCGGGACGTAGGCACCCTTGGGGATGGTGATGATCACCGTATCCGCCAAGCCATCGGAGAGATAGTAGCGCTCCAGCGCCCGGCGCAGCCGTCCGGCCTCGATGCGCACGACCGGGTCGCTCTGGGCATCGAAGTCCGTGCCGCGCTCGAACACCTCAGTGCCGATCGCATAAGCCTTGATGCGATCGGCGCGGCCAGCGAGCGTCTCCTCGACGACGTAGCGCAGAAACCTGCGGGCCCGCGCGGGCGCGTCGAGGTCGGGGCTGGCAAGGAGTATCTCGAGCTGGGCGCGCACGTCTACCGCCGCAGGCGGCGACTGCGCCTGCGGCGAGGCACCGACAGTGCCGTCGCTTCCACCGAGCATGGGTCGGTCCGTTGTCCGCGGGCGTACGAGACGCCTCGTCACGTAACCTACCGTAACATACTCCCTGTGCGTGCGGTATGGGGCGATGCTGGCGCCCGTGGGACGGTGCACCCGCGCCGCCCGAGCCCGGCAACGGGGATACGCCATGCAGCACGCCGTCCAGGCCGCAATCGCCCGCTTTCCCGACCGGGGACATGCCATCGAGGATTTGGCCTGGACGGACGAAGACTTCCAGTCGCTGTGCGAGGATTTCGCCGCGGCGCAGGCCGCCCTCGTGCACTGGGAACAATCCTCCTCACCCGTGAGGGAGGCGCGCTGTGCCGAGTACCGAGAATTGGTAAGAGAGCTTGCGGCCGAGATCGAGGCCGAACTGGACCGCAGCAGGTAGGAGGCTTACGTGAAGGCGCGTCATGCCCGCCGGGTCCGCACGATTCGCTAGAAGGGGCGATAGGGATAGGGCGGGTAGGCGTAGGGAGGTGCGTAGGGATGGTAGTAGCCGTAGGCACCGGCCGCAGCGGCGGCCGCTCCGGCGTAGAACGCACCCCGATAGGCGGTCCGGCGGGCCATGCCGGCGAACGACAGTGGCGTGAACGGCATGCCGATGATGTCGATGAACACCGACGCCGGTCCGTCGGCATTGACCAGATCGCCTTCCAGCACCGCCACGTCAAAGGTGAGTTGGCTGCCTTCCATCCTCGGGTTCTTCAGGGTGACGACAGCATCCTTCACGGTGGATCCGGCCTTGTCGAACACCGACACGGTTGCATTCGGCGGGTCCTTGGCGAAGCTGTCGGAGCCGACGGCCCATTCCTCGAGGAGGTGGGCCGTCAGGGCGTGGCCTGCCGCCCGCACGGGCCGGTCGGCGAAGATGATGGAGTTTGGAGCGACGCCTGTGAGAACGAGCTTGTTGCCCTCGAGTCTCGCTCCTCCGGAATTCATGACGATCAGCGCCGGTTCGACTTCCGGCTTCACCTTGCCGATCTGCTTCTGACCCGGCTGCCGGATGGCGTCCTGGGCCTGCGCGCTAGCGCACAGGATGGTCAGGACGGCGGCTACCCGAATGGCTTTCGAAGATGCTCTCTTCATAGTGATCCCTCCTTTGCCGGCTTCGAGCCGATCACGGACGTCAGTTTTCGAACACGCCATGCTGCAGGGCGGCACTTCGCGGCTTGGGACTGCCGCAGGCCGCCTGTGGGAACGGGGCGTATCCAGACATCACGTTAGCAAGCGTCCGCGATGGCCCGCCTGTAGCATCGTGTAGTTTACGGAGAGGCGACCGAGGTAACCACCGGGATCGAGGACAAACTCCTCAGGCTCGATCTTTCCCGTGGGAATGTCCATTGCGTTCACCGCAAAGTTCGTACACTTGGATCCTCGCCTCAAAACCCTTCGGCTGGATCGTGTCGACGGTTCGGAACGCAAAACGGTCAGACACTTGGCATTGGATCGATTCGCTGACCAGGATTTCGGTGCCGTATTCCTTGTTGAGCGGTTCAAGCCGGGCCGCCAGGTTCACGGCCGCGCCGAGGACCGTGTACGCCATGCGGTCATCGGACCCAATCGTACCGACCACCGCTTCCCCAGTGTGGAGCCCGAACCGGGTCCGGTAGGCGGGCCAGCCCTCGTTCTCGAACTCCACGTTGAGGTTCCTGTTGGCCTCACGGCAGGCCAGTACGGCCGCACAGGCATGGGCGACATGATCGGGATCGTCAGCCGGTGCGTTCCAGATGGCCATGATGGCATCCCCGACGAATTTGTCGACCGTACCGCCGTGCTCCATGATGACTGCCGACAGAGCGGCGAGATATCGTGAGGTGCGAAGCATGACTTGCTCGGGATCGGCCTTCTCGGCAATGGCCGTAAAGCCAGCGATGTCGGTGAACAGGATTGTGACCTCGCGACGCGTCCCGCCGGGCTCGAGGGCGTCACCCGTAGCGACGAGTTGCTCGACGAGGCGCTTGGGCACGAAGCTGGCGAAGGTTCGCACCACCGTTTGCATCGTGGCGACGGATCGTCCAAGGTCATCGATCTCACGGATGATAGAGCGGATCCGCCTCGCTGACCCGCGGGTCTCGAACTTCTGGATGCGGTCCGTCTCAAGCGCCAGCGCCTTCATGGATCGCGACAACATCGATCCGATCCACCACACAATGGGAATTGCCGCGAGGACGAAACTAAGCGCCAGGAGGAACAGCTGACGCCGTCCTGCCTCGATCTCCGCGAAGAACTCGTCGAGCGGCGCTATGACGGCAAGACGCAGGCCCGAGGATCCGGCCGTCCCGATCGAACGGAATGCAGCCACGTAGGTTCGCCCGTCTGGCGCCTCGAAGATCTGCTGTGAGGCCCCGCCCCGCCGCCAGGCGTTCAATGGCTGAGCAATGTCGACGGTCACAAGCTGGCCGAGGCGTGGCAGGTCGAGCGCCGCGCCTGCCGCCTGGGCACGCAGAACCTCCGCCATGCGCGGATGGCCGACGACTCGTCCCCTGTCATCGAAGATGAACACGACGCCGGAGGAACCGAGCTTCTGCGAACGCAGAAAAGCATCTGTCTCGGCGAGAAGAATGTCTCCGGCCACGACGCCACGGCGCCCTTGGGGGAACGGTGCCCGTACCGTGTAGCCGATCAGGTTGGCGATCTTGAAGACATAGGGCTCAGTAATCGGACCGGCTCCGGGTCGGAAGGCATCCCGATACCATGGCCTTTCGCGTGGATCGTAATCGGCTGCGCGATAGTCCCGGGCGAGGACGGTGAGGTCGGAAGAGAGATAGGACGTAAAGCGGACCCGGGTCGATTCTCCGGCCGGTATCTCCATGACAGTCAGCCTGAAGGCGGCGTCGACCGGTGCTTGGAGCTCGGCGCGGACCGCAGGTCCTGCCCGGTCCAGTACGTCGAGTTCGAGGAACCCACCGTCCTCGTAGCCGACATAGAGGTTGTAAAGCTGCCCATGCCGACGCAGGAGCGCTGCGAGCGTTGCATAGAGGGATGGATTGCCGAGGATCGTGCCGGACTCGACGGGTTGGAGTTGCCGCAGCACTTCCAAGATGTCGAGTACGTCCTTGAATTGTCCGTTTACGCGGTCGGCCGTGTGGTCGGCGACCCGATCGATGAATCTCAACGCCGCCGACCGGGTGATCGAGCGGGCGCGGTCGAAGCTTAGGAAGACCAGGGCGAGGCCGACGGCAAGCACCACCGCTACGAACAGTGTCGTGACGGAGAGTTGAAAGCCGAACCGAATCCGCATGACCCCAGCCTTCCAGTCACCGCGCCCCAACGGCGGCCGCATCAGTGTACTGGCTGACGTCACCAAGGGTAGACGGGATCAGCATTATCCCAAGGGAGTACCGGAGCGATGGCACCGATACTACCATGCCCTCATGCTCAGTGCCCAGAGCCGCCTACATGCGCTCCGAGCACCAAGATCAGCAATCGCGCTCAAACCTTCGGGGCAGGATCCCCCGCTGGTTCGCGCCTGCTTGTTCTACTGGGCGCCAGTAACTTGGACATACCCCAAGCTGTCTTTCTCGGCATCGCCGGTTCCGGGCCCAACTTGCATGACGTGCCGGGGAGACATCATGGTCGTGGAGCCGGTTCGGTCCATCTCGGCACTGATGCAGGCCAGCCCGAAAGTATCCTTATCCGCGTCACCAGTGATGATCCCGACCGGTATGGCAGGATCCGAGGGGTGGCAGCCAGCCAGAGTGGGTCCCTGGCCAATCAACATCATGGCTGCGGCACCGACGATATGGGTAAGCATGCGCATGGCGTTTCTCCATTGAGAACATGGGCGACGAGCAGCGGGTGATGGCAGTCCCCTTGGAAGAGGTCATTCTTGCGAACTCCATCAATGCTGAACGAGCACAAGGATTGCAGCCGAACGGCGAACGATCGTCCCCCAGATGGTGGAGATGGACCTGCGGCGAATCCGACATGATCCGGCATGTGCGCTGTCGCACCTGGGTCAATCCGGTCTCCCCCATTGGGGGAAGAACGAAGACCCTGCGTGCATTACCCTTGGGGCAAGCTGTTCGCGATGGGGAGTTCGGAGTCTGCGCCAGGGGATCCGTAAGCTGGACGAAGCCTTCTCCGACCTGACCGGTCGCATCGACGACAGTGCCCTCGACGCAAGCCTGGGGCCCGGCTCTCGGCGAGATCTCGCAAGCCCTCGGCGGGCTCATGGCAGACCTAATGGTTTCTCATCCTTAGGAGGACACAACGGTTTTCAGCTCTCTATAATTGTCCGGAGGCCCTGCCTGCCCTCGCGCTTGCCAATGTTCCAATTAACCCAGGCCTCCCGCTTGGATTGACTGTCCCCCTTGTTCAAGCTGTTCTGCAGGACCCGAGACGCTGCCCTTTTAGTAGCGATCACTGTCGGCCTGTTCCTCACCCGGCGACGGGCTGCCCGAGGGTAGCCGTCTATAATGCCGCCAGAGGGGAGGGAACGTCGCCGGCGCGCGCCTCTCCGTGGATTGCGAGTACCGATTTGGATTTTATGCATATATCCGGTGCGCAGGGCCGTGGTCTGTCGCATTCGTCGGCTTCGCGCTGGCCTACTGGAGCGTCTTCACGCGTCCGCGTGTGCCATTTTAAGGCCGCACCTTGTCGCGGGATTTCTGCCTTCGTCTCGGTCGTGGTGAAGGGTGGCCAATCAGGCCATCAGAGAACTGGCGACAATTTTCTCCGTCGACGCGAGCGTCTTGGTCAAAATTTCGCCGAGCCGCTCAGCCCCGGCTGAAAGCGGTGATCCGATCCCTTTGACGAACAAGGTTCGAACCGGCAGCGACCGCTCGAACTTTCGCAGGGATACACCATGGCCGAGGAAGTCGTATGCTGCGATGGGATGGACAAAGCCGACCCCAGCGCCTTCACGCACCAGGGCGCAGATGTTGACGGAATACGGTGTCTCCACCGAAGCGCGTGAATAGCTGATCCCGACCTCCTCCAGCACGTTCGTCAACCCCCATCGGATCATGTCCTCACGCGGATAGGCGATGATTGCCTGATCCCGCAGCATGGCTGCCGTAATGATCCGGTTCTTTGCGAGAGGGCTGTCACTTGGGAGCGCGCAAATCAGATCCATCGAGGCAAACACCGAACTGGAGACCGACGAGACATCAGCATTGTCCGTGACAAGACCAAGATCACAGGTCCTCATCGTGACCTGATCGGCGATGAGGGCCGATGATCCCGTGGTGTGTGAGATTGGAATTTGCGGGTGTTCCGCCTTGAAGGCGGCAATGGCCCGAGCCGCGAACCCGATGCCGAACGACATGACGGTCCCGAACCGGACAGGAGACGCGGCGCTGTCCTTCAGGCTACGCGCGAACTCCCGGATTGCCTGTAGTCCCGCGTAGCGGCGTTCAACTTCTTCCAACAAGACGTGAGCTTCCGTTGTTGGATGGAGCCTTCCGCGGCTCCGGTCGAAGAGCTTGAGCTCGCTCAGTCTCTCGAGGTCTGCAATGAGCCTGCTGATGCCGGGTTGGGAGATCCCGGTCAATTTGGCGGCTTGAACCATGGTCTCGGATTTCATCACCGCGCGGAACGCGTCGATGTGGCGGAAGTCGATCATGGCAAACTGACGTTCTTGAGGTTCATGGATCGGAAAAGCCTCTATGTCAGTGCCGACCCGCTCTGCGCAAGGTGACGCTCGGCCGGATCATGCCATGTATATTCATATTTGAATATGTCTTGCATTGTAAATTCACACCAGCATAATATAGCGACTGACAGGGACATTGCCGACGCGACTCTCATGATCATTGTAACGAATAACGAAGGCCGATCCGGGATCATGGCTACGGCGAAGCTCCTTGCGCAGGGCCTTGCCGGCCTCGATGCGATCGAAGCCGGTGTCCGCTTGGTCGAGGCCGATGAGACCGTTCGCACGGTCGGTCGCGGCGGCTGGCCCAATCTCCTCGGCGACGTCGAACTCGACGCCTCGGTGATGGACGGAACAACCCTTCGGACGGGGGCTGTCGGCGCCCTCAAGGGCTTCCTGCATCCGGTGAGCGTGGCGCGTCAGGTTCTTGAGAGGCTTCCGCATGAGCTCCTGGTCGGCGAGGGCGCGAAGCGCTTTGCGACTGAGATCGGTGCCGAGGCGGGCGATCTCCTCATGCCGCATGCCCGGACTGCCTGGCAGCGGTGGTTCAACGATGAAGTCAGCGAGAGAGAGCGCGGGCAATGGCCTAACGTGCCGATGACCGACTTATGCCGGCACGCCATTGATCCTGAGATCGGTCGCGACACGACGGTTTTCATCGGTCAGGACAGGAATGGAGACATCGCCGCCGGAACGAGCACCTCGGGGTGGGGCTGGAAGTATCCTGGCCGCCTTGGCGATAGCCCCGTCATTGGGGCAGGCTCCTACGCTGACACGCGGTACGGTGCGTGTGCCTGCACGGGCGTTGGAGAGATGAGCATTCGCGCCGGAACGGCACGAGCCGTCGTCCTTTACATGAAGATGGGCATGAGCGTCGAAGAGGCGGTTTACGAAGCCGTCACGGACATGCGCGCGCTCAAGGGCGGCTTGATCGGACGTGTGACCATTCACGCAATCGATACAGCGGGCGGGCATAAGGTCGTTGCTGTGAATGGCCTGCCGGAGAACCACTACTGGATTTGGCACGAAGGGCTGGAGACGCCGGTCAGTCGCCCGGCCGAGATCATCGCGATCAGCGAAGATCCGGCCCCCAAGCCCACGGCTCATCGGCGCTACGAGCAGATGGATCTTTAGAGCATCGAGCGCAAAAGTGGGAACCGGTTTTGCGGGAAAAGATGCTCTAGCGAGGAGAGCATCGAGCGCAAAAGTGGGAACCGGTTTTGCGGGAAAAGATGCCCGAGAACAGAGACATACTGCATCAGGCGTGAGCTCGATCTCACGTTAGATGCTGGAGAGGCCGCTTTCGAGCATCATGGATGCGTCGCGTCAAAGATTGTCTGGCGGATCACAGCCGCAATGATTCTTGCAGGAGGAAACAACATGCCACTGACCGTGAAGACCGCCTTGTTCGCACTGGCAGGATCGATCTTATTGAGCTCCGCTGCGTCGGCACAGGGTACGCTGCAGAAAGTCAAGGAGCGTGACCACCTCATATGTGGCACGAGCACGGGCATTGCGGGCTTCAGCCTGGCGGATAGCCAGGGCAACTGGGCCGGACTCGACGTCGACATATGTCGTGCATTGGCGGCAGCGATTTTCAATGATCCGGCTAAGGTCAGTTTCATTCCCTTGGCGAGCAAGGATCGCCTGACGGCCCTTCAGAGCGGCGAGATCGATGTGCTCCCAAGAACCACCACGTGGACGTTGAGCCGAGATGCAGGCCAAGGTCTGAACTTCACGGCGGTGAATTACTACGACGGGCAGGGCTTCCAGGTCCGCAAGAGCGCCAATATCAGGACCGTCAAGGAACTCGATGGAGCGACCATCTGCACCGTGCAGGGGACGACGAACGAACTTAATCTTGCGGATTATTTTCGCACGAACAAGCTGAAGTATGATGTCGTCACTTTTCAGGGGATCGACGACACCGTGAAGGCCTATGAGAGTGGGCGCTGTGATGCGCTCTCCACCGATATGTCACAGCTCGTCTCGTACCGCCTGAAAATGTCCAACCCGGACGAGCATATGCTTCTATCGGAGGTGATCTCGAAGGAGCCGATTGGGCCATATGTGCGTCAGGGTGACGATCAGTGGTTCGACATTGTCCGCTGGACAGTCTTCGCGTTGGTCAATGCGGAAGAGCTCGGGGTAGAGCAGGCGAATGTCGATCAGATGCTGAAATCGGAGAATCCCGAAGTCCGCCGCCTTCTGGGAACCGAAGGCGAATTCGGCGAGGGTTTGGGACTGACGACCGATTGGGTGGCACGTATCGTCCGCCATGTCGGAAACTATGGCGAGTCCTTCGAGCGCAATCTCGGCTCGAAGAGCAAGATCGGCCTTCCGAGAGGTGTGAACAATCTCTGGACCAAAGGAGGCATTCAGTTCGCTCCTCCGATCCGTTGAGGATTGAGCCGAAAGCGTAGATAGTGCGGCGCGCATGACGTGTCGCTCAAAGGAGGCAGATGTCTGCCTCCTTTTTATGTGCTCGCCGAGCCGTCGTGCAGGGCATTGCCGCTCGCCAGAGCATCGGACGTGAAAGGTGGAGTCCACTTTTGGGGCTTGATCCGATTCTTCCACGATAGAACAGTGCATCATTGGCTGCGAAAAACCGGGGCCACTCTTTCGCACGATGCGCTAGCGGACTGCGCCGGCTATATCAGCGACCCGCCGTAGCAACGGGTGACGCAACGGCTCTGCCCAGCGAGACCCAGGCCGACCCCGTGTCGCCTTCCCGCTGCAAGTAAACGTATCCGGTCTCGCGCCATGGCAGGACCGCGCTGCGCTTGTTGTCGAGGATGAAGTCACCGCGGTCTGTTCGCACCATCATGACTGCGTGCGGCGCGCCGTTTTCGTCAATCACTGCCGTCATACGCAATGCGCGCCGGGGCACGCCAGCCGCAACGAGGCGCTTGCGCTTGAGGAGCTGATAATCCTCGCAGTCGCCGTAGCCGTCCTCGGCAAAGTCCCAGCGATCGTCGACACCCCAATGTTCCAAATCGGTCAGGGGTTTGATCGCGGCGTTTACCTGTCGGTTGATTCCGACGAGGGTCTCCCAAACCTGCGGTGTGAGAGCGATTTTTGCCGGTTCTGAGGGATCTATTGCGCATTCCTTGGGCCATTGCCTGCAGAAGCGAGCCCAGCCCGGGACTTGAGCGACCGCGTTGCGCTTCGTGACGATCGCACCCGATCGGGACGGGAGAGACGAAAGAGTTTGAGCTTCGGACCCGCGGCCGACCAGCATCGCAACGAGGATCAGCGGTATCGGCCGAAGTAAGCTTTTGAGAAAAGGGCGAGCTTTCAGAGGCCCGCAGAATGGTTGTCCCATTACCCCCGTCCTTGTGCCGTTAAGGTTTTGTTGCTTGAAGGTGACACGGCAACTCGGGCAATCTCAAGGCAAGGAGAGGGCCGCCGGTGTTCGCCTTTCAATCAGGCGTGCCTCGGCAAGGGTATGAAGCTCGAACCTCCGTGCGTGCCACAAGCAGCCGGGACGACTCGTCATCGGTGATATGGCGGACTGTCCAGGGATGGGTGAGATAAAGTCCCGCTGCACCTCATGGGTCAATCACCTGGTCGAAACGTCTCGCGCTCAGATTCCAGGCGTGCGACACCGTATTCCAAGAGCAGCCGAGCGGCCGAACTGTCCGTCCTTAAACATGTGACCTTTGGACACCGGGACTTTGGGCCGGATCTTGAAGGCCCAAAGTAAACGGTTTGCACCGAAGAACGGATTTTCTTCCCGCTCATGAGTGAACTGAAGAGCATTTTCGCCACTTCGCCGGTGCCGGTTTCACGTGGGACGATGTTCACATCAAGAACTGAGGCACCGGATGCGGGCTCGCCTTCGCGTCCGATGCTTCCTTCTAGAGGAATGCATCGCTTGCTGCGAAAAACCGGGTCCACATTTTCGCACGATGCGCTAAGGCGCACCAGCATCGGACGTGGAATCGAACCCACATCCGATGCTGGAGTATGCGACTTGACGCGCCAGCGAGAATGTGTGCCGTCAATCGTGGATAGCGGCTGCAACAGCCCTCTAACGCAATGTATAAAGGTAGGCTGCGATGTCGCGGGCATCGCGCTCGGTCACGCCCAGATTCGGCATGGCGGAGAGCGGTTTGATCGCCTGTGGGTTGCGGACCCACTCGATCATATTGGCAGGCGTGTTCAACAAAACTCCGGCAAGATAGATCCGCGTCGCAATGCCCTCCAAGGGAGGGCCAACCTGTGCATCCGGTCCCCTTATTCCCGGAATAACGTGACAGGTAGGACATGCGTATTGCTGAACCGCGACTTGCCCTCGCCGCGTCGCATCTTCTGGCTTCCAGAAGGCGTCGGGGCTGTGAGGCGTCGTTTCATTCAAGGTCGTGGACAGCAGTCGGGTTCGTCGGTCCTTGTACTCAGCGGGGGCCAGTGTCGGAGAGCTTTTCAGAAACGCTACGATGGCCCAGCGTTCGCTCTCGTTCAGGCGGAACTCCCACGCAGGCATTCCGGTCAGCTTGATCCCGTTCGAGACGGCCCAGTAGATCTCCGACGCCGGCAGATCCCGACCCATTTGGGCGAAATTCGGCGGGGAAGGATTCATCCCGAGACCGATCGCATCCGGTGCAACCCCCGGTGCTCCGTGACATTGTCGACAATGCCGGTCGAACAGGAGAAGCCCTCTGGCCCGGACATCCGCATCAGCCAAGTCCAGTGGCGATTCTCCGGTGGTATGCGCCTTGATCGACTGGCGCCGTGCTGTGCTCAATACCCAGTAAGTGAGTGGCGTATGCTGCTTGATCGCGGATACGTCATACACGCCGGAATAGATATAGGCCAGTAGGCCTCCAATGCCTAACGCCAAGACTATAGTAAGCCAGAACAAGAACGATAAGGACGAACGTAGCATCGAGACCGACATCTAGGAGGCGCCACCCGCCTCGGATAAGCGCTATCTAGCGGCCGATGCAGCCGAGGCAAATACCATTCGGATGGCATAAGTTTTTCGAACGCGTCCCTATCCGCCAGGAGTTGAAAGGCCTTGTTCCCCATCGTTGTACCCCTGGCAGAGGGACCGGTAGGACGACATAGGGGCGTTTGCCGCCGCGACAGAGGCGCAGGGTCGGTGCACGACCCAGGGATTGACCTGAAGGGGTTTGGACCCAATCAAACGAACGGTGTCATCAGCCTCGAGGGGTCGAGCCAAGGCGCGGTGAGATCGAGGTATCGAACCCAGCTATGGCATTTGAACGAGCGCCACTATGCCCATGGTGGGCTAACCCAGGCATCAGTGATGCGTGATGGCTTGTCGCCATCCACCAAATAAGAGTAAAAATTTCTGGTCCATTGGAAGGTTGTCATTGCCGATAGATAAAGTAGAATGTTTTTAATCTGCAGTTATTTTAATTGAAATAGTTCAAAACTATAGTATTTGACTCATTATCAACTGACCGCTAGGCGGGTCACATCGCTACGAACCGAAGGTTAGTGCTGTGAAGATCCCGCTTGCGCTGTTGGCGTCATCCGCCCTTGTTCTTGCCTCGTCCCCTGTGCTCGCTCAGGCGAACGAGGCCCGAGCCATCGAGCTCGAGGAGATTACGGTTCAAGGCCGTGCCGACGATCAGACGGGTCCGATCACGGCCGATCGCTACGTGGCCATCTCGTCCCGAAGCGCGACCAAGACCGACACGCCGCTTCTCGAAATACCGCAATCGATCTCTACGGTGACGCAGCAGCAACTTGAGGATCGCAAGCCGCAAACCTTGCTCGATGCGGTTTCCTACACGCCGGGCACGCGAGTGGGGGGCTATGGCTTCGACCCGCGTTACGACGCTTTTACGATTCGCGGCATCGACGTCACCTATACGGGCGTGTTCCGAGACGGTCTGCGCCAGGTCAACAGCCCGAATGGTCTGTTCAGGCTCGAGCCTTATGGCCTCGAAGGCATTGCCGTTTTGCGTGGTCCCGCGGCTTCGATCTACGGCGCGAGCAGCACCGGCGGTATCGTGGACCTGATTTCGAAGCGGCCGACCTTTCTGCCCTTCCACGAGGTCGAGGTGCAGACCGGCTCCTATGGGCGTCTGCAGGGCAGTTTCGACCTCTCCGGGCCCCTCACCGCGAACAACACCCTGTTCTATCGAATGACGGGCTTGTTGCGCGATGCTGGAACCGAGATCGACGCCGTCAAGGACGATCGGATCTTTATTGCGCCGGCTTTCACTTGGAAACCGACGGATGCGACAACACTGACGATCCTCGGCGAGTACATGGATGCGACCACGGGTGGCACGGCCGCCTACATCAACGACTATGCGATCGATGCTGCCGGGAACCCCACGAGCTTGTCGATCGGAGCGACGAGAATCTTCGCCGGCGATGCCCGCTACAACGATTTTCGCCAGAAGCAGGGACGTATCGGCTACGAGTTCGAGCACCGCTTCAACGATATGTTCACCCTGCATCAGCGCACGCGGTTCTCGGCGCTGGGGACCAACCAGGAATACTATTACGGCGGATCTGGTCTCACACGGGAGAACAACTGGGGCATCGTCAGCGATACCTATCTCGAAAGCCGCGTGAACACCGGCCCTGTGGAGCATACGATCCTGACCGGACTGGATGTCAGCCGCTTCAGCTATGTGTCCAAGCAAGGCTTCGGCGTGGTGCCGATCGGAACCGATCCGGCTCTCAGCTATCGGGAGGAACAGACTCAGACCCTGACGGGCCTCTATGTTCAGGACCAGCTCACGTGGCAGAACTGGCGCTTGACCCTGGGCGGCCGCCAAGACTGGTTGTCGAGCGAGTATAACACCGCCGGTTTCGAGTTCGATCGTGACGACGCCAAGTTCACGGGCCGCGCCGCTCTCGGGTACGTGACCGATTTCGGCTTCGCGCCCTATGTCAGTTACGGCACGTCGTTCACACCCAATCCAGGCACGCTTCTCAGCGGCAGCGTGGCGGAGCCCACGACCGGCGGACAGGTGGAAGTCGGCGTGAAATACGATGTGCCAGGCGTGAATGCGTCGCTGCGTGCAGCGATCTTCGATCTACGTCAGGACAACGCGGTCGTCTATCAAGTGGTCGACGCCACGAACCAGCAGATCCAACTGGATATCCGTTCTCAGGGCTTCGAGCTCGAAGGCGTCGCGTCGCTGGCGGACGGGCTCAACATCCAGGCGTCCTATTCCTACACCGACGCGCGCATCCTGCGCCTGACCCCGGACACCGAAGGCAACCGGCTCACGAGCGTACCGTACCACATGGCATCGCTCTGGCTCGACTACACGGTGCAGGAAGGGGCCGCCAAAGGCCTCGGCGTTGCAGGAGGCGTTCGCTATGTCGGCTCAAGCCTTGGCGACAGCCTCAATCGGCCGATCCTTGAGAACGAGCCGCGTACCTATTTGGATGCAGCGATCCGCTATGATCTGGAGAATTTCGATCCGAGCCTGAAGGGCATGCGCTTTCAGGTGAGTGCAACCAACCTGCTCGACGAGAGGGGGCAGGTCTGTTCATCCAATTATTGCTATTTCGACGAGGGCCGCAAGGTCATCGCGAGCTTGCGGTATCGCTGGTGAGAACGGCATCGGCCATGAGCCGCCTTGGCTCGCCCGCCGCCATCGTCCTGGGCGTCGGTGGGCTCTATGTGGGGCAGAGTGTCATCTCGGGCATCACTTTCAGCGCCCTCCCGAGTGTGCTGCGCGATCAGGGCATGTCGCTCGACCGGATCGGCCTGACTTACCTGGCGGTTCTCCCGTGGGTCCTGAAGTTCCTCTGGGCTCCGGCCATCGAACGGTATCGGCTTCCGACGATCGGCTCGAGCCGGTCGCGGCGCATTGTGCTCGTCGGAGGCATGGTCTCTGCCGTGTGCCTCGTTTCCGCAGGGCTGATCGGTCCTGAGAGGCTGTTGCCGCTCATGGCGGCTCTCATGATTCTCGCCTTTGCAGCCTCCACTGTGGACATCGCCTGCGACGGGCATGCTGTCGAGAGCCTGTCCGAGCGCCATCACGGTTGGGGCAATGCCGCACAGGTCGGCGGCGCGTATATCGGCGCAGCGATCGGCTCGGGTTTGTTTCTCGTCCTCGTCGATCGGCTTGATTGGACGCAGGCGACGCTCATCATGGCCGCTCTGGTCGTGCTTCTGGGACTGCCGTTCGTCCTGTCGCCGGTATCCACCCCGGATGTGCCACGCACCCATCGGCCTTCGCTCCGTGATGCACTCAGGCGCGTCGAGATGCATAAGGGCCTTGCGCTTGCTGCCGTCTACACCCTGACCCAGAAGTGGGGATTGAGCATGATCGGTCCTTTTCTGGTCGACAAGGGTCTGGACCTGAGCTGCCTCGGGGTTGTCAACGGCGTTGGAGGCTTGGGCGTCGGCTTCGCCTGCGCGCTCCTCGGAGGTGTATTGGTTCGGGCATGGAGTGCGCGCCCCATTCTGGTGATCGCGCTCGTGCTGCAGGCCGGCGCACTGGCGGGGCTCGCCATAGCCGCTCGGTCGGATGAAGTCCCGAAGGCGCTTCTGCTCACTCTGGCACTTGCAAGCTCCTCCGCCGTGATGGCGCTCGGATATGTGGCCCTCTACGCCCACTTCATGGCGCTGTCTGATCCGCGCCAGGCCGGGATCGACTTCACGCTGCTGCAATGCACGGATGCAGGTGCCAGCATGGTCGGGGGGATCGGGGCGGGTTGGATCGCTCAGTCCTTCGGCTATGTGGCTTTCTTTGGAATCGCCGGGTTCCTGGCCGTTATGGCAGTGCCTGCAGGAATCGTCCTGAGCGGTCGCTCGAGCAAGCCCCGTCCGTCGCAGGATCGTTTCCCTTTCCGACAGCAGGCGTCCTGATCGACATGATCCCCTCGCTCGCACCGTGCTTCAGCGGCACCTTTATCCGGTTCAAGGACGGGCTTGCACTCCCCGGCGAGCACGCTTCAGCCGTTTCAGGCCGCGATCTGCTCGAAACAGACGTCATTGAGCGTCTCATGGTCCGGTTCGCAGAGGTGTATCCTGGCGGCGATCGGCGGGCACTCGTGTCCATGTGGGCTCAATGGCATTTCGGAGCACTTATTATCCCGACCACTGCGGCGATCGTTTTCCTCGGCCGGGATCTCCCAGTAGAGCTCGATCAGGTCAGCATTGCACTGCACGAGGGCGGACAGACGGCTGCGATCATCGTGCCAGACGATGGGGCATCGCTGCCGCCTCGAGGAACCGATCGATTCACGCGCCTTTTCGCGAGGCATGTTGGACCCCTCGTCCGCCATTTGGCAGGCCAGTTCGGCGTCTCACCCCGGCTGCTGTGGAGTAACGCCGCAGATATCTTCGAGTGGACGCTTCAACAGGCTGCCGTGGACGACAGGGCCAATCCAGGCGCACTCGCCGAAGGACAGACCTTGCTGCAGAGCAAGTCGGACGGGGGCGGCCAGCCCAATCCCATGTTCGGTCTGGTCAAGTACCTGCCGCAGGATGGGCAGACGATCAGGCGTCGCAAGGTGTGCTGCCTGCGCTATCTGCTGCCCGGCATCGAGTGTTGCGGCGGCATCTGCCCGACACCCCCAAAGATGTGGTTGTCGCAGAAAGGCCCCGTAATGACTACCGTACGAACTAGCTAGAGCATCGGACGTGAGTTCGATGGCACGCCCAACGCTTGAGCGCGGCTATCACGATGTGCTATTACCCTTCTGTACAAGCGGCCTTGATTGCTTCCAGCGGTGCGGTAACGGCCTTGATTCCAGGCCGCCCTTGGTATCGCTCGCGGCCAATATCTCGTCAGAGAGCTTCTGTGCTGCCGGCGAGAGCTTCGATCCCGCTCTCCGGATCAAACCGATTTTACGCGACACGACAGGCTCGACCAGGGGAATACTCACCAGGTTTGGATGGGCGGCGCTCGGCATGCAAATGCTGGGAACGGCCGCAATGCCGACTCCTGCTTCGACGAGGGCGACGAGAGTCGAGACATGCTGTGTCTCGAAGAACGGTTGCGGCTTGTTCGCTATGGAGGATAATGCAAGGTCCATCAGGAAGCGGTTACTGCTCGCCCTCGTCACCGTGGCTCACCGCGATGGAGGATGTCGAGGCCGAGCTCAAGCCGCTCATCAATGCCGCGGAGCCTATTCCTCCGGTATATCCAAGAGAGGAATTCTAGCGCATCGTGCGAAAAAGTGGCCGCGGTTCCTCGTTGGAGCGATCCGCTCTTCTATAGGGGCGTCGAATTGATCTTAAAAGTGGATGCCACTTTTCACGTCCGATGCTCTGCCGCTCGTATGTCGATCCGACCTTCGGACTTTGGCCTCGGCGGGGCGGCTTCCACCCCGGCACTGCTCACCTACCGAGAGAAACGGACATGAACAGATCCCCCGAAGAGAAGGTCGCTGTCGTTACCGGCGCGGCAAGGAATATCGGCCGGGCGATTTCTCTAGAGCACCGGACGTGATATCGAACCCAGATCCGATGCTGTAAGTCGAGCCGGTATCGTCAGGGCTCATATTTCGCTCAAGCGGTTCCGATTTGCTCACGCGTCGGCATGCCGGCCTGAGCGCCATGGGCAAGGCAAGTCAGCGCTGCACCGTGGCAAGCTCGCTCAAGAGCCGTCGTGAGGGGAAGAGCCTCGTCGAGAGCGCTGGCCAAGATGCCGACGAAGGTGTCGCCGGCTCCAGTTGTATCGACAGGCTGGATCGGTTTCGCTTCGATCCTGTCACGTTGCCCGTCAGGATGAAACGCGAAAGCTCCGCGCGCACCTGCCGTAACAACGCAAATGCAGCCGCTTTTCGACAGGAAAGCCCCTGCCTCCTCTAAGGTGCCGGCCGTGCGGCCGAGAAGCTCCGATGCTGTGATGGCCTCATGCTCGTTGACGACGAAGATATCGGTTTCGCCGATCAGATCGGAGAGGTCTCGCGCTGGGAATGTCGGCGGGGCCGGCGCGAAGTTCCAGATCACACGGCCGCCAGCTTCTCTCACCTGGCGAGCGACATTGAGGGATTCCGAGAAGGGGACCTCCATTTGAAGAACCGCGATCGTAGACGCATCGATCCGGAACCCGCGGATCTGGTCCTCCGTCAAAGAAGTATTCGCCCCACTGGCGACGGTAATTGCGTTCTCGCCGTGTTCGTCGACGGTGATGAATGCACATCCGGTCGGTTCAGAACTGATGGCAACAAGATCAGCTGCGACACCATTGCGAACAAGGTTGTCCCGCGCAGATTGGCCAAAAGAGTCGTCGCCGACGCGAGCTGCCATCGCCACACGATGGGGTAAGGAAGCGCGCGCGGCTGCGATTGCCTGATTCGCGCCCTTCCCACCGAACACGATTTGGTAGCTGGGAGAGAGGACAGTTTCGCCCGGGCGTGGGATCGCAGCAACGCGCGCAACAAGATCGATATTAACAGAGCCAAAAACAAGGATCATGTTTACACGCGCTCCCTTTGAAAAATTGGATGGTGGTTACTGTCAGCCTTCGGCATCCATGGCGTGGAGCTTCTCCACTCGGCGGCGGCAGTCCTCATCCGTGGAGAAGGTCGCAGAAAGATAGGATGAGACGAGATCTTGCGCGAGCCAGGATCCGACAATCTTGGCGCCGATGCACATCACGTTGACGTCGTCGTGCTCGACCGACTGGTGTGCCGAGTGGATATCGTGGCAAACAGCCGCGCGTATCCCTTTGACTTTGTTAGCCGCGATCGACGCGCCGACACCCGTGCCGCAGACCATGATGCCGCGCTCGGCTTCGCCGGACTTCACCTTTTGAGTCAGCGCGCGAGCGATATCCGGGAAATCG
This sequence comes from Microvirga sp. TS319, assembly GCF_041276405.1. NCBI lineage: Bacteria > Pseudomonadati > Pseudomonadota > Alphaproteobacteria > Hyphomicrobiales > Methylobacteriaceae > Microvirga > Microvirga sp. TS319. Next base: position 1,272,740 of record NZ_JBGGGT010000001.1, on the reverse strand, counting down.
ACAGGTTTATCATCGAACGACCCGACGTCGATGACCTCATGTCCGAGTGTGCGGACGTGATCGATCACCGAATTCTTGAGGGACCATCCGGCATGATCCGACCCGATTACGACGCGCATTGAAGAGCCTTTCACTTATCATTGAAGGGTGAGTGGTGCCCAAGCACCACTCGAATTCTTAGGGTTTACGTCCGCATTTCCGGTGGAAGCTCGCTGCCGTGGAACTTCTTGTAGATCTCGTTCAGCTTGCCATTCTTCAAGTTGATCGAAATCCATTCATTGAGTTTCTCGATCAGGCGCGGCTCGCCCTTGCGCACGCCGATGGCAAGATCGAAGGTGCGAATGAGGACCTTCGGCTCGAACGTGCGGGCCGGGTTTTTGACGCCGATCTGGTTGGCAATCGTCGCTGAAGTCGCAACACAATCCGCCTGTCCGGAGACAGCGGCCGTTACCATCGTGGCGTCATCGTCGAAGCGGGCAAGGGTGAGATTCCGATCCTTCATGTTCGAAAGCTCGGTATCCTGGGTCGTGCCGCGGGAAACGGCAATCGTCTTGCCCTTCAGGCCTTCCCAGTCCTTTACTTCAACGCTCTTCAGGCATGCGACGACGGATTGCAGCGCTGCGTAGGCCTTGGTGAAATCGATGACCTTTGCGCGCTCCGGCGTAACGGACAGGGTCGAGATGATGATGTCCGCCTTGTTGGTCTGGACGTTCGGAATACGGGTCGCGCCCGTGGTCTGCACGAACTCGAGCTCAAGCCCCAGATCCTTTGCGAGAAGCTGAGCGGTTTCCACATCCGATCCCGTTGGCTTGAGATTGGCGTCCATCATGCCGGAGGGCGGAATCGCCATGTCGGTTGCGATGCGAATCTTCTTCTCATTCATGATGTCGTCAAGAAGGTCGGCACGTGCAGCCGTCGTGCCGAGAGCCACCATGCAGGTCATTGCAACCGCCGCAGCGGATAGTGGGCGTTTCATCATTATCGTTGTCTCCCTAAGTCCTGGTTGTCGTTCAGAGCCCTGTGCCAACGAACTGGGCGAGTTCCGGAGTTGCGGGCGTGGTCAGGATCGAAGCAGGTCCCGTCTCGTGGACCTTGCCGTGGTGCATGAACACGACCCGATTGGCGATACCTCTGGCAAATCCCATCTCGTGCGTGACCATCACCATGGTCATGCCATCCGCAGCGAGCGCCTCGATGACTTTCAGAACCTCACCGGTCAGCTCCGGGTCGAGCGCTGAGGTCACCTCGTCGAACAACATCACCTTGGGCTGCATGGCAAGCGAGCGGGCGATTGCCGCGCGTTGCTGCTGCCCTCCGGAAAGCTGTTCGGGATATTGGTGGAGCTTGTCTTCCAGGCCGACCTGAGTCAGGACTTGCCGCGCCTGTTCTTTCGCCTGGGCCTTCGAGATGCCTTTTACGGAACACGGGGCCAGCGTGATGTTCTCTTCAATCGTGAGGTGAGGAAACAGATTGTAGCTCTGGAAGACGATGCCGACATCCTGACGCAGAGCTCTCAGGTCGAGCTTCGGGTCACTGACGCGATGACCGCATACGAGGATCTCGCCGCTGTCGATCGTTTCGAAGCGGTCAATGCACCGCAATGCGGTGCTCTTGCCGGAGCCGCTGCGTCCGATCAGGACGAGGACCTCGCCGCGCCCGACATCGAAACTGACACCGTCGAGCACTTTGAGCGTGCCGAAGCTCTTGTGCACGCTCCTGAGGGAAACGACGGGCAGTTGTGTCGCTTCGTTCGAAATTCTGTGCATGTCAGACAGTCCCGAGTGAGATGCGGGTAGAGCTGCCGCGCGTTTCCAGGCGACGGCTGATGCGCGAGATCGGATAGCAAAGGGCGAAATAGATCACAGCGATGATGGTGTAGATCAGGAATGGCTCGAACAGCGAGTTGTTGATGATCTGCCCGGATCGCGCGAGCTCGACGAAGCCTACCACTGACGCCAGGGAGGTGTTCTTGATGATCTGCACCATGAATCCTACAGTCGGAGGCGTTGCGATTCGGATCGCCTGTGGCAGGATGACCTTCAGCATCCGCTGGGTGCGGCTTAGGGCAAGGCCTTCGGCCGCTTCCCACTGGGGTCTCGGTACGGATTGAATGCTGCCGCGCCAGATCTCACCCAGATATGCTCCGACATAAATGGTGAGCGACGCGCCCGCGGCCGTTAGGGGAGAAACAGTCAAGCCCAGCGTCGGCAGCCCGAAGTAAGTCAGGAACATGATGACGAGAAGCGGTGTCCCCTGAATGAGCTGGACGTAGCCCGCGCTGAGAAGCCGGATGGCCTTGTTCGGTGAGATACGGCACAGAGCGATGATGAACCCTGCGCCGCCGCCACCCAGCAGGCCGATGAGAGATAAGCCGACCGTCCACAATGCTCCGTAACCCAGGAATATGAGGTGATTGGCATTCAGCGAGCCGCTCATGTTTCCTCCTTACAACGGGGTGCCAAGGCGCCGGCGACGCGGGAAGATGACAAGTCCGAGCAGCCAGAACCCGGCACGCATGATCAGCGACAGAACGATGTAAACCAGTGCAACCAGGATGTAGGTCTCGAAAGCACGGTACGTGTCGGACTGGACGTAATTTGCAACCGCCGTCAGTTCCTCCGCCGAGATCTGGGACGTGACCGATGAGGCAAGCATCAGAAGCACGAATTGGCTCGTCAGGGACGGATAGACCTTCTCGATCGCCGGCCACATGACCACGTGCCAGTAGATCTGAGTGCGGGACAGGGCGAGGCCTTCGGCCGCCTCGATCTGCCCGCGGGGTATGGAGTCGAATCCTGCCCGGATGATTTCGGTCGTGTATGCGCCGACATTGATGGTGAGGGCGGCTGCCGCAACGGCGAACGCGGAAAACTTCAATCCAAGGCTGGCCAAACCGAAATAGACAAGGAAGATCTGGACCAGAAGCGGTGTGTTACGGATTGCCTCGACATAGATGTCGCAGATCCTTGACGCGATCGGATTCCGACTGCGTCGCCCAATGGCGCCGAGAACGCCGATGGCGGTTCCCAGTACGGTTGCAATCAAGGCGAGTTGAAGGGTGAGCAGCGCCCCATCGAGGAAGGCCGGCCATCGCTCGATAATGGTCGCAAAGTCCAGATTGAGGTTCATTCCTGCCGATGCCTCGTCAGGTTGCCGATTGACCGGTCATACGGTCGTAAACCCGGAAAAGAGCCTGGTTTCCGTTTGCGCCCTCGCCGTGGGCGCGGGCCTCGACATATTGGGAGGTCACAAGCGCCGTTCCTGGCAGTGGGACGGAAAGCGATAGAGCCTGCTCCTGGACGAGACGCAGGTCCTTGAGCATCAAATCGATCCGAAAGCCGGCGGAAGCATCGCCGGCGATCATCGCGGGACCGAGTTTATCGAGCATCCAAGACGCAGCCGAACCGCCGAGAAGCACATTTCGGAGCTGATCAAGGTCGACACCGGAGGCGCGGCCAAGCGCTAGCGCTTCGCAGATAGCCTGGAGATTGATCGCGCACACGAGCTGGTTGCAGAGCTTAACCGTCTGTCCGGCCCCGGCTTCGCCCACATGGGTAATTGTCGTCCCCATGGCTTGAAAATACGGTTCGGCGCGCTGAAAGGCGTTCTTGTCTCCTCCGACCATGATCGAGAGAGAGGCGTTCTTTGCGCCAACGGGGCCGCCTGATACAGGCGCGTCGAGGAGCGCTACGCCTGCAGCCCTGAGGTCGGCGTGCATGCGCCGGACTGCAACGGGCGAGATCGTGCTCATGTCGACGAAGAGGTGGCCTCGTGGCGGCGATGTCAGGAGCCCACCTTCGCCGTAGACGATTTCTTCGACCTGCGGCGTGTCCGGGAGCATGGAAATGACGATGTCCGCGTCCCGCGTGGCGTCCATCAAGGTTTCGGCTGCCGCCGCGCCGTGGGAGCGCAGGTCATCGACAGCATCCCGGCGGACGTCATAGGCACACACGGCATAGTCCGCCTTGAGCAGATTAAGGGCCATCTCGCGCCCCATCGTCCCCAGGCCGACAAACCCGACTGTTCCCCTATGGCCTCTTTGTTCCATCATGGCGTCTTGCTCTCGTCGTGTTATGATAGAGGGTTCCGGGATCCCGGTTCACCGATAGCCGCTCGGCGCCGGAAGTCGTCGCCAATGGCGAAATGCTCGCGCATGACCTTCTCTGCATGCTCCGGATCGCGTCCGACGATAGCGTCGAAGATGCGGCGATGATCCTCGATCAGGTAGGTCTTCATCGTATCGAAAACCTGAAGGAGTTCTCGTCGCCCCTGGTGGGAGCGCATCAGGATCCCGGACATGGAATCATGCAGGACGGTGAGCGTCTCGGATTTGCCCGCCATCACTACGGTGCGATGGAATTCGAAGTCGGCTACGCCGCCGGCATCAGCGTCATCAATGGTTTCAGTGATCCGCGCGAGCGCTTGCTGGAGCTTCTCAAAATCCGCGACAGTGGCCCGCTCCGCGGCAAGTCGGACAGCTTGGCATTCAATCGCGATGCGCGCCTGCATCACATCATCGATGACCTCGGACTGCTGTGCGAACGCGAATGTAAAGAAATCGTTGAGAACGGAAAGGTCAGGGCGGCGAACGATCGTCCCGACGCGGTCGCGGATTTCCACAACCCCGAGAACCGTCAAGGCACGCAAAGCCTCGCGCAGGATCGGCCGGCTCACGCCGAGCTGCGCAGCTAGATCGCGTTCAGGGATAAGCCGATCACCCGGTCGCAAGGAGCCTGCAAGCAAACGCTCGCGCAAGAAGGCAAACACCTTCTCAAACCCTTTGCCACCGCTCTCCCTAAGCCGCGTGATTTCAAGATCAGCGGACATATCTTTATATTACCGTGGTCAGACCACAATACATACCAGGGTTTGCCAGTCAAGCGTGGGGCTGGTGTCATCCGTATGGCCGTGGGATCGTTGCGCGGATCGCATCTGGGGCAGCATCCTGATGTCCTCACGCGGGCGAGAGGAAAGCGCGGATTTCAGTCGTTGACGATGGGACTGGGCGTGCCGCCAGACGGACCTTACCATCTCGTGGCAGGCAGTTATTGCGACCTCGCCGGCGCATTTAGGTCGGGTGCGCTCGAAGTGTGCGGGCTCGCCGTGGGAGATTGGCGGGAATTCGATTCCTATAATGCTTTGTATTCGCTTCAGGATCTGCTTTGCCGGGAAGCGTTGGAGGCTCTTGTTCTGGTCTGTATCGCCTCATAGTAAGGGCAGTGGCAGGTTCAAGTCGCGGGAGCTTATCAGACGTGCAGGACTATATTCGTAAAATTTTGGCTGCCCGGGTTTATGATGTGGCGATCGAGAGCCCCCTTGATCCTATGAGGCGCCTGTCGCAACGGCTCGGCAGCCCAGTCTGCCTCAAGCGCGAGGATCTCCAGCCGGTCTTTTCGTTCAAGCTCCGCGGTGCTTACAACCGGATGGTGAGTTTGGCGCGAGAGGCTCTTGAGCGCGGAGTCATCTGTGCCTCAGCCGGCAATCATGCCCAGGGAGTTGCATTGGCGGCTCAGAAGTTGAGTGCCAAGGCGACGATCGTCATGCCGCGTACCACGCCGGCCATCAAGGTTCAGGCCGTTAAAGGACTGGGCGGCCGCACGGTGCTCTATGGCGAGAGCTTCGATGAGGCCTATACCCATGCCCGCCAGCTCGAGAGTGAGAAGGGCCTGACCTTCATTCACCCCTACGACGATCCGGATGTCATCGCCGGACAGGGCACGATCGGGATGGAGATTTTGCGCCAGCATCCCGGTCCGCTTGAGGCTGTGTTCGTGCCGATCGGAGGAGGGGGGCTGGCCGCAGGTATTGCCGTCTATACCAAGTTTTTGCGCCCCGAGGTGAAGGTGATCGGGGTTGAGCCCGAGGACGCTGCCAGCATGGCGGCGGCGCTGGCATCGGGGGACAGGGTCATCCTGAACCAGGTCGGCCTGTTTGCCGATGGAGTCGCCGTACGGCAAGTCGGCGAGGAAACCTTCCGACTCTGCCGTGAACTGCTCGATGAGGTGATCACCGTCAGTACAGACGAGATCTGCGCGGCCGTGAAGGATATCTTCGAGGATACCCGAGCCATTGCCGAGCCCTCCGGTGCCGTCAGCCTCGCTGGGTTGAAGAAATATGTGGAGCGCGAGGGCACGCGGACACACGGACTCGTCGCCATTAACAGTGGCGCTAACATGAACTTCGACCGACTCCGGCACATCGCGGAGCGAGCGGAGCTCGGCGAGCATCGGGAGGCTTTGCTGGCGGTCAGTATTCCCGAGCAGCCGGGCAGCTATCGTCGGTTTATCCAGCTGCTGGGCAAGCGTTCAATCACCGAGTTCAACTATCGCTACGCCGACCCTGGTGCGGCACAGATCTTCGTTGGCGTACAGCTTGCGGAAGGAGATCTGGAAAAGCACCAGATCATTGGGTTGCTGCGGGAGCAGGGTTACCCTGTGCTCGACATGAGCGATAATGAGATGGCCAAATTGCATGTGCGCTACATGGTTGGCGGGCGGGCCCCTGGACTGGAAGACGAATTGATCCTCCGGTTCCAATTCCCCGAGCGGCCCGGCGCTCTGCTCAAGTTCCTCAATGGACTCTCCGGCGCTTGGAATATCTCACTGTTCCATTACCGTAACCATGGAGCCGATTATGGACGGGTTCTGGCCGGTATTCAGGTCCCGTTCGCAGAACGGCCATTGTTGAAACGCAGCCTGGATCAGCTCGGTTATCCTTATTGGGACGAGACGGATAATCCTGCCTATCGCGGCTTCCTGAGTGGCGGCGGACTGGAGAGCAACTCTCACTCCATGAGGAGCTCTTCATGACGGATCTTTGGCGCATCGTGCGAAAAACCGGGTCCACTTTTTCGCACGATGCACTAGCATCAGGTACAGGCGAGGAATGAAGACGTTCCCTCACTCCCTCTACCTGCCATCGCACCCCTGCTGAGGACATCGGCAATCAGCCTGTGGATACCTTATCGGGGGCACGGGGTTCGAGCGGCTTGGCTCCGACTCTTGGGCTGTGCTGTCCCGGCTAATGGCCGGGGACCGGGCATGTTTTGCCGGAACGGAAATAGTGTTTCATCTGGTGGTAACCATGATGAGCGCGCCAAATGCTCCATCAGAAGCTATCGTCTTCTTGCGTTGAAGGGATATGAGCGATACGTCTGTGTTCCGCACGTTAACGTGTTCCCGCTTACAAAGACAGAGGATGCTCCTGATGGGTCGGGGCAATGAACATCGTGATCGTCGACGTCAGTTCGGCGCTCGATCTACAGATTCCTGGGGCGACAACGGTCTTTCCCCATCGTATGCACAACCGCCGCATCAGGAAGCAAGCTCCTTCGGCTACGGCAGTGAAGCTGAAGCTCGAGTCAAATGGTTCAATTCCGATAAGGGCTTTGGCTTTGTCGAGCTGACGGATGGCTCCGGTGAGGCATTCCTGCACATCAGGCAGGTCGAGGCCGCCGGCCATTCGGCTCTGGAGCCTGGAACGACGCTGCTGGTGACCGTTGGTACAGGCCAAAAGGGTCCGCAGGTGACGAACGTCCTCAGTGTCGACGCCAGCACGGCCACAGTTGAACCGCCTCGACGTGCAACTCCGAGCAGAGCAGGTCAATCGGGTGGGATCCCACGGCAGGGTGCCAGCCGTCCCGAACCAAATGCCGCGACAGTACCGGGTACGGTAAAATGGTTCGACCCTGCGAAGGGGTATGGGTTCGTCACCGTTGAAGGTGAGAGTAAGGATCTATTCCTGCACATCTCCGTCGTGGAGCGGGCAGGGCTTGGGGCGCTGGCGCAGGGACAAACGGTCCGAGTCGCCATTGTGGAGGGCCGCAAGGGGCGCGAGGTCGGAGCCATCGAGGCCACCTGACCGGTCTTCCAGCAGTCTCAGGCATATACCTATCGAGGAGCAAGGCGGCGAATATCCACGTCGATCCTGCTCCTCGGAAGCGAGAGCCCGCGCCGCAGTCGCGCCGTAGGATTATCGTCTCAGAGAAGAGGGGCTTGATTCTACAGGGGCTAAAATGGCGGCCGGCCTCGGCATCGCCGCCTGAGCAGTCCCATCGACTGAGTTCGTTGCGCCCCGGCCAAGTTGATGCGCCTAACCCCAAGAGTGTATTCCCCTTTTCGGCCGATGGTCTGATGCCCTGGCACGTAGTGGAGGACAGAGCAAGGCATATGTGATCCGAGTACCACGCGTATGGAGATCGATGGTCCGAGACAGCTTCTACTCTACGATTTGTTTTCGACCCGGGAAAATTACAATGAAATGTACGACGATACTCAGTATTGCCCTACTCTCCACAGCATTCGCCGGCGGCCCTGCAACGGCTCAAGACCGAACGGTAAAGATTGCTGTTGAAGGGGCTTATGCCCCATGGAATTTCACGGGGGCCGGCGGAAAACTCGAAGGCTTCGAGATTGATCTTGCCAACGATCTCTGCGCGCGCATGAAAATGAAGTGCGAAATCGTTGCTCAGGATTGGGATGGTATGATCCCGGCGCTGAATGCCAAGAAATTCGACGCTATCATGGATGCAATGACGATCACGGATGAGCGCCGGAAGAGCATCGCCTTCAGCGACCGCTATGCCGACTCTCCCAACGGCTTCCTTGTCGCCAGGGACTCTCCGCTCGCCAAGATGCCGGGGACGGGACAAGCATACAATCTCTCCAGCCAACCTGCCGAGGCTGAGAAGGCCATCGAAGCCATCAAGCCTTTGCTAAAAGGCAAGACCATAGGCGTGCAGGTCTCGACTATCCAGTCGGCCTTCGTTGACAAGTACCTCAAGGACAGTGCGGATATCCGCGAGTACAAGACCGTCGAACAGCACGATCTCGACCTCGCGGCTGGCCGCCTGGATGCCGTCTTTGCGGGCGCAACGCAAATCATGGGCACCCTTGAAAAACCCGACTTCAAGACCGGTTACGCGCTTGTCGGCCCCTCTCTCACTGGAGGGGTGCTCGGGGGCGGTATCGGTATCGGCTTGCGGAAAGACGACACCGAGTTGAAGGCGAAATTCGACGAGGCCATCCATGCTGCCATCACGGATGGAACTGCCAGAAACCTGTCGATGAAGTGGTTCAAGGTTGACGTGACGCCGAAGGGCTAGAGCTGTTTCCATGCAAGGGAAAACAGCTCTTTTCTTCGGGCGGCCGCATTTTTGACGGTGAACCGGATTCACTTCACCGAAAAAATGCTCTAAGGCCTGTTACGCAACCAGTCGGTGGCGGCGGCGACGTAGAGAGCCGAGATGGCTTGTCGCCGTCTTTATCAGGGCGGATGGCCACCGCCTGCCACTCCTTGATCCGCGCCCGGAGGTTCACGGTGCGATAGCGCCGGTGGCAGGGGCGCTATCGTAGAGGGGGCCGGATGAGCAGTATGGCTCCGCACCACTGGCTCGGTGCCGTCTGCTCGAATGTGCTGGCGCCACGGAGTAGACGAGCGCGTCGTGCGAAAATGTGGACCCGGTTTTGAGGATCGGAGGGTGACGATCACACCGCGGCCCGCCTGCGCACCATCGCAGTGATCATCGGAGCGTGCCGATTCTCGCGGTTCCACACAGCCTCGCAGCGGACACCGAGGTTCGGCCCGCATCCGGAAAGTGCTGCCTCCAGGCCTTCGTCAACGGACGCAAACACCCGAGCACCAGCGAACTCCGTGAAACGGCTGCGCCTATACGCTGCATACCATGTGGCAGAGGTGTTTCAGTTGGAGGCTATTGAGCCCGGTTTCTCTGGATTTGTTAATAACGGGAGTGCGGTGAGCTGCATCGCCTCCGTTCGTGAGTCGACAGACTTGCTGAGTAACCCGAATTTTCATTCCGCTGTCCTGTTAGGTCAAGCACGAGCCCCGGCTTTAAGTATCTTGGGACGCGGGCAAGTCCATTCCCTTGCCCGTCGCCGAAAGCATCGCCGACATGACGCTGACCAACTCTGGATCCGCCTCGATCCCTCATTGGACGGACCCCTTGCATCGCGGGATGGTGTGGATTCCCGGCGGCAGGTTTCGCATGGGCTCCGATCGGCATTACCCCGAGGAGGCTCCTGCCCATTGGGTGACCGTCGATGGATTCTGGATCGACCGGATACCAGTCACCAACCGGCAGTTCCGCGAATTCGTTCGCGCAACCGGCTACGTCACAGTTGCCGAGAGGCAGCCGAATCCGAAGGATTATCCACGGGCCTTGCCGCATATGCTCAAGCCCGGTTCGTTGGTGTTCAGCCCGCCAAACTATCCGGTGAATCTGCGCGATTGGGGCCAGTGGTGGGCGTACATCTTCGGCGCCAGTTGGCGCCGGCCCCATGGGCCAGGCTCCTCGATCAAGGGCCTGGAGGATCATCCGGTGGTGCATGTCGCCTACCTGGATGCCGAGACTTATGCAGCGTGGGCCGGCAAGGATGTGCCGACGGAGGCCGAATGGGAGTTCGCAGCCCGTGGCGGGCTGGATGGGGCCGAGTTCGCCTGGGGCGACGAGTTCACGCCTGGTGGGCGGCACATGGCCAATACCTGGCAGGGCGCATTCCCGTTCCAAAACACGCGCGAGGATGGATTTGAGCGAACTTCACCGGTCGCGACGTACCCGCCTAATGGCTATGACCTCTACGACATGATCGGCAATGTCTGGGAGTGGACGTCGGACTGGTACGTCCCCAAGCATCCCGCGGATGCCGCCAAGTCCTGTTGCATTCCTGCCAACCCGCGTGGCGGGCAGGAGGGCGAGAGCTACGATCCCTGCCAGCTGGAGACCCGGATTCCCCGCAAGGTCGTCAAGGGGGGCTCGCACCTGTGCGCCCCGAGCTACTGCCGTCGCTACCGGCCGGCGGCGCGCCACCCGCAGCCGGTCGACAGCTCGATGAGCCATGTCGGCCTCCGCTGCATCATCAGAGAGAGGAGCACCCGATGAGTCACGATCGTGCGTTCTCAGCGACGACAGGCGGCAGACACCACCTGTCGCGCATCCCGACGAGGGCCATTCTGATCGCGGCCACGGCGCTGGTTTCGGCGGCGATGGCTGTTCCGGCCCTCGCCCAGGCACCGCAACAGCCGCAGCCGCAGTCACCGCAGCAGCAAAAGCCCAATATCCTGTTCATTATGGGCGACGACATTGGCTGGATGCAGCCGAGCATCTACCACCGTGGCGTGATGGTCGGGGAAACGCCCAATATCGATCGGATCGGCCGGGATGGCGCCATGTTCACGGATTATGTGGCCATGCAGAGCTGCACGTCCGGCCGTAATGCCTTTTTCACAGGCATGTACCCCTTGCGCACCGGCATGATCCCGCCGCAACTGCCCGGCAGCCCGTCATACCTCCAGCCCGGCACTCCAGCGTTGGCCAAGTTCCTGCTCGATCTCGGCTACACGACCGGCGAGTTCGGAAAGAATCATCTGGGCGACCACACGGCGGCGCTTCCGACCGCGCATGGTTTCCAGGAATATTGGGGTTATCTCTACCACCTCGATGCCATGCAGCAGGTGAGCTTCCCCGACATCAACAAGAACGCCAACACCCAGACTGTCGCTCCCCCTTGCCGCAACACGCCGATCCCCGGCATCGCGGAGGTTCCCGGCGCGGTGGATCCCAAGACGACAGTCTGTCTCACGCCGCCGCGCAATGTCCTTGCCTGCAAATCCTCCGACGGCACGGAGCGGAACCAGATGTGCTCCGACGAAGGGCCGTTGACGCTGGAGCGTTCGAAGACCGTGGATGAGGAAATCTCGGACAAGGTCGTCGACTTCCTCGACCGCAACGATCCAAAGAAGACCAACAAACCGTTCTTCGTCTGGTACAACCCTGCCCGCATGCACGTCGTGACGGTTCTGTCGCCGAAATACGAGGCCATGGTGGGCGAGCGCGGCGGCAAGGACTGGGGTGTCAACGAAGCCGGCATGAAGCAGCTCGACGATAATGTCGGCGTGGTGCTCAAGAAGCTGGAGGACATGGGCCAGCTCGACAACACCATCGTCGTGTTCACCACCGACAACGGCGCCGAGGCGATCAGCTTCCCGGATGGCGGCGTCACCCCGTTCAAGGGTCAGAAGGGCGAGGCCTGGGAGGGTGGTTATCGCGCCCCGATGGTGATCCGCTGGCCGGGTGTCATCAAGCCCGGGACTGTCAGGAACCAGCTTTTCGCCGCGCTCGACTGGCTGCCGACCCTGGTCGATATCGCCGGCGGGCCGAAGGGCGACGGGCTGAAGCAGCAGATCGAGGCCGGGCAATATCCTGGCATCGTCAAGACCACGCTCGACGGCTTCGATCAGCGCGACTTCCTCGAGGGCAAGACCGACAAGTCGGCTCGCGACCACTTCTTCTATTACTCGGGCGCGACGCCATCGGCGGTACGCTACAAGAACTGGAAGATGTACTACACCATGTCGCAGCCTGGGCCGGCGGGCTGGATCATGCCGCTCGTCCCGTTCCACTTCACGCTGGTGCAGAATATCAAGCGCGATCCTTTCGAGCAGGCGGTCGGCCTCGATCAGAAGTCGGCGATGAGCCTCGGCGGTGCCCTGGGCGCCCCGTCGACCGCGTTCCAGTACGACTGGAATATGTTGCCGATCGGACAGCAGCTCTGGCTGCAACATCTCACGACTTATGAGAAGTTCCCGCCCTTGCAGGCTCCCGAGAGCTACAATCTCAGCGGCATTCTGGCTGAGGTCAAAAAGGCCAACGCCAGCCACGCGAGCGACTAGCGACCTGCCTCGCAGGCCTGGGGCGTTACGTAAGGCGGGTGCCCGTCATGGACACCCGCCCACTACAGGACAATCCGAAGGGTGAGCCAGAACGGGAGCATCGAACGCAAAAGTGGGACCCGGTTCTTCGCGAAGAACGATGCTTCATCAAAGAGGGAGCACGCATTCTGATCCCGTCAGATTGCAATTCGAAGCTCCGACTATAGAACAGCGCATCGTTTGAGCGAAAAACCGGGGCCGCTTTTTCGCACGATGCGCTCGCGTCGAGAGCCTGGAAAAGCTCGATTTTCATGCAGGAAATGGCGCGCCCGAAAGGATTCGAACCTCTGACCCCCAGATTCGTAGTCTGGTGCTCTATCCAGCTGAGCTACGGGCGCGTGCTGTTCCTTGCCACTAGCTGAAGACGCTCCGGAAGGAAACATATTTTTTATCGTCATCCCCGCCAAGCGGGACCCGCTGACGTGTCGATAGACTGATTTCGGTGCTTGAATGATGTGATCTGTCCGAACATGAAACCGCCGTGCGACCGGCGCTGCTGAACCCCGGCCGGATGCTACATATCCTCAGAGCACGGTTGGCGAGATGATGGCAACTCGCAGGACTGGCCCGGCGCCCCTTTGGATTCGTCGATCCTTTCAGCACTCGAACGCGCTCCGGGCATTCGGTGCTGTCACCTGATCAGATGTAGAGGGCCACCACCGTGTTTTGAAGCGAAGCGGGCAGCTACTCTCTCGAGATTGTCCTCCAGTTGACGTTTCCCGTCCTTGATTGCCTCTATGCAGTTCTCCGCAAAGGCGTTCAGAGGCTGTGGGCTGACCGCACGCTGGTTCCGGTGCAAGCGCACCATATAGGGGACAGCGAACGAAAGGCGGCGCATCTCCACACCTTGACCCAGGCAATGCATGGCACTGATCGGGTTGATGATCGACACTCCAATGCCTTGCGATACGAGGGAGCAGACCGCGGCCGCCGTCGATACTTCCATTGTGAGGTGACGGGTGACCCCATGCTCCCTGAATACGTTGTCAAGGTTCCGCCGATATGTATCGTCGGCTGAGAAGTAGATGAAGCTGACGCCTTCAAAATCGGCGGGAGAAAGAACGGACTTGCGGGTGAGCGGATGTCCCGTCGGCAGAATGCAGACCTGCTCTCCGGCGTTGATGCTGACCGATGTCCAGCCTGTAAAACCGAGATCGGCCTCCACAATGCAAAGATCATAATGCTGGGCCGATACGCCGGTGGTCGTCACTGCGTTGCCAAGGGCGAAGATGCTCAAGCGGATGGACTCGTTCGTCTGGAGAAAGTCTCGGCATAGAGGGGGAAGAAGAGTCGTGCTGTAAGCGGGCATGCACACGATCTTGATCTGTACGGACGCGTTTGCACGGATGGCTTCGGCGGTTCTCTCGATCTCCTCCAGCCCGATAAACGAGCGGCGCACTTCCCCGTGCAACGAAATCGCGGCCTCTGTCGGAACGAGAGACCTGCCTTTCCTGGCAAATAGCGAAAACCCGAGATGCCGCTCGAACTCCTTGAGCTCTCGACTCACGGTCGGCTGCGAGGTGCGCAGGACCGCGGCAGCTTGCGTGACACTGCCTGATGACATGACAGCGTGAAAAATTTCAATGTGGCGAGCGGATATTGTCACACTTGTTCGTTTCCATATCAAGAATGAATATATTGAGCAGAAGTTGATATTTGAAGAATTATTTCGCCTTTGTCACCATCCTTCCCAACGGGCTGCATCAGGCCTTCTGGGACAGCAGGGCGGGCCGGAATCAACGGGTAAAAGCTCCGGGCCCGTGGGGAGTGAATCAAAATGACGAAGTGCGTTCTTGTGGCCGAATTCATGCACGAGACGAATACGTTCAGTGTGCAGGTCACGGATGAAGGCGCCTTCAGGAACAGTTGTTACTATCTTGATGACGACATTCCCGGCGCGTTTACCGGTACGCGCACTTCGATGGGCGCCGCATTCGAGGCGGCGCACGAATTCGGCTGGAGAGCGGTCCACCCCATCGTAGCGTCCGCCAACCCGTCAGGTCGTGTGACCGATGTCTTTTTCGATGCCATGTCCGAGCGGATCCTGAACGCCTGCGATGGGGTCGACGGCATTTTGCTGCACCTGCACGGATCCATGTCGACACAGTCCCACGATGACGGGGAGGGGGAGCTTCTCGCCCGCATCCGCTCGCGGGTTGGCGCTGATATCCCGGTCATAGCGGTGCTGGATCTGCATGCGACGGTGACACAAAAGATGGCGGACAACGCCAACTCGCTCATCTCATACCGGACCTACCCGCATATCGATCAGTATGAGCGGACCTGGCAGGCTGCGGAACTTCTCGAAAAAGCCATGTCGAAACAGGCTACGCCGCAAGTCGCAGTCGCCCGCCGCCCGATCCTGTATGCTCTGGATGGTGGGCGCACCACTTCACCACCCATGATGGAGCTTCTGCGCCGGGGCGACCAGATCGAGGCTGCGGGCCGAGCCCTCGTGGTCAGCATTCAGGCGGGGTTTTCGTCTGCCGACGTCCAAGACATCGGTCCCTCGATCGCCGTGACGGGCAACGATCGCTCCTCCGCCCAAGCCATCGCCGATGAGCTCATGGATTACGTGTGGGATCAGCGGAAGTTCTCTTCGATTCATTTCGCCCCACTGGACGAGGCCATCGCTCGGGCGAGGTCGGGCGAGGCCAACGCGACCAAGCCCCTCATTATTGCAGATTACTCCGACAATCCCGGCTCTGGTGCCTATGGGGACGCGACCAACCTTCTCAAGGCCGTATTGGAGGCTGATCTTCAGAACGTCGGATTCCATGCGATCTGCGACCCTGAAGCCGTTCTGCAGGCACAGGCGGCCGGGGTTGGTCATCGCGTGACGCTTCAGCTCGGCGGGAAGGTCGATCCGACCATGGGCGGTGGGCCTCTTGAGGTCACCGGCCATGTGGTCGCGATCACGGATGGCTCGTTTATTGCCTATGGTCCAATGGGAGGCGGTGCCCGGCGCAACTATGGCCTGAGTCTGCTCTTGCGGGTCGGCGGCGTAGAGATCATCGTGATCAGCCACAACGGGCAAGCGACCGATCTCGGGCAATTCACCTCATTGGGCGTAGATCCGACGCGGAAATCGACCCTCATCGTCAAGTCCATGCAGCATTTCCGCGCGGCCTTCGAGCCGATCGCGCGCGAGGTTCTCGAGGTGGACACGGGTGCCTTGTCGACACGCAACTTCAGGGAGCGTCCCTATAAGAAGGTCAGGCGCCCGATATGGCCTCTGGATGAGATCTGAGCCCTGTGGTTTGATCCGAGAGTTTCGCCTTTCAATCGAGGAAGACCGCCTGGGACATCAGGCCACACATGGGGACAGGGAATGAGCATTTCTGGTGATCGGTCGCGTAGCACCGGTTCGATGGAGCCGGGCACGACGTGGCCCAAGGCCGATATCATCCTAAGGAATGGTCCGATCTGGTGCGGTCGGGAAGAGGGTGTCGTCGAGGCCGTTGCGATCTGGCAGGATCGTATTCTCGCCACAGGCCGCGAAGCCGATATCGCAACACTCGTCGGTCCGTCGACACGCACCATCGACCTCGGAGGGCGGCTCGCGACGCCGGGTCTCAACGACTCTCATCTGCACCTGATTTCCCTTGGGCTCATGATGGACTGGGTCAATGCCAAGCCTTCCTCGGCTGCGACGCTCGAAGCTCTCCTTGCGGCGATCGGCGAGAGAGCGGCAAAGGCTAAACCCGGCGAGTGGATCCTGGCGCGTGGCTACGACCAAACCAAGCTCGACGTGAAGCGGCATCCGCACCGGGATGAGCTCGACAGGGTCAGTCCCGACAATCCCGTGATGCTGGTGCGAACCTGCGGGCATGTCTCCGTGTGCAATTCGCGCGCTCTGGAACTGGCAGGAATTAACGAAGCCTCGCCGACACCGCCCGGCGGGCTCATCGAGCAGAGGGACGGGCGCCTGACAGGGCTGCTGGCCGAAAACGCCCGCGCGCCGGTCTGGGCCGTTATCCCACCGCCCACGGAGGACGACCTCGTCAACGCCATCGATCGCGGCGGGCGCCATTTGCTCTCATACGGCATCACCAGCTGCATGGATGCCGCCGTCGGACAGCGCGGCGGATTCGGCGAGATTGCGGCCTATCACCGGGCGAAGCGAGAGGGCCGGCTGCCGGTACGAACCTGGCTTGCTCTCCTGGGCGATCCCGACACATCCATCGTTCCCCAATGCTACGAAGCCGGTCTTGTCTCAGGCACAGGGGACGACATGCTCATGATCGGAGGAATCAAGTATTTCCTCGATGGATCGGCGGGCGGACGCACTGCCTGGATGTCCAAGCCCTATCTCGGCGACGACGATACGACCGGCGTGCAAATGATGCCGGACGACGTGTTGAACGATCTCGTCATGGACGCTCACGCAAAGGGATATCAGCTGATCTGCCATGCAATCGGCGATGCGGCCATCGAGCAACTCATTTCGGCCTACGAGCGCGCGCTCTCGGTTATGCCCGATCCGGACCGGCGGCATCGCATTGAGCATTGCGGCTTCTCGACGCCCGCGCAGCACGAGCGCATGATCAAGTCCGGCATCTATCCCTGCCCGCAGCAGGTCTTTATCTACGACTTCGGCGACGCCTATGTATCGGTTCTGGGAGAGGAGCGGGGCCTTAAAAGCTATCCATTCAAGACTTGGATGGATCTCGGCCTCAAGCCTGCCACGGGCAGTGACGCACCGGTCTGCGAGCCGAACCCGTTTCCGAATTTCTATGCCATGCTGACCCGCAAGACGTGGAAAGGCACGGTGATGGATGCGAGCGAACGGGTATCCATCGAGGAGGCTCTTCAAGCCTACACGGAATTTGGGGCCTTCTCGCAGAAGATGGAGAATGTGAAGGGGCGCATTGTTCCCGGGCAACTCGCGGATATCGCTGTTTTTTCCCGCGATCTTCTGAGCGCTACGCCAGAGGATATTCTTGACAAGACACAATGTGATCTTACGATCCTGGGAGGTTCGATCGTTCACGATCGTCTTGGCGTCAGCTAAAACCATAAAGGGAACGCGCCTTGACATAGAACTGCATCGACGAGGGTTCGTATCTTGCGGGCCGGCACCCAGCCGGCGCGTCCGCGACTACCACAGCTTGGAGGATCAGCCGTGCTCAAGAAGTTTGCTATCACGACTGCGCTCGCTCTCACCATGAGCGCAGGCGCCTATGCGGAAACCCCGAGGACGGGCGGTACGATCCGCTTCACCGCGCCTTACGGATCGAGTTTTGCGAATCTCGACATTCACACCTCGAACCGAGCCCAAGACGAGATTTGGGCCAAAGCCATTCACCGCGCGCTCTATAACTGGGATTCGAACGCCAACAAGCCGGTCCTTGATCTGGCGAAGGAGGTTGAGGTTTCGGGTGACGGCTTGGTGTATACTTACAAGTTGCGGGACGACGCCTATTTCCACAACGGTCGCAAGATGACGGCCGACGACATAATCTGGACCTTTACCCGCCTGATGGACGGCACGAAGGCCTATCCGGGCGCACGCTACGTGCGCATCATCAAGGGTGCGATCGACGTCGAAAAGGGACAGGCAAAGGAAATCTCCGGTCTGAAGAAGATCGATGACTTCACCCTTGAGATGACTCTCTCCGAGAAAGTCGATCCCGGCTTCAATTTCTATGCCGCCCTGACGTCGATCTACCCGGCAGACGAGGCGGCGAAGGATTCCTTCGCGACGAAACCCATCGGTCTTGGGCCGTTCAAGTTCGTCGAGTATGTGCCCGGCTCGCGCCTCGTTGCGGAGCGCTGGGAGAAATTCTATCAGCCCGGCAAGCCCTATGCTGACCGCGTTACGGTCTCGATCATGGGCGAGGCCGCGGCCCGCGATGTCGCTTTCCGCAACAAGGAGATCGACGCTTCCATCCTCGGCCCGACACAGTACGTCGCCTACAAGTCCGATCCGGATCTTTCGAAAGGGTTGCTCGAAGTCGCCGAGGTCTATACTCGCGTCACCGGTTTCAATCCGAATTTCAAGCCCTTCGCCGACAAGCGCGTTCGGCAGGCCATCAACTATGCGGTCGATTCTGATCTCATCATCAAAAGGCTTTTAAAGGACAAGGCTTATCGCGCGACGAGCTGGCTTCCGATTTCGTCTCCCGCTTACGACAAGGACATGAAGCCGTATCCATACGACCCGGAGAAGGCGAAGAAGCTCCTGGCCGAGGCTGGCTACCCCAATGGGTTCGAGTTCGAGTGGACGGCGACCTCCAACGAAAGCTGGGGCATTCCCATCGCCGAGGCTGCCATTCCGATGCTTGAGAAGGTTGGAATCAAGGTCAAGATCAAGCCTGTCGAAGGTACGGTGCTGTCCGAGGTCGCCCGCAATGGTGATTATCAGGCATTCAACTGGTCTCTGACTTCCGGGCCCGACCCGTTGACATCGCTCAAATGTTTCCACTCGGCGACGCCGCAATCGGCCTGTAACTATACTCAGTTCAAGAACGCCGAGTTCGACAAGATCCTGGATGAGGCGACGGCAACCGACGATCCGGCCAAGAAACTCGAGAGCCTGAAAAAGGCGAACGCCATCCTCCGCGAGGAGGTGCCGATGTGGTGGTTCAACTACAATAAGGCCATCATGGCTTACCAGCCTTGGCTCAAGGGGCTGCAGCCGAATGCCACCGAGCTGGCGATTCAGAACTATGAGGACATGTGGGTCGATACCTCTTCGCCTGCCGCGAAATAGGCTGAGTTCGAACAAGCGCACAATTCCATGAATGCAGATCCCGCCACCCCGGGTCTATGTCTGGGGTGGTGGTCAGGAGCCTTGAATGCTTTCATTCATCGTGCGGCGCTTGCTGCAGACATTGCCTATCATCCTGGCCGTCTCGGCTCTGATCTTCGTCATGTTCAGCGTCATTCCGGGCTCCTTTGCGTCGAGCATGAGCGACGATGGGCGCAGCGTGCTGGACGCTGAAGTCATGCAGCGCATGAACGAAGAGTTCGGTCTGAATGACCCGGTCCATGTCCGGTTCGGGAAATATGTCGCTCAGCTCGCAACCTTCGATCTCGGTAACTCCTTCCGAACAAGGCAGCCCGTCACACATGTCATAGCCGATCGCTTGTGGCCGACGGCGCAGCTCGCGATGGCCGCGATGCTGTTCGCCATCATCGTCGGAGTGCCATTGGGCTTCATCGCCGCCTTGAGACCGGGAAGCTGGATCGACACCGTCTCCATGATCGGCGCGGTATCGGGACTGTCATTGCCGAAGTTCTGGCTCGGCCTGATGCTGATGTACGTGTTCGCGCTGCTGCTCGGCTGGCTTCCGAGTTTCGGCTATGGCGGCGGGAGCCCGCGCTATCTCATCCTGCCGGCCGTCGCGCTCGGTGTCGCACCGTTGGCTCTGATGGCTCGAACCACCAGAGCCGCCGTGCTCGAAATCATGAATGCCGATTTCGTTCGCACGGCCCGCTCGAAGGGCATGAGCGAGGGCAGGGTCGTTCGCTGGCATCTGACCCGCAATGCTCTCGTCATCATCCTCACGACCATCGGCCTGCAATTCGGCACCGTGATCGGCCAGGCTGTGGTGATCGAGAAACTGTTTTCGTGGCCGGGGCTCGGGTCGCTTCTGGTCGACAGCGTGACCTTGCGCGACATTCCCGTGGTTCAGGGCTCGATCCTGGTGATCGTTCTCCTGTTCCTTTTCATCAACATGCTTGTCGATGTTCTCTGCGCAATCATTGATCCGCGCATCAAGTACACGTGAGGCCATGACATGAAGTTCAGAGCCAATCTCGTGATTGGAGGCGTGCTGTTCGCCGGCGTGATCATCGCGGGCCTCTGCGCTCCCCTCTTGGCGCACACCGACCCGGTCATGGGTGCCAATCTGATGTATGCGGAGGAGCCTCCCGGCAGTGAATTCTGGTTTGGCACCGACGGGCAAGGGCGCGACATCTACAGCCGCGTTCTCTATGGTGCCCGGATCTCGCTGACCGTCGGCATCGTGTCGCAGCTCATCAACACGGTCATCGGGGTGTGTTTGGGGCTATCGGCAGGCTACTGGGGCGGCTGGTGGGACGATTTCGTCAGCGGCCTGACCAACATGATGCTGGCGATCCCATCTCTCGTCTTCGCACTGGCCATCATGGCGATCCTCAATCCGGGCCTGACCAGCCTGCTGATCGCGCTCGGACTCACCAACTGGTCTTTCACGTGCCGACTGGCGCGGGCCTCGGCGTTGTCACTGAAGAGCCAGGGCTATGTCCAGGCAGCCAAAGTGCTCGGATACGGCGATATCCGGATCATGCTGACACAGCTCCTGCCGAACATGCTGGGGCCGATCATCGTTATCGGTACCCTCGGCATGGGTGGCGCCGTCCTGGCCGAGGCCGCTCTCTCGTTCCTCGGGCTCGGCATTCGGCCGCCTTATCCGAGCTGGGGCAGCATGTTGTCGGATGCCCGCGATCAAATCACCACAGCGCCATGGATTTCGATCTTTCCCGGGCTCGCGATCTTCATGACGGTTCTGGGCCTGAACCTGCTTGGAGACGGCTTGCGCGACATCCTTGATCCCCAAGCACGGACACGGCGCGCATGACGGGACAGCCGCTTCTCGAGGTCGAAAATCTCAGGATCGATCTGGTACTCGGCAGCAAGCGCTTCGCTGCCGTGCAGGATGTTTCCTTCACCATCAACCGCGGCGAGACGCTCGGCCTCGTGGGTGAATCCGGCTGTGGCAAGAGCATCACGGCCCTCTCGCTGATTGGCCTTCTGCGGGACCCTCTGCTGGTCGGGGGTGGAAAAATCCGTTTCGACGGTCGCGAGATCCAGGGGCTGCCGGCCTCGGAGATGCGCAAGCTGCGCGGCAACCGCATCTCCATGATCTTCCAAGAGCCGATGACGGCCCTCAATCCTTTGTCACCGGTCGGCCGTCAAATCGCCGAGATGTTCGTGCTGCACAAGAGGGCGAGCTGGAAGGAGGCCGAGAACCTGGCCGTGGAGGCGCTCGCCAGCGTGCGTGTTCCGGCGCCCGAACGCCGGGTCAAGGATTATCCGCACCAGCTGTCGGGGGGGATGCGCCAGCGTGTCATGATCGCAATCGCCCTGGCCTGCGGTCCGGACCTGCTCCTGGCCGATGAGCCGACGACCGCGCTCGACGTGACTGTACAGGCCGAAATCCTCGATCTCATCCGGGAGCTCTCGGCCGCCAAGGGCACCGCTGTTCTGATGATCAGCCACGATCTCGGCCTCATCGCCAATATGTGCCGCCGCGTCGGCGTCATGTATGCAGGGAAGCTCGTCGAGGAGCGCCCGGCGGAGGATGTATTTCGTTCGCCGAGCCATCCTTATACGAGCGGCCTCGTGGCCTCGTTGCCATTGCTCGGAGCCCGTGCGCGCCATGGCCGCCAGCGCCTCAAGGAGATTACCGGCGTTGTCCCGCCTGTCTCAGCCTTCCCGACCGGGTGTCGCTTCAATCCTCGCTGCTATGCCGCCACCGAGCGCTGCCAAGCGGAAGATCCCGGCATAACGGCGCTTGCCAGCGGAGGCTTCGTACGGTGTCACTACCATGAATAGTTCCCCTATCGACACGATCCTCAAGGTCGAGGACCTCGCCGTTCATTTCCCGATGGGAGGTGGGCTTTTCAGCGGCCAGCGCCGCTTCCTCCACGCGGTGGATGGCGTCGATCTCGAATTGAAGCGTGGCGAATGTCTCGGCCTCGTGGGCGAGTCGGGCTGCGGAAAGTCGACCCTGGCACTCACGCTTCTCGGCCTTCAGGAGCCGACCCGCGGACGGATCGTTCTCGACGGGCATGAGGTCTCAAGCGAGGGGATGGACCGGAAGACACGCGCGCGCATCGCCCAGATGGTGTTTCAGGATCCGTATTCGTCGCTCAATCCGCGTCAGACCGTCCGTAAGACCCTCGAAGCACCGCTTCGCCTCCATGGAATCACGACACGGAGCGAGATCGAGGGGCGTATTGCCGAGATCCTTGGGCGTGTCGGCCTGAGGCCGGATCATGCCGAGCGTTATCCGCATGAATTCTCCGGTGGTCAGCGCCAGCGGATCGGCATTGCGCGCGCACTCATTCTGGAACCGAAGATCATCATCCTCGATGAGCCGGTCTCGGCCCTCGATGTCTCTATCCGGGCGCAGATCATCAATCTGCTCCTGGAGATCAAGGAGACGCTCGGCCTCTCCTACATCATGATCAGCCACGATCTCGGCGTCGTCGAACATATGAGCGACCGGGTCGCCGTCATGTATCTCGGCCGCATTGTCGAAACCGGAGGCTGGGAATCGATCTTCACGAAGCCGCGGCACCCATATACCCGGGCGCTCATCTCGGCAATTCCTGATCCTTTCAGCCGTAGCCGCGGCGAAAAGATCAGTGGCGAGATTCCCAACCCGCTCAACGTGCCGGCTGGATGCGGCTTTCACCCGCGTTGTCCCGAAGCGCGTGAGATCTGTCGCATTCCGCCAGTACCAGAGCTGGAGGGGATCGGGGAAGCCCATTTCGTCCGATGCCGCCGAGCTCACGAGATCACCGTTCCGGACGAAATGCTGATCTCGTCGGGCTGAGGGGATCTTCACGAGACCTTCCTCCGATTCATTTTGAGTGACAGCCCGGGAGCAGCATACCGCCATGACCAGCGTTCCGAAGATCATCGTTCGCGTACCCCGTGAGGGAGGCTCCCATCTTGGTCAGTTGACGATGGGCGACTGGACGATCCCGTGCACCGTCGGGGCAGGCGGACTTGTTCAGGCGTCCTTCAAGCGCGAGGGGGACACGCGGACCCCGATAGGGGTTTTTCCATTGCGCTATGGCTTCTTCGATCGCGCCGCCCTTCCGGACTTCCCGCGCGATCTTGCATTTCCGTTTGTTCCGCTCTCGGACGACATGATCTGGGAGGAAGAGGGGAGCGAGTACAACCGATTGGTCTTCTCCGAGAACGACGAGCGCTCCGCCGAGAGGCTGTCGAGACCCCGCCCGGAACGCCTCTTCGATGTGATCATTCCGATCGGGTTCAACGATTCTGTTCCCGAGATCGGTCGCGGCAGCGCCATCTTCATCCATGCCGCGCGGGCCGATATGAGCGGCACCGCCGGGTGCATCGGGATTCCAAAGGAGCGGATGTCCGACCTGGTCCGGCGCCTGAGGCCCGGAATGCTGATCGATATCGGCTACGCGCATGCCGATGATCGCGAACGGCTTGATCCGAAGACTCCCGTCGAGACGGTGCGCTTCACCGGACTCGACCGGGGGCCGAAGCTGATCGTCATCGGGGCCGTCCACGGCAACGAAACTTGCGGTCCGCAGGCCATTCTGCGCGCAATCGACGATTGCCGCGCGGACCGTCTTGCGATTCGGCGGGGCGAGGTCACCTTCCTGCCTGTCGCCAACATGAAAGCCTATCGCCAAGGCACACGGGAGGGAGACCGCAACCTGAACAGGGATCTGCGCGAGAAGACGATCCCGGAGGATTACGAGGACCGGGTCAGCAATCATATCTGTGCGCTGTTGCGGGAGCACGATGTCCTGCTCGACCTCCATTCATTCCGAGGCGAGGGCGAGCCGTTCATTTTCGCTGGTCCTCTCGACAATATCGGACCCACCGAGCCGTTCCGGTATGCCGCGGCCGAGGGCGCCTTTGCGGCAAGGCTCGGTACCGCCGTCGTCATCCACGGCTGGCTTGACGTCTATGGCCGCTTTCTCAAGGAGCGCAAGCGGCTCGGCCATGCGAGCAGGGTGATTTCGGAGGGCGTCGGCACCACCGAATATATGCGTTTTGCGGGCGGCTACGGCGTCACTCTGGAATGTGGCTCGCATGACGATCCCCATGCCGCCGAGGTCGGGTATACGGCAATCGTCAATGCTCTCGCACATCTCGGGCTGATCGATGCTCCGCCGCCGAAGGTTGCGGCCGAGACCGTGATTCAAGTGACGGATATCTTCGTCTGTGAGGCCGAAGGCGATCGCCTGGAGGGCGATTGGAGAACCGGAGATGCGATCGCTGCCGGACAGGTGATCGTCCGCCGCACCGATGGGCAGGCGATAACGGCTTCGAAGGATGGCTTCATCATCTTTCCGAACAGCACGGCAAGGCCGGGCGACGGACTGTGCTATTTCGGAGTAGCCAGCAGCCGCTCCCTTTCCGGATAACGCGAGTTCATGCGCGCTCCAAGACGTCGCTGCTTGCAGCAGGACCCGCATACTCAGCCCAATCACACCAGCTGATCCCAACGGGAAAGTGACGACACCCGAGTAGAGACGGCAATGCGGCCCCCGAGACTCTTGGAGCATTTTGAGGCTGCACGGATTCGACCAACCTGTGTCCCTGACAAAAGGCCGCTCCTCCGCCTTAGGGCTTGCGCCAGCGTCTTGTTGCGTGTGGCGGCGCCACATTGGCGTCGGGCTGCAGTGTCGCGAGAGCATCGGACGTGAAAAGTGGAGTCCACTTTTCACGTCCGATGCTCTAGTCGTCCGGATCTGGATCGTCCTGCCCATATTGTGGCTGCGGCTGGCCTGTCACGCGCTCCCACCAGGCATCGGCTCGTGCCTCGAACGTGTGACCGCCGCGGCCGTCGCTCTGATAGAACTGGCCGGACCGGATTCCAGGAGCGTAGGTCTGATCGACCCATCCTCGTGGATCGTCATGCGGGAATTGGTAACCGATATGGCCCAGTTTAGCTGCTCCAGCATAATGTCCGTCCCGCAGGTGCGGTGGCACGGAGATCATCGGCTGGGATTTGACATAAGACATCGCCGCGCCAATGCCGCGGCACGCCGAATTCGATTTCGGAGCGCGCGCGATATGCAAGGCGGCATGGGCGAGGACGATCTGGGCCTCCGGGTAGCCGACGTGCTGGACGGCCGTGAGAGCGGCAGCAGCTGTTTGAAGGGCTGTGTTGTCAGCAAGTCCGACATCTTCCGAGGCATGGATGAGGATGCGGCGCGCGATGAAACGGGGATCCTCACCCGAATGAATGAGGCGGGCCAACCAATAAAGCGTAGCATCAGGGTCGGATCCGCGCATCGATTTGATGAAAGCCGAGATCGTATCGTAGTGAAAGTCACCCTTTCTGTCGAAGGGGAGGGGTGAGGCTTGATAGACCTCGTCCACCATAGACCCGGTGATCGGGACGGTCGTGCCGGGGGGCGATCCGAGCACCAGTGTCTCGAGGGCATTCAGAACCCGGCGGGCGTCCCCTCCCGCTCGTCCGGTGAGCTGCTTCAGCGCCTCGCCGTCGAGACGGACATCCAGACCTTTTTGCTGCGCGAGAAAGTCCACGGCTCGCTCGACGACGTTCTTCAGGTCGTCCAGAGAGTGGGGTTCAAGCTGGAAAATCGAGGCCCGGGAGACCAGCGCAGGCGTGAGCACGTGATAGGGATTGCCGGTCGTGGCCGCAATCAGGTCGAACGTGCCGGTTTCGGTGAGGTCGAGCAGATAGTCCTGTTGCGCACTGCTGAATCGATGGATCTCGTCGATGAAGACCAGGACGTCCTTGGCACGAGCTTCCTGAGCCACCGCCTTGATGTCGGAGACGTTGCTGCTGGCCGGGTGAAGGGAGCGGAACTCCTTCCGCATTTCCTGCCCGATTGCTCGGGCGATCGTCGTCTTTCCAACCCCTGGCGGGCCGAAGAGGATGACCGTTCCGAGACGTCCTGCCTGGACGCGTCGGCGCAACGGCCCGTTTGGACCAAGGATGTGCCGCTGTCCGATAAGCTCATCGAGTGTGTGCGGGCGAATCTCGGCGGCGAGGGGCTTAGGACGCCGTTCCTGGGCTTTCGAGAAGAGGTCGGATGTCATCTTGGTGAGAAACGAGTTGAATGATGGAAGGTCGGGCCTTCAAATACAGGCAAACTCGATCTGAGGCGAATGAGGAGTGAGGCCTCCCGCATTTCCTTCAAAGCCTCACCCGGTCGGGAATGATCGACAGGGTCGGCTCGCTCGTAGTGTTCCTGGGATCGTAAAAAGAAAGCGCCCGTTGTCGTAAGGGGCGCTTCAGGGTCCGGCCCGAAGGGGCAAAACTCACAGGGTCGGGAGCTCTAGATAGCCAGGAATATTCAATCCGTCATGTCGGGACACTACGACGTAGGAATACGGACTCAACCGGGGCTGGGTTGATCGGCGACGCATCCTGAACGCGATCTCCCGCGTCCGACGAGCAAGGCATATATTTCGGATGCAAAAGTGGCAATGCGATATGGACAAGATTGACCGGGCATAGTCACCTGAGGAAGGAGGTTCGCGGCTTGAACACCATGCAGCTCCTGACGAGTGACGGCACCATGGGCGCCCGTATCCAGGCCTATGACTGGTCATCCTCCCCGCTCGGCCCGATCGAGACTTGGCCACCCTCACTCCGAATCACGCTCGGCAACCTGCTCCGATCCAAGATGCCCACCTATCTGCTCTGGGGGGCGGAACTGACCACCTTCTACAATGACGCCTGTCTTCCGTTGCGAGGCATCAGACCAGAGGCACTTGGACAGCCCCTACCGAAAGCCTGGGCCGAAATCTGGGATGTCGCCTCGCTGCTTGTCGCGCGCGCGTATCGCGGCGAAGCGATATACATCCCCGACGTGCCTGTCTGGATTGTGCAGCGCAAGGGTTATCCTGAGGCGACATGGTGGAATGCCTCGTTCAGCCCGGTTACGATCGAGACTGGCGATGTGGGGGGCGTTCTCATCATTGTCCATGAGACCACGGAGCGGGTCCTTGGAGAGCAGCGGCTCCGGTTCCTGATCGACCTGAGCACCCGCTTGCGCGGCATAGCCGAGGTGCGAGATGTCACGGTCACGGCCGCCGCAATGCTCGGTCGGCATCTGAAGGCAAGTCGCGTTGGATATGCCGAGTTCAGCGAATCCGGTGAGTTCTTCACCGTCGAGCGCGAATGGAGCGAGGGAGAAGCCCCGACCTTTGCGGGACGATACCTGGTCCGTGACTTCGGAACGCTCCTCGAGGATGAATTGAAGGCTGGGCATACGGTGCAGATCGATGATGCCTTGACGGACGCACGCACGGCGGAGGAGGGTTCTGCCGGTGCGTTCCTCCGCGCCGGCAAGCGTGCCAGCATCATCGCGCCGCTCCTTCGGGACAATCGCCTCGTCGCGGCCCTCTACGTCCATCAGGCCCAGCTTCGTCATTGGCGCGACGATGAGGTGACGCTGGTGCAGGAGGTGGCCGAGCGCACCTGGACTTCGATCCTCAGAGCGCGGGCCGAAACGGCCCTTCGGGAGAGCGAGGAGCGCTTCCGGCAGTTTGCCGAGCACTCGACCGACATGCTCTGGATCCTGAATGCCCAAACCTTACGGATCGAGTACATCAGCCCGGCCGTGGAGCGGATCTGGGGCCAGTCTCCGGAGAATTTCCAGTACCGTGACCAATGGGCCGAGACTGCCCATCCAGAGGATCGAGCGCGTGCGATCCAGACCACCGAACGTGTCATGAAGGGCGAAACCGTCGTTTACGAGTACCGCATCGTTCGGCCGGACGGGAGCATGCGTCACATTCACTCCACCAGCTTCCCGATCCTTGATGAGCAAGGGAGGATCCGGCGGATCGGCGGCATCGCCAAGGACGTTACGCTTCATGATGGGACCGCGGTCTACGTGGTCGATTGCGACCACGCGTCCCGCCGGGATCTGTGCCTGCTGCTCCAGGAAGCCGGCTATGTGGTGAAGGCGTTTGCCTCGGCTCAATCTTTCCTGGAGATCGCGCCAGTGTTGGTGCCCGGCTGCGTGGTGCTCGATATCCGCAATCCCGAGGCTGGCGACTTGCTGATCCCGAAAGAGTTGAAGGC
Source organism: Microvirga sp. TS319 (assembly GCF_041276405.1). Taxonomy (NCBI): domain Bacteria; kingdom Pseudomonadati; phylum Pseudomonadota; class Alphaproteobacteria; order Hyphomicrobiales; family Methylobacteriaceae; genus Microvirga; species Microvirga sp. TS319. The sequence goes on along the minus strand of NZ_JBGGGT010000001.1, from coordinate 1,244,238 downwards.
TCGACGTAGCGGCCTGCCCGTGATCGTGATCGGCGAGGCGCTTGGGGATGTTACGGTTGGGGTCCAGGCGATGAAGGCGGGCGCAGCGGATTATCTCGACGTGCCGTATCGGCCCGGGCAGCTTCTGGAGGCGCTCGCCTCCGCTCAGACGACTATCCGTGAGCGGGCCGAGCGCGATCAGGCCACCGAACGGGTCAAGGGGCTCATTACAGCGCTGCCAGTACGGGAGCGGGAGGTGTTGGATGGATTGCTGGCCGGAGGCACCAACAAGACCATCGCACGAGATCTTGGGCTGAGCCCGCGGACAGTCGAAGCGCATCGGGCCCGCATCATGGAACGGCTGGGCGCTCATAGCCTTCCTGAATTGGTACAGATCGCGGTTATGGCAGGCTTACAGGCAAAATCACAGGATCGACAAAGCTGACCACCTGCTAGCGCATCGTGCGAAAAAGTGGACCCGGTTTTTCGCAAGAGCGATGCGCTAAGTCGGCAGATGAGGCATCCGGAAGCCCACCCTCGATGTCTGGCTGCTCTGGATCAACGCTCCCAGTCCCTGATCCGGGAGCGTTTCTCTTGAACCGAGAGGCTTACGCTGCGCGACCGACCCGCTCAGCGGTTTTTTCAGCCTGCATGGTCACGACCCGTGTAGCCTCCTCAGCCATCTGGATCGTGATCTCGGCGATACGCCGGCTGTTCTCCATCGTCTGCTCCAGGTTATCTCGAAGGAGCGTCGTGTGCGCCTCAACGAAGTCCGTCATCGTCCGGGAGCGGGCCAATACCTGCAGGCCATCAAGGTTTCGTTGCAGGCGCTTCTGACTGCGGTCGACCACCTCGCGAGAGACCTCCTGCAGGCCTCGGGCGAGTGCCGTGCTTGACTGAGCAACCGCACGCAAATTGTGCGCTGCGTCTTCGCTCAGGCCCAGCGCTCCGTTGTCGTGGTGCCCCGCGAGCACCAGGCCATGGCCCGTCGAGTGACGGGTCAGTTCGGAGAGCGCTCCGAAACCGGTCTCCATGGCCTCCTGCAGGGCTTGAGCCAAGGTTTGGGCACTTTCGACACTGGCCCGCAGCGTGTCGGCCACATCTTCCGTCACCCGCTGAACGGTCGCAACCTGCTCGCGCGATCGGCGGGCCTCTGCGCGTTTTGCCTCATCGATACTTGCCATATCATCCTCCACTTTCTCGACAACGGCCTCGACCTCTTCGTTGCTCAGAACCTTGAGCACGGCTGGAAGCAGCTCTTTTCTGTCGTCCCGAATGTGTTGTTGAAAAATGCGTCTTAGCTCGCCGACCTTGGCGAGAAACTCGGTGCTGTTCTTCGGCATCGTGTCGAGATCGCCCAAGAGAGCACTGGTTTGCTCATTGTCGTTGTTGGCCTCGCGCGCGAGTTCCTGCATTCCGTGCTGCCGGAGAACAGGAAACAGATATTCCTCCTGCAAGGAGGCCAAAAGTTCCAGTTCTTCCTTCAGGCTGGCGAACAGACGCTCACGAGTCTTGATTGCGCTATCGGAAGTCGCAAGAAGCTTTTCAAAGAGCTCATTCGCCCTATCCGGCGGCGCCTGGCTGAAGCGTTGGGTGGCGGACATTGTCTCTCCCTGGCAATAATAAGGGACTGATCTGGTGTCTGAAACGGAATTACGCAATCTGGCGTCGGCCGCAGCGGCGGGACCTCGCAAAAGCAGAAACGATGGCGGCGCTTGCGTGAGTCCCCCTTGCTGTCTTGGACGTCGGCAATACAACGCGCCGACTACCCCGAGACGTTCCTCACTTTTCCACCTATGCTCATCTTTCGATCGGCCGAGCTTGAGAACAGCCGTCGGTGATACCCGCCGTTCCGGTGCTACACTCACCCGTCATGAAAGGGATGTTGCAATTCCTGACGATATTTCTGGGCTTTCTGAAGTGCCTCAGTGGCTCGCCGCTCGTGGAAGGAGCGTTGAAACTCGGTATGTGCCCGCCGCGCATAGGCAATGTGCGTCTGAGCCTCGGACTCGTAAGCTCTGATAAGAGAGTCCAGTTCGTAACGATTGTCGATCATGGTCGTTCCTCCCGGTATTGAATGTTGAAGGCGTACAGCAAAGCCTGCCTAATGCCCCTTTTCAGAGTACAAGCCTCTTGGGAAGTACGCGCGCCCTCCAAGAGCAAGGTCATCGTGTCGGCCCGGTTCAAGCTCTTGATCCATTGAATTCGTACGATCTCTGCTTCCAAGGCCGCAAGCTCGCGCTCAAGCCAGGCTATGCGCATCAGAAGAGTGGATTGAGGTTCTGCTTTCATGCACGCCACTATGTGCCTCTAACGATAGTCCTGCCGGTTCCCGCGTGATTTCGGATGCGATCCATGGCGGCCCATATGCTTCGTGCAGCTGGGCTGTTCAGTGACTCGGGTTGAGGATTGGTCATTGAAACCTTGACGTCTTCATGATGCGAAGGGGCGGCGATGCTGTTGCCACCGCAACGTCTCAAGGAGGTCGAGATAAGGCTGACGTCGCTCCCAATGAGCGACCCTTATCCTGTCCTTGATGTACGCTTTCAGCTCTGGGTCGATCGCTCTCGCCTCGGTATTTTCCAATTCAAGCTCGGCAGCGAAGTCAATGTCACCGAGAGTATGAGTAACCTCCCGCATGGTGGCAGTAAGGCTGAGTGAGTGCCTATGGTAGGTCTGACGGGGTCTGTGAAGCATTATTTCCTCTTGTTGTTATTGCTTGTTGTTATTGCTGCTTGGACCCAAGAGATGGCGGAATTAACTTAGATTAACAAGCGTGGTGGCACGGGTAGGATTACGACGGGTTTTTACGTAACCCTTTCGAGACTTTCTGGATTCGAGGCTTCTTGGTTGAAGGTCGACGTTCGTTCGAACCGAACGCTTGCGGAACAATCCGTAGGTGTTGTCCGACTGGCGTCTGTAGGGCCCCAAAACTAACCTCGGTTAATGGCAGGCCGTGACCCAGGCCTACGGTTTAGGGAGAGAGCTGCCCAAAGCGGCAGCAGGACGTCGCGACAATCGAGGGACGGCCTGCGGGGGTGGCAAGGGTTCATTTGCCATCCCCCGAAACCTCAGTTTTCACAACAGCCCGTTGGACGAGAGGCCGCTCGGCAGGTGCAACGCTGCCGTCCGCCCGGAAGCCCACAAGTGCAAGTCCACTTCCAACATTTGATACTGTAGCGCTTTCTCTGTACCCCTGCCGCCACAGGAACTACGCTTGTTCGGGTCGGATGCAATCATTCAATGGCGTGCGGAGACTGCAATCATCGAAGCCTCTTAACGACCCAAGTCTCTTGCCTCGGATCCGATCTCCCATGACAAAGCCGGCGGCCGGAAAGTGGGTGCCGTACGGCAGTTGATCGTCCTGCAGGCACCGCGCACGGCAACGATCATTTGGAGTAATTCGCGGTCGCAATAACTCCGTCTTTCTAGATATGGTCTGTCTATGCAGGATTCAGCTACAATTATGCGGATGGCGACATAAGGAGATGCAGAGCTTTCTCCAGAATGGTCCGTCAGCTCATCGAGTACTGACAACGTATAATCCCAGGTGGCGGAATTGGAAGACGCAGCGTGCTGTTGACGCGCGGCCGAAAGGCGTGGGGGTTCGAGGCCCTCTCTGGGAGCCATTTCTTCGCGAAGAGCGATCCTTCATCTAAAAGATATAGAAAGCATTCTGATCCGGTCAGAATACTTGCTCTAGCGCATCGTGCGGACTCGGCGGGCCGCGCTAGAGCATCGGACCCCAAAGTGGAATCCACTTTTGGGACTGAATCCGATGCTCTTTCCACTTGCGTGGAATCATCCCTTTTCTTCAGCCCGGTCGCATTTTTGACGTTGAACCGGATCCATTTCACCGAAAAATTCCTCTAACCGTATCGGGCGGGTTTAGGGATCGCGGAAATCGATGCCCGTCCCGGAGGACGAACGGAAGTCGACGCCGTCACCGCCATCCGACGCAGGTCAGGACATCGACGCGACCACGTCCAGCATTACCTCCGTCGCGCCGCCGCCGATCGACAGAACGCGGGCATCGCGCGCCATGCGTTCAATCGGGCTCTCGCGCATGAAGCCCATGCCACCGTGGAACTGCACGCAGGCATACATGACTTCATTGACGAGTTCCCCGCAAACGGCTTTCACCATCGAAACCTCGCGCATGCAGTCCTCGTCCGCTGCCATGCGGTAAGCCGTGGCGTAGACGAACTGGCGGTTCGCCTCCACCTTCGCGGACAACATCGCAAGACGCTGTCGGATGGCCTGCATATCCCACAGGGTTGCCCCGTATATGCGGCGGGTTTTCAGCCAGGCGAGCGTCAGTTCGATCGCGGCTTGAGCCGCCCCCATCGCCATGGCGCTGAGAACGAGGCGCTCGTTCTGGAAGTTGCCCATAATTGAGTAGAAGCCTTGCCCCTCTGCGCCGAGGACATTTTCGGCGGGAATGCGACAGCCGTCGAAAACGAGCTCCGCCGTATCGGACGAGCGCCAGCCGTGCTTGTCGAGCACGCGGGCGACCCGGAACCCCGGCGTGTCCTTCTCGACAATGAACATCGTGATTCCGTTGCTCCCGGCCGATGGGTCAGTCTTGGCGGCGACGAAGATGAGATCCGCATGGGCGCCGTTCGTTATATAGACCTTCTCGCCGTCGATAACATAGGATCCTCCGTCCCGGCGGGCTCGCGTGCGGATACCCTTCACGTCCGAGCCGGCATCCGGTTCCGTGATGGCAACGGCCGTGATCACCTCACCGGAAACGATGCCGGGCATCCAGCGCTCCCGCTGCGTCCTTGTTCCATCATGGAAGAGGTGTACGGAGGCCATGTCGGTATGCACCAACGTCGCTATGCCGATGCCGCCATACGTCGAACGCCCGAGTTCCTCGGCAAAAATTGCGGATGCGATCGCATCCATCCCGGATCCACCATATTCTTCTGGATACCGAATGCCTAAGAAGCCAAGTTCGCCCATGCGGCGCAGGACAGGGCGGGGTATGAACCCTTCCTCTTCCCAGCGATCCGCATGAGGTTTGATCTCCTGTTCGGCGAAGCGCCGCACCTGGTGTCGCAGGATCTCGTACTCCCCCGACGCCCAGGGCAGCCTCAGACCCCGTGCTTCTCCCCCGGCTCCGCTCATCGTTTTCTCCACTCGTGAAGAGCGCATCGTTCTTGCTGGAAACCAGGGCAACTCTTCACTCATGCGGCCCGTCAGTTCCGTACGATATTTAGAGTTCGATTTCCTCTCTCGGTCCCTGGGATGGCGAGGAAGCTCGTGCCCCTGCCATCCAGAGCATACCGTCGATGACCTCCGCCAGTCCTGCCACCGTCGGGCGCTCGAAGAGATTGCGGAGCTGCACATCGACGCCGAACGTTTCCCGTAGACGAGATACCGCTCGCATCACCAGCAGTGAGTGCCCTCCCAGATTGAAGAAGTTGTCGTTGCGACCGATCGAATCGACCTTAAGGAGGTCACACCACAGAGCGGCTAGCGTCTTCTCTGTCGCTGTTTCCGGGGCCATGAAGTCTTGCTCGGTCTGAATGTTCTCCGCAGTCGGGTCGGGAAGCGCCGTGCGATCAATTTTGCCGTTGGTCGTGAGCGGCATTCGCTCCAGGCTGACGAAATGGGTCGGCATCATAGCTTCGGGTAAGTGTTCGGTCAGATAAGCACGCAGGTCCGCCACGCTCACGTTCTTCGACGGGACATAATAGGCGACAAGACGCGCGATGCCGTCATCAGTCGCGGCGGGTTCGACGTAGCCGATTTCAGCCATGATCTCCTTGATACGATGCACGTCTATCTCATCGTTCAGTTCGTCAATGGCCTCATCGCGCGTCTTCTGGCCCAGCCGCACATCCCAGCTATAGGGTAGGGAGTAGTTGTGATATCCGCGTTGCTTCTTGTGAACATAGATGCCCAGATCGTTGATGAGGCAATTCGTCGAGCGTCCGGTGTCCGAGGGGCGGCTCCATCCAACCTGCGTCTTCAGGAATTCCAGCATATCCTCCAGTGGAACGCTCCAGTAGCGATAGAAGTCAATGAATTTCACTTCTTCAAAGACGGAGTCACTCCGGAAGATGTCTACGTCGAGATAGCGCGACACTGCGTCATCGCGGCGGTGATATTCCTTGCGCGCCTCAACGACGAGCCCGTCGAGGCGCTCTGGAGCGTAGTCATCGCGCTTGAAGACTTCTTCGGTCAGCCGCGTCTCGAAGAATTGACCTCGCGATAAGCCGGTGACGATATACCTGATGCCCTTCTCGCGGGCGAGGTTGGTAGCAAGCGTATAGATCGTCTTGAAGCACCCGTTGCAGACATTTGCGAACCGCTTCAGGCTGTCGACGAAGATCTCATTCATATGCGGCGTACTCCCCCAATGGAGGTCTACGCCGAGTGTGTTCACTAGCCTTCTGATGTTCGTCTTGGCCTCTTCCGAGATGAATCCGTTATCCAACGTGAAGACGAGAGGCTTCACTCCCATTGCGCAGAGTTTGCTCAGCATGAAGCTGCTGTCTTTACCGCCGCTCAGAAGAACGATGCAATCGTAGGGACCTTTCCGGTTCTCCTGCATCTCCCTGATAAGAACCTCAAGATCATCCGGTGTTTTGAAGTAGCCTTGCGCCTTGTCGACATATGTGTCGAAGGCTCGACACAGATTGCAAACACCGGCCGTGTCGTAGGTTGTGCCGGGCATGTCGGACGCGAGGCCGCATCGCTCGCAATAGCGCAGTTGCGTATGTGGTTTCTTCGCCGTGGTGGTGGCGAGGGTGACCGCACATTCCTGGATGTGCGGATGCCTCAGGAGTTGGGCCTCGATCTCGCCCAGCTCCACGCGAGCACCCCCAATCTGCACTTGATGGTCCGCACGGCCGAGGAAGTCCAAGCGCTTTTCCGAGTTCCAACGGGCAAGATCGCCTGTCTTGTACAGGCGCAGCGTCGAGACCGGATCCCGGGGATCGGCCGTCGTCAGGAACCGCTGAGCGGTCATCGCAGGTTGATTGAAATAGCCCTTCGCAAGACCGTCACCGGAAATATACATCTCGCCGACAATCCCCGCGGGAACTGGCCGATGTCGCTCGTCGAGGACGTAGATTCCGGCGTTGGCCGCCGGAGCACCGATCGGTACAGATGGCGACTGATCCCGTTCGAAATCGAACCTATGGATCATGCAACCTACCGTTGCTTCGGTGGGGCCATATTCATTGTAGATCTCGATCGGATGGGGAATGGCTTTCGTGATATCGCGAGCCAATTCGGTCTTGAAGTCCTCGCCCCCGACGATGAACTTGCGCAGCCGCGTGGTGCTGAGATCGCGGTCGCGGATCATCGCGAGATGCGCAGGCGTCAGCTTCACGATATCGACGGCATTGTCGTCGACGACCTTGAACACGACCAGGCTTTGCACGCCGGGATCCCCGCGATACACCACGATGCGACCGCCGGTGATGAGGGGGGTAAAGAGTGTGGTGACGGTCAGGTCGAAGGCCAGGGATGAGAACAAGGGCCACGCGAGGCGTTCGCCGGGGCTATACATCCGGGCTGCCCACCAGATGTAATTCACCAGACTCCGATGCTCGATCATGACGCCTTTGGGCGTGCCCGTCGATCCGGAGGTGAAGATGATATAGGCGAGACCGTCCGGAGAGGCTGCAGACGGCAGGTCGGACACAGGCTCACCCGAAATCGACCGGAAATCCGCATCGAGCACGAGCGGGTTGGCAAGGCCAAGGGGAATGACAGGTTGCAGGTTCGGTTGTGTAACCGCAATCGGGATCTGCCCTCCCATTCCATTGGCGATGTCCTTCAGGATCGTGGCAAGGCGTCCCTTCGGTGTCGCTGCATCCACCGGAACGTAGGCTGCGCCGGCTTTGAGGATGCCCAAAATCGCGACGAGAACCTCGATGGAGTGTTCCATGAACACGACGACGATCCGCCCAGGCTCTACGCCGTTCGAGACCAACCGGGCGGCCATCTGGTTGGAACGCTCATTCAGCTGCCGGTATGTCAGACTTTCGACCCCGAGCCGAACTGCTTCGGCATTGGGGGTCTGGGTGGCTTGCGCGCGGAAGAGATCCACAACAGTCTGATGTGACGGATAGGGCGCGGCTGTGGCGTTGTACTCGACGACCAATGCTTGATGATCGAGATCGTGCAGGTGAGCGAGAGGCACGCTCTCTGTGGTCAAAGGCAGGAGTTCATTCATAGGACTCGCTCTCCGTCTCGGAATGTGGGGATCAACTCAAATGCCTCCTGCGGCTTTTCGGGCAGAATAACGATATAGCTCGGCAATGGCCGGCGCGTCCGGTTCCTGGAGCATATGGGGGCCGTAGCAATCCTTGGGCCCGAAATAGAGCTCAGCATGAGGTGCTGCCCGCAACCACCGGAGCGGCGCCGCGCCCGATCGAACCCAGGCCTTGTTTGGAAGGAATATGCAGACACGGCCAGGGTATGGGGCGGGAATGTACCGCCGCAGGGCCGTAATGGCCGTATCCTTGAGTCGAGCTCTACGCTCGAGCACCGCATCGTCCTTTGCCGGCTCCTCGCGGTTGGGACCCTTGGTCAGAAGCGATCTGGCTTCCTCGCGACGCTTTCGAATGCGATCGGTGATATATCGGACGCGCGCTTCAAGCGACGGTAGCTTCGCCAGGTGTCGCAGGTGCATGACAACCGCGCCAGCCTGGCGCCTGGCATAGAAGAACAGCAGCCGGGGCAATGCCTGGTAGGTACTGGGATGAAGAGGGCCGAAGAGGGCCGCGCATCGGACGTCCGCTCCGCGCTGATCAAGAAGCCGTGCCAGTTCGTAGGCCGTCGCGGCACCGGAGCAATAGCCAGCAATGACATACGGGCCTTGCGGCTGGAACGCGAGGATTTGGTCGGCGAAGTACTCAGCGATGTCCTCGACGCGATCCATAGGCTCGGTCCGCCCGTCGAGGCCCGGCGGTTCGAGCGCGAAGAATGGCTGATCATCACCGAGATGCTTCGAGATATCGGAGAACGAAATGACGGCTCCGATGTGCCCGGGCACGGCATAGATGGGTGTCTGCGTCCCGTGGGGCTGGAGCGGCACGATGGCGGGCTGTTGCCGGACCGTCGCTGCGGCCATATTCAGGAACGCGATGATCTCGCTTTTGCGGTCCCGCAACTGGTCGCGAAACTCCGGCGTGAGCGCGCCCGCGGGCGCGTTGCAACGCAGGCGGTCGCCGTCCACCCAGACTGTGATGTCTTTGCTCGCGAAGTCTGCGAGAAGGTCCGGGATCTTCAGAACGTGCGTGTTCATGAGAGCGTCCCCATCACTCCTTCATGATTGACAGCGGAGACGCGGCAAACTCTCGCGCGCCATTTATCCAGGTACGACCGATTTGTGCGGGCGCCCCATGGTCGCGCTGGAGCCATCCGGCGCGCTCGATTTATGGTGGGAATGGAAAACACCTGCGGTTTGGATGAACGTGCATGTTTCTGGATGGAAGAGCCTGAGCTTCCGTTCATCGGCGTCGATGTATAGGCGAAGGATGTCATCGCGGGCACTTCAACTCTGGACGACCACGGTCCCGATGTAGCCCACTTTCGGAATGAAAGTGTGGAGAGACCAGTCCCGGACACCGGGGGGGATCGGATCCCCCAGACCGCACCCCAGGGCTTTGGATATGGCTTCGAGGCGAGTCCAACGCCGCATGAAGCCATCCGGACGTTCCCCTGGAGGAAGAGTATGATAGGATTCTTGCTCAGCCACGGAAAAGCAGAGAGCTGCGATATCGTCTGCTTCGGCGACAGGACGTACCTCTTCGATGTCCACTCCCACCTCTCGTGCATCCGAGAGGGCAATGACGGCGAGATCGCCGGATCGGGAGACTCCAAAGTGCAATCCCTGCGCTGGCATGCGGCGCGAGAGGCGAGGCTTGCCATGGGGACCATACTCCAATTCGATATCTGACGGCGGAATCCCCAATCTGGAACCGAGGAAGTGGCGCAACCGCCCTCGGGTAACCACGAACCGGCGACGATCTCGTTCCCATGTCAGGTTATTTGCGCGCCGGCGTTCGTCCTCGGTCAGGCAAGTGCCCATCTCGCGGACGAATTCGGGTCTTTCATCGAGCATGCAGGCTATCACCTCTAAGCCGTCATTCTCGAAGACCCGCATCGCGGTCCCGGACCTAGGGTCTGCAGCCAAAGTCATAGATGGATCCCGTCTATTAGGGGATGCTGGTATGCGCGAATGCAGTCCATCCTAGTGAACGGTATCGTCATTCATGCGAAGCTTCCCAATGAAACATTCAAGGTACAGCGGAAGCAAGCAAGGACTCCCGGATATTTGGATGTATGTACACTCTACATCGAAAGATATGAGCAAAGGCAGACGCGGATACGCTATTGCTCTTGGCTATTCGATAAGATGGCGAGGGTACAAAGCTAAGCTTAGGGGGGCAGGTACTGTCCGCGCGGGATGGGGAGTGCTTCCCGTCCCGGCGATACGATGATGGGCCTCAATGAGGGGATGCTTCGGTTCACAATGTGAAGATCGCAATTTGATTGTCCACCTCTTGGACCAAATTCTACGATATCGGCTTCGTGAGCAGGCCTAGCCGATAGTGGTAGCAAGGTATCGAATTCGGGGAGAAGGGGCGGCTTTCTATAGTAAGCGACCCCATATGGGGGTCATCAGTGAACCGCCCGGATCGATTCTATAGAAACAGCATAAAGGGAGAGACTTCGGCACATCGAACCGCGTAGCATTCTGTAGCATCGTCATTCATTACCATTGTGGTGCAAAACACGTATGAATACCTGGAAACTGGCCAAGCGGATCAAGATGCCGCCTCAGAATGTCTCTCGTGCAGCGGCTTGGCTGCTTCTTGGCGCTGTTGGAGTCGTTACTCTCTCTCCGATCGGGATGCGACCCGTGACACAGGCGCCCGTTAGTCTGGAGCGCCTTGGGGCGTTCGCGCTCATTGGGGCGGCATTTTGCTACGCCTACCCGAAGCACCGTTACGCGATCCTGATTTCCCTTATTGGGCTGACCGCTTTCCTTGAGATCGCTCAAAATTATGTCCCGGGTCGCCATGGCCGTCTTTCCGATGGCCTGTTGAAGGCGTTGGGGGCCTTTCTCGGAGTGACGCTCACAACACTCATCGCGCATCGGGAGCGTATGAAGTGATATGCGTCAGCGCATCGTGCGAAAGAAGAGGCCCCGGTTTTCAGCAAGAACGATGCGGTCTTTCCAAGAAGGGGGCATCGGACCTAAAAGTGCAGATCCACTTCCCGCGTCCGATGCTCAACAGCATCGGACGTGAAATCGAACTCACGTCCGACGCTATAAGTCTATGGCCTTGAGCATCTTTTCACGCAAAACCGGTTCCCACTTTTGCGTCCGATGCTGTAGCTGACATATTCGGCAAATCCCAGCACTATCGCGCGCCGATCCGATCCGAGATCTTCCCTGGATCCAGTGAAGCATGAAGCTGCAAACTTGACTGTGATCGCTCCGTACGAAGATCAGCGCACGGGTTTTGGCACCTGCGTGTCGGCCGTGTTGGTCGAGTGTGGTGTCGGAGCTGGGGTGCCCGTTTTTCCGGAGGGGACGCCGTCCCAGATCTGGACGTCATCGAGCCAGACATCGATGGGGTTGTTGGAGTAAGGATTGCCCAGAAAGATGCGGTTGATCGGAGCGTTGTTGACGCCGATGTTGTCGCCGGTGTGGTCGAGCACGGTCTCGCCGTTGATCTTCAGCCAGGTCTCGCCGTCGGTTTTGCCGCGGTGCGAGAAGAACTCGACCTTGAACCACTCGCCCTGCGGCACGGGAACGTTGGTATTGACGCCGCGCCAGAAGGTCTGCAGCGGCACGTTGCCGTTGGCGTTGGTGTCCCACACCATGTTCCAGGCGAGCTGACCGTTGTCCATTGCCGTGATGGTGTTGACCACGCGGAAGTCGCCGGCGGTCTTCCATTCGGGCAGGGGCGCCGTCCAGCCGCCGGCGCCGAGCTTGGACCAGAGATTGGCGGGCAGCTTCATCCAGGCGCTCATGTAGAAGTCGCCGGGCTCGGAGGTGGGCTGGAACAGCAGCGGCGATTGGGTGTAGTCGGCTGGACGCGAGTTGACGTCGAGATGCAGGGCACGGGTCTGGTTGCCGTCATGGCCGGTGGTGGTGGTAATGGCGATGGAGAACACGCTGTTGTAGTTGCCGGCGCCGGAGAGCATCTGGATGGTCGGGGCCCGGCCCCAGACATTGCCAGTGTTCTGCAGGCCCTGCAGGGCCTCGGTGTTGCTGTTCACCTGCATCGGGGCCAGGAACACCGGGCCTTCAAACCCGGTCGAGAACAAAAGGCTTGCCATCTTCTTCCCTTTCGGTCGGGTCGGTCTTCATATTCTGGTGACAAATCAAGGACAGCTCAGAACGTCCATCGCATCGACAACGATTCTTTCAATACCGGACGGCTAGATAGCCATCTGATATTCCCGGCAGAAGATCTCGAGCGTCAACATCGTCCACAGAAGCTTCTCGTGGTTTCGCCGCCGCTTCTCATGCTCATCAACGATCTTTGCCACGTGACCTCGTTTATAGAAGGGACGCGTTACGGCTGTCGGCGAACACAGCGTGTCATGGACCAGGCTCTTGAGGGGGCCTCGAAACCATTCATCGACAGGGACCTTGAATCCAATCTTCCGCCGATCGAGGACTGCCGGGGGCAGTCTCTGTCCCAAAGCCCGCCTCAGGATCCGCTTCCCCTGACCTGCGCTGATGAAATGATGGGTAGGGAGATCGGCCACGCACCGGGCGAGCTCAACATCCATGAAGGGCATTCGCCCCTCGATAGAATGGGCCATCATCATCCTGTCGCCCCTTTCAAGGAGGTTGTCCGGCAACCATGATGTCTGATCGAAGAACAAGTGGCGCTTGAGTCGAGATGTTTGAGCCGAAAACGGAAAGTCGGAACTGCTTCGACGGTCCGGCGCGTTGATCATGATCCGACACTCATCGCTACTGAGAGCGCCGAACCAGCTCGGGAGCTGCTGCATGGGGTCCCGGTGCGAAAGTGCTCGCGCGAGAACGGAGATACGCCCGCGGTTCTTGTATGGCGTCATCTGTACAAGCGCAGCGAGAAAAGGATCCAGAGCTGCCGGCAGCAGCCCTTGCAACGCCTTCACATAAGGCTCGGCTCTATGCTTGGGATAGCCGCCCAAGAGCTCATCGCTTCCTTCCCCGGTCAGAACCATCTTTACTGTGCGAGAGGCCATCCGCGACAGAAGGTAAATCGGAATATCGGAGGGTTCGGATACCGGAGCTCCTCGGAACCTCGTCGCAGAAACCAGATGATCCGAAATATCGCCCGATTCGATGACGTGCTCGTTATGCTCGGATCCATAGAACTGGGCCGTTTCCCGGGCGGCAGACAGTTCCGATAGGTTCGAGCCTGAAAACACGGCGGTGAATGTCCTTACAGGGCGCGTGACGGCCCGGGAGACCTCGGAAAGGACGGCGGCAGAGTCGATGCCGCCAGAGAGGAACACCCCGTAGGGAGCGTCAGACCTGAGGCGTATTTTCACGGCTGTTTCAAAGGTGCTCCGAAATCTCTCATCCGCCTCCTCGATGGAAATCTCCCGGTCTTTGGCCGTTTGAAATGGGGGAGTGTAGAACCTGGTTATGCTGAGCTTCCCGTTGCGCCATCGGGCAAAGGAGCCCGGCGGAAGCTTCTTAATGCCTTTGAAAAATGTGTTAGGACCCGGGACATACCGGTAGCGAAAGTACTCGGAGGTGGAGTCCGCATCTATCTCGCGCTGGATGCCCGGATATCGGAGCAATGCCGCAATCTCAGACCCGAATACAATTCCGCCGTCCGGGAGTTCGCTATAGAACAGAGGCTTCTTCCCAAAATGATCTCTCGCCAGTAAGAGCTCTGATTTTTCCTGGTCCCAGAAGGCGAACGAAAACATTCCACGCAAGCGGGACAATGCATCTGTTCCGAATTGATTCAGAAGGTGCCACAAGACCTCCGTATCGGAACCTCCGCGAAAATTTATGTGCGGAAGCTCATTTCTAAGCTCGATATAATTATAGATCTCGCCGTTGAATGAGAGAACCCGGCCCGGCTGAAGAGCCATAGGCTGACTTCCCGCTTCCGAGCACTCGATAATCGCAAGCCGAGTATGGGCAAGGCCGATATGCCAGTCGCTATTCTCATGGAAGTAATGCCCCAGCGAGTCAGGCCCTCGATGCTCAAGAGCAGCATGAACGTCGTTTATGAAACCGTGGTGAGGTCCCAGAGCTGGACGGGTGCACCAACCAAATATTCCGCACATGACTTGCTTCGCTTTCCGTGGAGGGACTATGCCAGGCGCTTTTATCTATACTTTATGAGTACCTATTTCGGATAGGAGGAGTCGTATTGCTAAAGTAGACGCATACGACGCTTTCTTGATTTTGTCTCCCTGCGAGACATCATATTAATATACGGCATTTGCATAGACAATTGCTTGTTCCGTTTGGAGGGGCGAGTGCACGACGACGCGTGCGCATCCATGGAACCGGTCAATCTGATGCTGTAGATGTGCGCAGAACTCTCATCTTCCATGGGCGACCTATATGATCTGGTCCGGAAAAATCGATCGAACCATTGTGATGACCAGACCTGCCTCGACCAAAGGTCTACACCGAAATGTGAGCAGGTTCTCGACTGTTGCTTCGGCGGTAACTCGAACTTGCCGCGTAAAGCGTCTAAAAGCGGCAGAATAGGTCTGTCCCGCCAAAGAGTTTCGCTTTAGCTTCGCGAGGTTTCGACAAACGCCATGCGATAACATCGTGCTCGATGCTGAAAACCTCCCACCACATCAACCCCACAATTCCTGGCAAGGAGCAGCAGGAGACGCAGCAATGACGTCGACAAGTGGAGTGCTCGTTCAAAGGAGCCGCTCCAAGACAGCTAACCGTGTGCTGTTTATCGTGGAGAATCTGCCGGTTCCCTTTGATCGAAGAGTGTGGTCCGAGGCGACGACGCTCCAGGCGGCAGGCTACGAGGTATCCGTAATCTGCCCTCAGCGCGATAACTACTCTGCTAAACATGAGGTTCTGGAAGGCATCCATATCTACCGGCACCCGCTTCCAGAGGCCTCAAGAAAGCTCGGGTACATTTGGGAGTATGCCAACGCGTTGTTCTGGCAGTTTACGATGTCAGCCAAAATATATCGAGAACGCGGCTTCGACATTATTCATGCTTGCAATCCTCCGGATCTGATCTTTCTCGTAGGGGCATTCTGGAAATTCCTGTTCGGTGTGAAATTCGTTTTCGACCACCATGATCTCAATCCCGAACTTTTCGAAGCAAAGTTTGGGCGCCGGGGGCTTCTCTGGCGCGTGCTGGTTTGGCTAGAGCGGCTGACATTCGGGATCGCCGATATCTCGATTGCTACCAACGATTCCTTCCGGCGCGTTGCGATACAAAGAGGGATGATGAGACCGGAACGGGTTTTCACGGTTCGGTCGGGCCCTAATCTTAGTCGAATCAAGGAGCTTCCGCCCGATTCCCGTTGGAAAAAGGGGAAGCCTTATCTCGTCGCATATATCGGCGTGATCGGCGAGCAGGAAGGCATGGACCTTCTTCTTGCTTCCGTCGATTACATCGTAAATACGCGTGGCCGCAAGGATGTGCAGTTCGTCATCATGGGATCCGGTCCCTCACTGAGCGCTACAATCCAGCAGGCGGTGGATATGGGTCTTACTGAATGGTTGGAGTTTCCCGGAAGAGTCGACGACAAGACGCTCTTTACGGTGTTGTCCACGGCCGAGGTCTGTGTAAATCCCGATCGTCCGAACCAGATGAACGATAAGTCGACGATGAACAAGATCATGGAGTACATGGCACTCGGCCGCCCGATTGTGCAGTATGATCTTACTGAAGGGCGGGTGTCTGCTCAGAATGCCTCGCTTTACGCGCGCAACACCGATCATAAAGACTTTGGCGACAAAATACTGGAGCTTCTCGATGATCCCGGCCGGAGAGCCACGATGGCCGCAGAGGGGAGGCGACGTGTGAGCCAGGAGCTTTCTTGGCCGCACGAAGCACCTAAACTCCTGCACGCGTATCAATCGCTATCCGCCGTGCGGGACTGTTGATCCAATAGAGCATCGAGAGAGAACTTTCCGGCGTCCTGCAATGAACAAGATCTACAAGAGTCTGAAACTGCGAGCCGGCATCTACTATTGGTATTGGCAGCGTGCCAGTTCGATGTCCCCTCCTGAAGTGCTTCATCGGGTCTCGGAGCAGGGACGACGCTTTGGATGGAGATTCAAGCGCTTCGGATGGCGTAGATTCGACGCACCCGACGGCGATCTCGTAGCAAACCGGAACCTGATGGGGGCACTTGCGTCACCGATCAGCGCGGATCATCTCGACCTCCTGACTCGTGAGGTCGAGAATGTTCGAGCACGGGGTGTGACCTTGCTGGGGGTGGAGTGGCCTTCAGACGCGCTGACAACTCTCAGTCCCGATCTATGGCTGCAGGATCCAGTCACCAAGAAGCAATGGCCAGGGAAGGAAACGTTCTGCTTCGATATCAATTATCGAAGCGCTTCAGAGCATAGCGACGTCAAGTTTGTATGGGAGTTGAACCGGCTCCAAATGCTTCATCCGGTCGCGATGCTCGCCCGCATTCGAGGTGACCGGAGCGACGTTGCCTGGATCATGAAGGTCATCACCTCATGGATGCAGGCAAATCCACCATTCCGTGGGGTCAACTGGTCATCCGGGATTGAGTTGGGCCTGCGTATGGTCTCGATTGCCATTATCGTTGCCTGCATCGGCGAGTACTTGACGCCTGATCAAAGGCGTCAGATCCGCACGTTCGTCGCGGCACATGGGTTCTGGCTTCAGCGCAATCCGTCCCTTTTCTCCTCTGCGAACAATCATCGCGTCGCGGAAGGTCTGGGCCTCCTCCTAGCCGCTCAACTTACACCCGACCTGCCGGAATCGTCGCAACGCTATCGCGCAGCGGTCACGATCCTTCAGGATGCGGTGCAGACACAGTTTTTCGTCGATGGAATTGGGGTCGAGCAATCTCCGTCGTACACAGCGTTCACGCTTGAAATGCTCGCATTCGCGGCTCTCGTACTAAAAGATGCGCCTGAGGCCATGCAACTGAACCCAGCCTTGCTGGTAAAGCCGGCAACGGCACTGCGCCGCTTTCTGAACGAGAAAGGGATCTCTCCGAATATTGGCGATAATGATGAAACCCGCGTCGTTTCAGGGCCACTTGGGCGTGAACCAAGGTATGTTTCATCTATCATCGCCGCAGTCTTGGGACTTTCCGAAAGCAAGGAGGTCCCGCCACCACACGATGCGCATCTCCGCGACCTCATCTTCGGGAGCAGCAATGCATGCCGCCTTCCGGAAACAGGCTTGGCGACATTCGTAGACGGGGGGTACACAACGTACCAGGAAAGCTCTTCACGGCGCCATATTCATCTTGTCTTCGACCATGGTCCATTAGGGTTCGGAACCATTGCCGCGCACGGTCATGCCGATGCATTGGCGCTTTGGCTTTCTGTCGATGGTGATCCGGTCCTCGCAGATTGCGGCACATATTTGTATTACTCTATCGGTCCTTTCAGGGATGTGTTCAGGGCAACAGGATCTCACAGCACTCTTCAAGTCGGACTGGATAGTCAGAGTGAAATGGCAGGTGCGTTCAACTGGAAGAGGAAGGCCATGGGCCGTATCAACTGCTCGACCCGTTCAGGAACGGCCTGGGAAGTCGAAGGGGAACACGACGGATACGTGAGACGTTATGGCGCCGTCCATCGACGGCGAGTTTCCTACGACGGCGAAGCCATCGAGATCGTTGATCGGTTGACGGGATCTTTCCACCATGTCGACACGTGCATCAGCTATCTTCTGGATTCAAGCGTGGTTCCCGAACTCAAGAGTGATCGCACGGTCGTGCTGAGACGGAGAGGGAGCGTCCTTGGTCGGATCATATTCTCCGGCCCTCCTGCCCGCACAGAGAGCATTTCCCTGTCCACGGTACCGTTCTCGCCGCAATTCAATCAGTTGACATCGACCTCGCGGATTGATGTCCGGGTAAGGTCGCGCCCGAGCGATACAATCAAGGCAAGAATAGAGTTTGCGTAGCCGTATGCTCGGTCGATGCGTCGCCGTATCCCATGGCGAGCATCGAGGGGATCGGACATGGGCCTGTGTATCCGTTGCTGGGAGCTACCCATCATCTTTTCCAATGCGCCAAGATGGACCAGGCTCTGAACACCCTCACGCGGTAACCCAAAAGTTGAGCCCTCAGGGTGATATGAACAGACGTCCCTGAGAAGGCTGCTTCGGGGAACCATCTCAGAGGGGGGGATCCAGGACATGCGGTGGAGCACTCCTTGAAACTGCTTCGCCTCCTTTGGGAGGATACGTGAGTGGACGAAATACGCTCCGCCGGCTTTTATCGCGATCTGGTGGTCCGACATCCCTGTCCGAAGTGCGCGGGAACCACCGCTGATTGAGCCCTATAACCCTTATGTATACGGAAACTCTCCAAAATAAGTCTCGGCGTAGGCATGGGTATCTTTATACTACAGATTATAACAATGTCTTGGTTGCGCAGTTTAGGAGGGCGCAATGCTGCCTTATGGCATGACAGACTAAGTCTCATAAACAAGCTGGACACGTGACTGGCTACAATCTCCTCCACTCAAAGTGCACAGGTATGGCGAGCGGCCACGAAATCGAAGCGGCGGACATCTCGCTATTGGAGGCGGCTTTTCACGGAAAGATCGTCAAAGACCACTCCATACAACCGGAAGAATCACGTCATGAATGCACCTGCTAAGCAACTCCTCCTTCATGGCGATCCTGCACCCCATAGGCCGCGCAGTTCCGTCGGATGGCGCAGTTATGCCTCGGTAGCAAAGAGGGTGATCGATCTCATCGTTTCGACATGTGCGCTGCTGCTTCTCCTCCCGCTCTTCCTTACTGTTGCTCTTATGGTCAAGATCGACACACCGGGGCCGGTGTTCTTCTGGCAGACGCGGCGAGGGTTACATGGAAAACCTTTCAGAATCATCAAATTCCGGACGATGTCCGTTCTCGAGGATGGGGACGTGGTACAGCAGGCAACGCGTGGAGACAGCCGCGTCACAAGAACGGGCCGCTGGCTCCGGAGCTCCAGCATCGATGAACTCCCTCAACTCGTGAATGTACTTCGGGGTGAAATGTCTCTCGTCGGGCCTCGTCCCCACGCACTTGCGCATGACAATTATTACTCGCAACTGATTGGGGATTACACTGCCCGGCAGCTAGTGAAGCCTGGCATAACGGGCTGGGCTCAGGTCAACGGCGCTCGGGGCGAGACTCCCGAACTCGGTCAGATGAAACGCCGCGTCGAGCTGGATCTTTGGTATGTAAAACATTGGACGGTGATGCTCGACTTGAAGATCATCGTCATGACGGCGATTCAGATATTGAGGAGGCATGAAGCATTCTGAGGGAACTCCCAAGTGCCCGGAGAGACCCGATCTCTGGTAGTAGCTCGTCGTCTACCCCCTGAAATTCCGGAGCAACCCTTGAGATATACGGATAGGCTATTTCTACCCTGTTCGCATGAGGGTAGCATACAAGAAACGTTGCACCACGTAGGTCGATTGTTCGCATGCTTTCTCGGGATTCGGGAAGTTCATACATGAGGCGTGAATCACACACGTGGTGCAGGCTCGCCCGCTTCATGAAGATCCAGCTCGGCTTCGTCGCCGTAGGTTTCCACAATGTGGGTTTCGCGGTCTTCCGGGTTGACGTCAGCAGGATAGGTATCTCGTGATCCGGGGACATGGCATGAGCTCGACATCCGGCCGGTCAGGTGGAGTCGCGTTGGCTGCCGTAACGCGATTGGGGAGCCTCTTTCTAGGCATTGGATTCCAGATCCTTGTGGCCAAGGCGATGATGACGGGCGAATACGCTTCGTATTCAGTCGCATTAGCCATTTCTGTTGTAGTCGGAACTCTTTCGGGCCTGGGGATTGCGCGCTCTCTGTCCCGCTTCCTTCCTCTTGTCATTGCCTATGGTGCGGGTCCCGACTTGGTTCGCACGCTTGCCTTCTACCTTTTCCTCAAGGCGATCGGCCTGGGGATCATCATTGGTTCTATGTTGCAGCTTGGAGTGCTCGACATTCCGACGCTGTGGAGCGGGCATTCACCCGATCAGCGCATACTGATCATCTGGATCCTTATCCTGTCCTTCCAGCTGGATATCGAGGCTCTCGCGCAAGCTCTGAAAGCCTATCGTGCTTGGGCTGTCACCGCATTTCTCGAAGTAGCATCCAGATCCTGTATATGTTTGTTCATTGCGGGATTTGGCCGGCTCCATCCGGACGACGTCATGTTTGTCTGGGGGAGCACCTCAGCCGCACAAATTTTTATCGTTATCCTGATCCTGTTCATCAAGAACAAGAATTCTGTCAGGGCGGACTTCAACCCAGCTGACCGCAGTCTGATCCCGTCCTTTGGTCAGCAGCTCAAGTTCTCGATCAGCATATATATATCGGCTTTGTCGTGGCTCGCCGCCAGCCCGTTCTCCGTGCGCTTGGTGAGCGCTACTGGTCTGCCTCCGGCCCCACTCGCTGCAATATCGTTCGTGCAGGCCTTGGCATCCTCGGCGTTGCGCGGGCTTCCGGTCCATCTGCTATCTCCTATCGTCGAGCCTCTCCTCGTTGGGAAAATCATCGTCAATGGGGATCGGCCGGCGGCGGAGACGACCCTGAGCGTTTTGATCAAGTTGGAGACCATCATCGTCATGGGCGCCATCGTGGTTGCTGCTCCTCTTGGGCCCTTGCTCATAACCACATTGGGAAAGCCGGATTTCGCTCCTTATGGGTTCATTCTGCCCATCCTGCTGGTGCAGTCGCTTGGAACGAGCTATTTCAGGGCGGCGGAGATATTGGGCAGCATTCTCCAGGTCCATGTGACTTTCGTCGCGATGCTGCCAATCAGTTTGCTCTCCCTTGTGCTTGTATATCTCACCAGCTCGTCCCTGGGTCCGGCAGCACTGTTGATCTGGCCCTGCGCCGATACAGCCGCGAAGCTTGCGATAATGATCTATGCATTGAGAGCGCGCGGGGCTGCAAAGATCTTTGATGTCGCCCGCCTCAACGTGGTAATTGCACCTGCCATCATCCTAATTCTTGCGACGGAGGCACTCATTTGGCGGTTCGGCCTTGATGAATTCGGAAGGATTTGCCTGAGTTTATTGGCCGGCGTGACATTCATGCTGACACTCCTTCTGTCAAGGCCGTTCCGCCGTCAGGAGCACCAACTCATCGATGGTTTTTCGCCAAGGAATACCGTCAAGGTCGGAAATATGGTTGGTCTCCTTGCAAAATAGCTTCGAGAACTGGCTTTTACCGTTTCGGCCGAATGGAGCATGGCGGCGGCGTTTCGAGGTGAGACCTGGAATCGCGCCTGCTGACCAGAGATTGCGATCGCCGAGCGCATCATGCGATGAAGCGGACCCGGTTTTCATGGACGTGGCCCTTCGGTTCCGATCGCGACGATGCGCTGATCTAAGAAGGGAGCATCGGACCCAAATGTGCGTCCGATGCTCTAGGCACGATCCGCAGGATGACCGTCGACATGATGTATCGGCCGTTGAACAGGATCGCTGCCACGCCGCATCGTCGCCAGCCCTTTCGATTTCGTCTCCGCGACATGCAGACCTGGGGAACAAAAAGGCTTTTTGTTCAGAACGCCAGAAGCAGAATCGTTCTTGGCTCCGCGTGCAGGAAGATTGTGCTGTGTCTGTGATAAACTTTCGTATTTCATACCTAATGGGTAGTTTGATGCGGGAGGCTTTTGACGGATCATTCATCGGCTGGCGCGACAGACTCTCGACAGCATCTTGGAGTTTTGATCGCTGCCATGCGAACGCTTTACCCTTTCCGAAATCATAGGCTGACCACCGCAATCTCCAAGAAGAACAGCGTCGAGGATAGACCGAGGATGGAAACAGGCAGCCCTGGAGGGACCGAGGTATGCATTCTGTCGAATTCTTGGAGAGGCGGAAGCGGGTGGTTCACGCACGAACTTGCGAGTTCTATCGCGAAAGCAGGTCTCCGGGTGACCCTCATCGCGCCTCCAATGCTCCCACCCTCGAAGGAGGCTATCGGCAAAGGGATCGACAGACGGCAGACGCCGCGGGTCGAGTCAGCTGATGCGAGCTTGTTCAAGAGGCGAATGGCTACGCTCAAGCGTCTCGCTGCGAATATTCGGGAACTCTGGAGAGCTCGAGGGAAGGAGCAGGTTTATCTCTTCAACTTCGTTGGGCATGCTGGCTTCGAGCTGCCCGTCTCTCTCTTGGTACGCTTGTGGGGCCAGCGCCTTGTCCTTGTGGTGCATGATCCAATGCCACATATGTGGGTGCTCCCAAGTTGGGCGCGGTTCCTGGAGCGATTGGCCTATAAGCTCGATTTTTCACTGGCGACTCATATCGTGTGTTTGTCGAACGCGTCACGGAACGTTTTGCTCAAAGAATATCGCCTGGCTCCTGGGCGCGTGACGGTCATCCCACATGGTGCCTATGATTTGGGCGCGCCCAGTCCGCTGCCAAGGAATGGAAAAATTCTCGTGTTCGGCTTCATACGGCCGAATAAGCTCGTCAAGGAATCGATTCTTGCCGTTCAGCAATATCGCCGCGGAGGCGGACAACTACAGCTCCTGGTTGTTGGATCAAGCGGTCCCGCGGCCTACACGGCCGAATGTCTGGAGCTGGCGAAATGCGATCCGACGGGCACTGAAGTCGATGTGCGTTTCGTTCCGGAAGAGGAGATTTCATCGATCATCGCAGAGGTCGATGCCGTCCTGCTTCCCTATCGAGATTTCAATTCGCAAAGCGGTGTCGCTGTCCTTGCAGGCCTGAGCGCGCGGCCGGTCATCGCAAGCGAAGCCGGCGGTTTAGCGGATCTGTTCGAGATGGGAATTGCAGGGGTCAGGATCCAGGACGACCCGTCCGTCGACGCAATTGCAGATGCACTGCAGCTCTTCCAGAAGCGACCTCTGGAGGACTGGGAGCGGGAAGCCCGCGCAGCACGCGGTGCCCTGCTTCGACAACTGGGTTGGACTGCGATCGGTGGGAGCTATGCCTCCCTCGTCCGCCGCGTCGCCGGTTCAGCCTTGAGCGCTCGCCAGTTCAGCCGCATGTAGGCCACGGGTTCTTCAGGTCGTCGCTTGCGGCTCTTGGGGCGGAAGTAGGGGATATGTCCGCGAGACGCGATGCTTTGTGCCGGCGCGATGAATTCTTCTCCGCGCCGGCAGAATTCGTGAATGGGGAAGGCGGGGCCCGCAGAGGCCCGGCGAGAGTCCGGATACGCCACTCCGCGGACCCATTTCGCCTGACCTCAGCAAGTTCCCGCCCTGAATGCCCTCAGTAGACGAAGAAGTCGTTGTGGGCGAGATTGAGGTTAGGGGCGAGCTTCGCAAACTGGATTTGCGCGGCCGATCCGCTTCCGTCGGAATCGTAGTACAGCGCGCCCGTTGTCTTATTGTAGATAATGTGGTCGTCGCGATCCAGCGCCTTCGTGCCGATCCGGAACTCGCTGGCCTTCAGCGTGCCGCTCGTCAATGACGAGAATGCGAAGCCGAGATCGATGATGTCCTGACCCGGGGTGAAGTCCGTGATCGTGTCGATCCCGCCCGCTTTGACCGTTTTGCTGTCGAACACGAAAGTGTCGCGCCCGCTGCCGCCGGTCAGAGTGTCGTTGCCATCGCGGCCGTAAAGGGCGTCGTTGCCGGCATTACCCTTGATGACATCGTTGCCGGCGGTGCCGATGAGCGAGTCGTTTCGAGCCGTACCGTTGATCGTCTTGCCGGTCGTCGGTGTAGGTGTGGGGGTCGGAGTAGGCGTCGGCGTAGGAGTGGGAGTCGGGGTCGGCGTGGGGGTCGGCGTGGGCGTCGGGGTGCCTGTGTTTCCGGAGGGGACGCCGTCCCAGATCTGGACGTCATCGAGCCAGACATCGATTGGCTTGTTGGAGTAAGGGTTGCCCATGAAGATGCGGTTGATCGGAGCGTTGTTGACGCCGATGTTGTCGCCGGTATGGTCGAACACGGTCTGGCCGTTGACCTTCAGCCAGACGCGGCCATCGGTGTTGTCGCGGTGGGTGAACATCTCGACCTTGAACCACTCGCCCTGCGGCACCGCCACGCTGGTGTTGGTGCCCTCCCAGAAGGTCTGCAGCGGCACGTTGCCGTTGGCGTTGGTGTCCCACTTCATGTTCCAGGCGAGCTGACCGTTGCCCAACGCCTGGATGGTGTTGACCACGCGGAAGTCGCCATCGGACTTCCATTCGGGCAGGGGCGCCGTCCAGCCGCCGGCGCCGAGCGTGGACCAGAGATTGGCGGGCAGCTTCATCCAGGCGCTCATATAGAAGTCGCCAGGCTCGGAGGTGGGCTGGAACAGCAGCGGCGACTGGGTGAAGTCGGCCGGACGCGAGTTGACGTCGAGATGCAGGGCCCGGGTCTGAGCGCCGTCATGGCCGGTGGTGGTGGTGATGGCGTTGGAGAACACGCTGTTGTAGTTGCCGGCGCCCGAGAGCATCTGGATGGTCGGGGCGCGACCCCAGACATTGCCGGCGTTCTGCAGGCCCTGCAGCGCCTCGGTGTTGCTGTTCACCTGCATCGGGGCCAGGGACACCGAGCCTTCAAAGCCGGTCGAAAACAATTGGTTTGCCATACGTATTTTTCCGATTCTTGTTACTGTGTGCGTGCGGAGACACGCTCAGGAAGCGCAGAAGGCGCCTCCAAGGTGGGAGTAGGTCTTGCAAGGGCAGCCGGGCGTCCGCTTGGTCCGTCAAAGGACCAATTGGTTTCCGGCTATTGCTCCGCTAGGTCGCTGTTTTTCGGCGTCTGAGCACGCGGACAACACGGGAACAGAAGAGCCAAACAACGGTCCGGCGAGCCGCTGCAATTCCAAGATTGAGGGTGAGCGTTCGGATGAACGGAGAGAAAGTATTGATTAAAAATTAGCGGCAGATGGATGAGCTGTGAAAAGGATGCTCGCCGCTCGTGTGACCAAGCGTAAATTGCTTGGATAATGTGAATATAAACATAGATTGTCTGCCCATTATATGTTCACGATTGATTTTTTATCTGCCGTTTTACTGGCAAATCGGGATTAATTATCAAATAAGGCGAAGTTTAGGCAACAATATCTTCCTACTTTTGCGTATAATTCCTAATTTCTAGTAAAATCAACGACTTGGCCTGCTGGGCTTCGCATCCGTTATTCCGGTCGATCCGGGACTGCCTGTTCCTGGGACCGCAGTGAGAACTGCTCGGTAATGAGTGCAGGTTCCGCATGTTCAACTTCACCGGCAGGTCGTGCGCGAATGGCAATCCTTCAATTGGACCGGACACTTTACGGTTCGATCGGATCGACGCCTCATTCGGACGCATACGTCCTGCGCAGTGCAAGAAGCCATGCTCGGGCTCTGAAAAGGCCCTGCTGATCCTGCCAAAGTGCTCCACGAACGGAGCATGCAGCGGCGACCGGATCGATTTGGATCGTATCGGGCTTATCGAGAAGAGCAGCGGCGAGAGTTGTGGCTCAACCCCGCTGGTGGCGCGCCGAAAGGGCAGGTCTTTTGCGCGCGGCCGGATGCTTAGACCATCATCGACACTGGTTCGGTATATGAGGCGCTCCCATTAGCGCATAGTGCGGAAGAGTGGACCCGGTTTTCACGACCGTGGCCCTTCGGGTCCGCGCCGAACGATGCGCCATTGAAAGGGTGGAGCATCGGATTGAATCCCAAAAGTGGGTCCACTGTTCACCTCCGATGCTCTAGCGCCCGCATGGCGCCGGCCAAGCATTTTGTAATCGTTCAATCGCTTCTAAACCCGAATGAGTTATCCCGAGGGAGTAGCACAAACTATACTTATGTGACGCAACCCAGGTTGCGTTCCAAAGGGCCCAACTCTATCATCATTGCAAGGATACTTGTTGAGGCGAACAAGAATTTGCAGATCGTTCTGGATTTACGATGCAAAATTGGCCGTGTCTGGACTGTTTGAAAAGCAATAAAAATTCTGATCAAAACACAAGTATCACCCAAAGCGGCAATATTGGCTCTCGATCAGTGAGGTTAAGTTCAACTATGCTTGATAGAGTCAAGTGGCCGATCGAAAGCGACTATGAAGCAGTTCCTGCCGGCTGGGATAAACCGCAACCGCAGTTTGGAGCTCGTGAACTCCTTACTGTTCTGAAACGGCAGTGGATGATTATCGCCAGCTGTCTGGTGCTTTGCCTTCTCCTCTCAATCTGCGCTCTGGTCCTATGGCCGGTTCGCTACCTTGCAACTGCGCAAGTCATGATCGATCCTGCGCGTATAGAGGCCTCTCCGAACACAAGCGGTCCCGACAGGCAGCTCGACGCGCTCACCATTGAAAGTCAGGTGGAGGTGAGCAGATCCGGAAACGTGCTGCGAGAGGTGGTGAAAAGGCTGAACTTGGTCGATGATCCCGAGTTCGGAGCCTCTCAGGAGGAGTCCGGTTCCGCGCTGCGATCGTTGCGAAAGCTGAAGGAGCAGCTTCTCGGCTTCGTCAATCCAGGCGCTCAGGGTCAGGCGAATGGTGATGCAGTGCAGGACGAGGTTCAGGCAGCGAGCGAGAAGCTGCAGCGCGCGCTGACCGTCCGCCGAGTGGGAGCAACCAACATCCTTGGGATTGACGTTCTCTCCCGGGATCGGCTCAAGGCTTCTGAAATAGCCAACACAATCGCGGACGAGTACTTGGCAGATCAGGCCCGAGCGCGAACTGAGGCAATCGACAAGGCAAGCAAGTGGCTCGACGAGCGCCTCGTGGCGTTGCGTGCAGAAGCGCAGAATGCCGAGGATGCTCTTCAGGACTTCAAAGCCAAAAATCGCAGTGGGCAATCGAGTGCGACGCTCCTGGATCTTGAAGCGCAGGCCCAATCCTATCGAAGACTTTACGAAGCGTTCCTTGATCGTCATATCACGGTCGAGCAGCAGATGTCTTCGCCTACTCAGAGTGCCCGTGTGATCACGCGCGCAACGCCGCCACAGAACAAGAGTGAGCCGAAATCGATCCTGATCTTGGGAGCTGGAATCGCACTCGGAGGAGTGCTTGGGCTCATCGCAGGTCTCATTCGGGAGCGCTTGTTCCGCAGGTTGCGTTCGGCCGATGATGTTCTCTCAGCGCTTGAGCTTCCGTGCTTGGGCATCATCCCGGACGTTGGGAAGCTTGAGCCTCTCTCCTTATATAGGGCCGACGGGCAGCAGCTCTCAGAAAAGGCAGCGTCCAGCCAGGTAAAAATGCAAAGCGGATTGGCGCATCTGACCCTAGCGGTGCTGGCAGAGACGAAGCCTCTCGACAGAAGGGTGCTCACGGTCACATCCTTGAAAAAAGGGGAGGGTGTGACAAGCATAGCAACCGCACTGGCGTACAATCTTTCCCGATTAGGCAAGAAGGTATCCTTGATTGGCGCTCCTTTGAGCGGGTCAGATTCAGCACACTCACCAACGGGCACGACAGAAGCCATGCCTGCTGCAGCCGGAGCCGTTAACCGGACCGACGATGCAAAAACCTGTAGAAGTCAGCCGGGCCTTGTCGTCACGACGGCTAAGATGGACCCAGATGCTCCGGATCTTGAAAAGCTCATCAATACGGCTCGGAATGCCTTTGACTATGTAATTATCGATGCTCCACCCTTGGAGAACGGCCTGGATGTCCTCCCATCGCTCAGTTCGTCGGATGGTGTTCTGATACTGTTGAACTCCGCCGAGGCGCGCAAATCACAGGTCATGAATACCCTCGCGTCATGGTCCTACATGAACGGAAAGATCTTAGGGATCATTTTGAACCGGGCTCCACGGAATTCCTGATCATTGAAGCGAAGTTGATGGCCATGCTGCTTATGTTCTTTCCGCCCAGTCGCAAGATTATCGCTTTTCCGACATTCCTTGTCTCGCTTGCTGTCTCGGTTCTTGGCTACACCCCATCCGCAAGGGCCGATTACAAGCTCGGTACAGGAGACGTGATTGAACTCTCGATTGCAGGCGCCTCCGAGTTAACGGCTCGAGTGTCTGTCGACCTCGACGGCTCGGTGAACGTTCCGATCATCGGAAATTTTCCGGCGAGAGGCCTCTCTCTCGATGTCTTGCGGGCAAATCTCCAGTCGGAGTTCATGAAGCGTCAAATCCCAATTCGTGCGCCCGATGGCAGAACCTCCCTGACGTCCGTGGCTCCGGAGGACGTTGCGGTCAGAATCGCCGAGTATCGGCCTGTCTATCTCCATGGCGACATTGCTCGGGCGGGCGAGGTGCCGTATCGGCCGGGAATGTCGATCAGACAGGCGATCGCGCATGCGGGCGGTTTCGATGTCGCGCGCCTGAGAATGAGTAACCCGTATGTCGATACGGTCGAATACCAAGCGCAAGGCACGACGCTCGCCCAGGAGCTCGCCGTGGAGATAGAGCGGATCAAGCAGCTGCAGGCTCAGTTGCAACGGCCGTCTGGCGCTGAGGCGGAAGCTAGTACTCAACCGATGGGATCTGCTTCGAACGAGGCGAATATTCTTGCCGAGCGGCTTAGAATGCAGCAGCAGGATTTCACGAAGCAGTTGCATTATATTCTTGCTTCGGCCGCATTCGCCTCATCCCGAGCGGCGGTCCTGACGGAGCAAAAGTCGAAGGAAGAAGAGGGAAGCAAGGCCGATATCGAGGATTTCGAACGATCGAGAAGTCTATTCGAAAAAGGTACGGTGTCGACACAACGCGTGAGCGATGCGCGCCGAGCCATGCTTCTATCTTCCACGAGGGCGCTCCAAACGGCCGTCGAGGCGACCCGTGCGCAGAGAGAATCTGAAGAAGCGACCCGAAGCTCTCAGCAATTGCAGGATCAAAACAGGATTCGGCTCCTGACCGAACTGCAGGATGCCATGTCCCGGCGCACGAGGATCACGGCGCAGCTATCGGCCGCACAGCAGAAGCTGGCGATCGCAGGTGCAATGAAATCTGTGTGGACACAGGGTCCAGACGCAATCGTAATTACCCTATACAGGCGTGACGAAAGTGGGGTCGAGAACAAGATAGACGCCAATGAGTCGATGGGCCTCCTGCCGGGCGATGTCGTGGAAGTCGCAATCAAGGTACCTGCTCTGTAAGCAGCTTCTCCGGGGGCAGGCGTTCCATGCTTCGGTCCCATGCGCAGGAGTTTGCTTGCCGCTCTCCTGTGCGTCACGCAAAGCCGAGGCCTGAACGCTCGGTGCGCTCTGGAGCACCATCGGTGGGATCGGGCGGCTCTTAAGGGGGAGGGCTTTGCGCCACAGCTTGGATAGAGCGTGCAGAGGCGTAGAATTCCACAACCGATGCCTAACAAAATGGACAGTGACGTAAATTCGCTCTTATCCTAGAGGTAAAAATAATGGTGTTTCAGAGGAGCTTCGACTGGTTCTCCAAACGCTCTCGCCAACGAAGGGCTGCTACTCTGGCCAGCTTCATCAAGCCCGAGCCAGAATGGCGCATTTTGGATCTCGGCGGCGGCACCGGCGAGCACATCCAGCGTGTCTTTCCGAACTGTCGAAATATAACCGTATGTGATTACTCCGCTCCCGATTTAGCTATAGCAAGAGATCGGTTCGGGTATGCAACGGTTCAGGCAGACGGGAGCGATCGCTTGCCTTTTGCCGACGGTGAGTTCGATCTGGTTTTTTGCTCCTCTGTAATCGAGCACGTGACCGGCCCAAAAGACATGATTGTAAAGATGACCAACGGCCGAGAGTTTTATGATACAGCTTTCCACTTCCAGCAGAAATTTGCCGCTGAGATAAGGCGTGTTGGAAAGCGCTATTACGTGCAAACACCCCATCGTTATTTTATAATCGAAAGCCATACTTGGCTTCCAATCGTAATCGTTCTCCTCCCTCGGCCATTGCAGATTCGAACAATATCTTTTTTCAATCGCTTCTGGCCAAAGCAAACAGAACCAGACTGGAACTTACTTGTCCCGTCGCAGATGCAGCATCTGTTTCCCGAGGCAAAGCTCATCCTAGAACGTTCAGGCTGGATGCCGAAGTCCATCATGGCAATTCGGGGCTAGTATTGAATTGTCTCCTCTACGTGGAAGCACTCTGCCGCGCTCCCGGTCAGCTTTGGAGTGGCTTTCGGACAACAGCGTGAGCTACATGGCGCATGAGATCGAATCCTGATGCAGTGGGAACTCGTTCGCCACAGCATCCGCTGCCGGAATATTTCTCACAGTTGTATCTCTCCAGAGGCCTCAATATGGGAATGCCTGCAATAGCCAGAGGGCGAATTATCGAGAGAAAAACACACTCTATATTTTACCTTGAAATGTCAGTCATCTAACGTTCAGCAGAAATACGCTTCGCATGCACCCCAATAGAGCCAATTCAAGGCGCGCGCCGGATCAAAGATGGTTAGAATATTTCTTCATATATTCTATCCTAATCTCTACGGGTGGATTCATATTCTTGCTAACTGGCTGGGATCCTTCACAAGATTTCACGGAGGAGCCGGCATCTAATCTCGGTCGTATAAATAATCTTGCAATTTCCATAATAACATTCTGGATTTACTTAAGAAATTACAAGGCTGTCAATGTGGCTATCCGTGCATCGTGGCCGTTGTTTATTTTTCCAGTCGTTGCGTTCCTATCCTGTATTTGGGCAGATGACTTCGCAATCACCTTTCGACGGGCTTATGCGCTCTCATTCAGCTTCCTTGCTGCTGCCTGCTTAGTTGCGCTCCTCCCGCCTGCGCGCGTGATTAGATCGCTCTGTCTTGCTCTAGGCTGGGCAATGATACTCAGTGTGATCTTCTCACTCTTCCTGCCGAGCTTCGGAGTGCACCAACCAGGTGGCTGGGGAGAACCGCGTTGGGTTGGCTATTGGCGAGGTATCTACACTCATAAGAATTCGCTCGGAAATACAGCCAGCTTTGCTCTCCTCATGTTTGCGATTTTTTCCAAGTACGTAGTCAAGAGCACGGTTTTTAGAAGGGTGACCCTTATAGCTGTAGGCATGTGCCTCTTCGGAGCCGCCTCTAGTACAGGCCTTATCGTTGCGCTGGTCATGGTTGCCACGTCGATCGGCTTTTCGCTGCTTCTCAACGCGCGAAGGGGCACAAGGCCCTTGATCCTGGGAAGTGCGTTCTTTTTTATTGTGCTCGCTGTCGTAGCTGCAATCCCGACCCTAAGCGTCGTCTTCGAGCTTTTAGGCAAGGAGCCGAATCTCACAGGCCGCGTGCCGATTTGGAGCACTCTCTTGCCGTGGGCTCTCGAGAGGCCATTGCTTGGATTTGGCTTCTCAAGCTTCGAACAGGCAATGCTGCCGCGCTATTTTGCTCTGACCGGGGAGAAGTTAGTTAATGCACATAGTGGTTATCTAGAAACGTTCATTAGTTTTGGGTACTTGGGTTTGGCTATTCTAGCGGCGGTACTCATCTCATTCGTACGCAATGTGGTCTACCTTCTCCAGCGCCAGTCTCCCTACGAGCGATTGTTGCTGCCTTTCGCCGTTGCAATCTACGTCGGAGTTCTTTGCTCCAACATAACAGAGTCATTCTTCCTGGCGTATTCGTCGATCCACGGCGTGATCTTCGCGATTGCATATATACTGGTAGCAGTGTCACGATCGGCAACGACAGCAAGCGTCGTGCAACGAGCCAGTCACACGAAGAGCCTGCAACTTGCGGTTCCGCAGCAGGTTCCGATTAGCGCAAGAAAGTAGTGCGAGCACAATAGCGCCTCCCGTCTTCTCCCGGTCGGCCTCCAGAGCCGCCACACCGGTCTCGGTCTCCCGGCGCATCGTTCGGACTTGGCGGGCCGTGCCAGCGAAAACTGGACCCGGTTTTCACGAGCGTGGCGCTTCGGGTCCGCTCCAAACGATGCGCCAATGAAGGAGTGGAGCATCGGGTTGGATCTCAAAAGTGGGAACCGGTTTCGCGTGCAAAGATGCGCAAGATCAAAATGTTGAAGCGCCGGTGATGCGCCGAGCGCGCCGAGCGCTCAGTCCTAGGCTTTGCGCGAGTGCGCTTTCATCTGGGAGAAGGCCTGTCCAATCGGGCGCAGATCCGGACTGTAGGGTGGTAGGAAGGGAGCCAGGCGCCCCTTTGCTTGAGACACTGTGCGGCCTTCTCACGCCTGTGCGACGCCAGGTTGTCGAGGATCACCACGTCGCCTTGCGACAGGGTCGGGGCGGGTTGGGTTTCCACATAGGTCTTAAAGATCTGCCGGCTCATCGGCTCATCGGCTCATCGATCACCCGGAGTGCACAAAGCTCTAAGACATCTCGGCCGCCCTTGACGTCGGGGCGGCATCCTTCCAGATCCCGAGAAGCCGATCCACATACGACTCGATTGTCAGGGATCGCTGATATGTCACCTTTGCGTTTCGGCCCAGGCGCTCCCGAAGAGAGCGGTCAACAATCAGGCGTTCAAGCGCTGCCGCCAAAGCTGTAGCGTCCCTGACTGGTACGAGCAGGCCGTTTTCTTCGTGCTCCAGTATGTCAGGAATCGATCCAACTGGCGTTGCGGCAACCGCAAGCCCGTGAGCGAAGGCCTCCACGACCGACATCGGGAGATTCTCAACATGCGACGGAAGTACGAGAACGTCCGAAGCGTTGAGAAGTCTCTCGACTTCTGCGGAATCCACCCAGCCCAGTACCGAGACGCGTCCAGGGAGTTTTGCGTCTGCCAGCGCTCTCGTCTCCTGTACCATTCCGTCTCCTGCGAGCGCACAATCCCATTCTGGCAGCCGCGAGAGGTCGGATAGGGCCTCAAGGAGTTCTGGAGTCCCTTTCTCCGGCCCCAATCGTCCCAGAAAAAGAATTCTCACCCGTTCATCGCGAGACGGGCACTTTTGGCGGTATTGGGGAGCGCGAGTTGCGTTCGGGAGAACCACGATACGGTCCGCGCACTCGGGGACATGTTCAAGGATCAGGTCCTTCCAGATCGCCCCTAAAACAACCACTGCACTGGCATGTAAGAACATGCTTCGGATCATATCTCTATAGAATTTCGGTCGCGACTCCCAGTATTCGCGAAAATGTCCGCCATGTAAGTGGACGACATAGGCTTGACCCGTCGAACGGGCGATGAGAACCAAGATGAGCTTTCGTACTGTACTTCCGAAGGATCCGAGGTTGATATGCCAAACGTCGTATGTGCGCCCAAGGCCCAACAGGAGAGCTCGCACCAGGCATAGGATATACCTCAGCGGCCATAACGTGGTCCGGCCTCGGGTCGCGATGAAGTTCACGCATACGTCTTCAAGGCCCTGCCGTGCTAACTCATCATGCAAGCCATCCATCATTCGGTCGACTCCTCCTTCGCCCCCACGGCCCAAAGGAGTAAAGACTAATATCCGCATGTCCCTCGCTCACGGTGTTAGAGAGCCCTTGGCCTCAGCGCCTTTTTTCGAAGTAACCCTGTGTCGCTTCTGCGAACGGTGTTCCAGGCCAGCCAGAAAGGTGCTGCTCCGGCCCACTGCAGAGCTCAGGAACTGCCGCAGCATTCAAGGAACTATGTGTTCTGGAACCGCAATGCTCAATACATGCCTTCCTCATCTTCCGGTGTGCCACTTCTAGATAGTTGCCGATTTTAGGATCAAGCGTCCGAGCAGATCCTGGATTTGGAACTGCGGGCTCACGGACATGCGATCTCGGTAGGCTGCCGGGCGATCAGGTTCACAGCTTGAAGTTGTCGTATGCGATATAGTCGAATGCAGTAACGGACCCATTGCTGTGCAAGTGATGGGTACCTTTGGCCTTTGGCTTGAATTCCGGTTTGATAGTCAAAGCGCATTCCTCGACATAAGTCGTGCTCGTAAGCTCGATGATCTCGTTGATGCGGCTTCGCCGTCCGTAGAAGTCGAAGCCTTGGCATTGGCTGACACGATACAGTT
The DNA here is from genome assembly GCF_041276405.1 of Microvirga sp. TS319. NCBI lineage: Bacteria > Pseudomonadati > Pseudomonadota > Alphaproteobacteria > Hyphomicrobiales > Methylobacteriaceae > Microvirga > Microvirga sp. TS319. Next base: position 1,210,361 of record NZ_JBGGGT010000001.1, on the reverse strand, counting down.
TCCCGCCTTGCCGAACGAGGCCGCCATTCCTTGCACATGATGCGTCAATAAGCACCGGGTTCTGCTCGTGGGGCGTCCAGTCGGTGGAGAGAGGCGAATCCGCATAAAAAATCGAAAGCTCCGACCCGTGATCGTGAGTTCCAAAGGGGTCGACATTGGTCAGCATCCACCATCGGCCATCCTGCTCGAACAGCATCGTATCCGCGGCATGGACGCCGGTAAGAATGATCTTCTCCAAACGCCACTGCAGCGGGAACGAGATGCAACGGTATACTCGGATATCCTTGTTGTTCGCGGATTCAGGGCACATGTAGAGTTCGCCGTTGTAGGTGAACAGATACGGGAACGAAAGGTGAAAAGGTTCCGTAATGACCGTTCCTAGTCGTGTGGCGCCTTCAGCTGCAAGCTCATATACGGCAATGTCGGCTTTGCCCGTCTTGTAGCTGAAGTCCTCGACAAAGCAGTAGTGCTTTCCCTCCCTGGTGATCACGAATGGGTCCGCGAGGAAACGGGCGGGAGGATTCTTGATTTCGATGCCACGCCACAGGACGGCGTCGGCCCAATTGGTTGGAACGTAAGCGACTCTCCACCGAAAGTCCCACCCAAGGCGGCGCATGAGCTTCGTTGCGACCTTTCTCGCAATATGGCGGGTGATATTCCCACCATACCGGAGAAACTGAGGAAGTGTCGGATACTGAGCCGGGGGGCCCGGATACGGCAGCTGGGATAGCGCAGCCGGAAGGCTGTCCCTTTCCGCGATCTCCTCGACGAGGCCCTTGAGATGGTACATTGCGCGCTGAAAGATACTGGCCTCGTTGTATTTCCAGAAAAACTTGGTCGAATAGCGGCCACGGCGCAGGGGAACCCCGCTATTGGCTTCTTTAGAGAATAAGGTGAAAGAAAAGCCGCTTGTCTCGTTCCGATGGTAGACATCCCAGAAGCCGGGAGGAGAGTCGTGGCCCCCCCTGTTGTCGGAGTACTGAACCGCAATGATGCCGAGCCGAGCCGCCTTGAGAATATCGCCGCTCAAATTGACCCCAACGGGCATGATCAGAAGATCAAGATCCAGTTCCCTGATCTTTGTGACGTCATCCGATCTGAAACGATGCGTAAGGTCCGGCGACGACAGCGACGTGGTCGTGCAGATCGTAAACGGAATGAGTTCGGAGATGTCGAACTGGCTGACGTATTTCCTGTGCTGGGTCGACGCCCGTAGGACCGCTTCTTCGGCCAAACCCAGTATACGCACAAGTGTTAGGGACAGCGACCGGGCAGTCCTCCTTTTGAAGTGCTCGGAAGGCGGGTACTGATCATGATCATTCGAGCCTTTCACATCGGCAACGCGTTCCCGCATGATGATCAGGTGAGACAGATCAATGTTCGGGTGGGAAAGGCACCACTTGAGAAAATCGGCATGATAGACCGATAAAGCCGTGCTCCTCGATAAAATCCCTATTCGAAGTTTCCTGTTTCTGATCATCGAGATATGAACCGACCAACTTTCCGTCGCCGAAGGCTTTTCGTTTCATGAACGGACATTGAAAAGCTTCAGGCGAGAGTACCGGGTAAAGGGAAAAAGCCGACAACTTGGCTCTACGACATTCGCCATTCGCACATGCCATGAAGGCTCTCCCCTCACGTCATCAGCGAAAGGATCTACCTAAATCTAGCCCACTGTATGAGCCTTCTCATCGGCGGGATGATGTAATCAGAGGCTGGCGAATTCTTCGCAAGCTGCTTCAATTTCGTCTGCGTCTGCGTGACCATCCAGAGAGGGTGGTTGATGGTAACGCAACCTTCCAGAAGCGGAACCCGGCGGTTGAACAGTCGTAGCTTATAATGATTTTCTCCTTTGCCGAAGTCGATCGCTTCAATTCCAAGCGTCGGTGCGTCTTTAATCATTTTCAGGAGTAGGAGTATCCCGGGGGAGAAGCGCTGGAACTCCGGATCGTATGCAGGAAACCAGTAGTGCCAGAACTTGAGCGAGCGCATTCCGAAATGGACGGCGATCGGCCGGCCGTCGACCCGCAGCACCGATAGCATTCCGGCAAAATGCGGCTCACGGTACGTGGAGATGATGTCAGCAAGGGCTCGCGTCCACGGGCGTGAGAAAAGGTCGAGATTGCCAGTGCGTCGATATTGTTCCGATTTCCACTTGATGCAGGTCGCGAGAAGTGCGGGGTCCTGCACGTCCAGGTCGACCTGAATTGGGCCGTGTGCCTCCTCGAGACGGCGCCACTTGCGTCTGTGGTTCGAGTGCAGACTGGTAGAGCCGGCATGATCCGCCTCTGAAATGTCCAGGATGGGCGATGAGGTGCTAACGGTTTGCCAGGGCGCGAAAACCGCCTGTTCCGCGGGAACGTGATCAAATATCCAGCGCTGCAGCCTGCACGCTCGGAGGACCTCGGCCATGTCGCAACTGTAGGCTGGCGGTGCAATCAGACCGTGATAGTCGGACATCGCGCCGCCTACCGGCCGCCCTAGTCCGAACGAGCTCCGTTGAAAAGGCAGAAACGCAGCGCCGTCTTCAATGCAGGCAACGAGGACATCGTCTCGAACTCTTGCGACGGCCTGTGTGAACTCCGGTCGGAAGAATGGGCTGGCAAGGCCGGGGTTATTCTCTTGAATCTCCGCCCAGCGAATGGCTAGTTTGTCAGGGAGCTGGTTCGCCGGGGAAACGACTACCCTCATGAAGGCTCCTCATCGATGGATACTGGCTGCGAAGATTTTGCAAGTCTATATGCGCGGCTCTTTGGAAGAAAGGATACAAAGGGGCTAGCCGAGTTCTGGAATCTTTCCTGAAATTCAGGCCGCAGACCTTGTTTCCCCGTCGATCAAAGGGTCATCATAACGCTCGGCACTGAGTGCGTTCTTGGCAAACGGCGAGGGTCGAGGGTCGTAACCCCGATGGATCCTCCAATGGCTGACCCGGAATCGCGAATTGGGAGTACTCCCTCTGATGCACCGGGGCCTTCTACCATTTGACTTTAGGACCGGCCATAATTCGTCTGCCTCACGGACTAGGCAGAGAAAATAGAAACGATAAACGGCCGGAATGTTCCTTCCAGATGCCTCTGTACTGATCCGTGTACGCTTCTATTTAGGGGTCAAAGGTAGTTCGGATGCGCTCGATGGATAGCGACAAGTTAACGCGGTCGATAACTCCGCTCCATCTGGAACTCGCCGGAGGAGAGACTGAGATCAGTGCCTCCTGTGACCCGTATGGACGGGCCGTCCTGAATGCAACGATCGACCGGGATGCATTCGCTTCGACCGATCCATCGTCGGATGGTCACATTCATTACCAGGCGCGAGACGCCGAAATGGAGGAGGCGTTCGCTATCATTGGCAAGAGCCTGTTGGACCCAGGGTTTCAGCTCCATGCCAGAATGATGCAGAGGATCGTGGCGCAATACCTGGGCGGTCTCTCCCATGCAGAACATGTGCGATTACGTTGTCGCCGTTCCGTTGCACTCTACCCCCATCGTCCAGCAGATGCACATCGTGGCCGTCCACATCATTTGCGCCTTGGTCGAGCGAGATCGATTTCCGCAGCAGACCGCCAAGGAGCGTGAATGCCCTCTCCCGCAAAACAAGCTGTCGTCCTGGAGGCTGCGCGACGATCGGGAGTGAAGGGAGGGCTTTTCGAAGGGGAAGATCTTTACGCACAGGTGCAGGATGTCCTGGCTCAGCATTAGTTTGTCTGACCTTTCGATTTCGAGTCCTGGGCACCTTGTGCCAGCGATGGGTCGATGTGTTCTCTCGCGCAACGACCTCCGGTCGGTATCATCGCATCACGGAAGCGAGCTTCATTTCCCGGGATTGCGCTTTAACGGCTCGAGTGACGTGCCATATCAATGAAGCCGGCCAAGTCCTAATCCAGATTTGCAATAGGAAAGATCAAGCGAGTTTTCTAGTTCTCTTCGAGAGGAGATAGTCGGTATGCGGGAAAGAGACATAGATCCAGCCTATCGGACGACAGAGGCCGACAAGAGCCTGGCCCTGATCGACGTCATCAAAGCCTGTACGAATGCGCCTGTCACAAAGGCTCTCGTCGTCGGCTGCGGTTCCGGCCGCGAAGCCGGTCTCATCGCACGAGGTCTCGAGGCCAATACCGTTGGGATCGACATCGGAGGAGACTTCGACTTTGACTATGCTGGGTCGAAGCCTGCGGAGTTGATGATCATGGACGCCAGGGAACTCCACTTTCCTGCGAGGTCGTTTGATTTCATCTTCTCGTTTCACGCACTTGAGCACATTCCTCGCCCGGAACAGGCCCTTGCCGAAATGGCGCGCGTTCTCAAACCTGGCGGAAGCTATCTGATCGGAACACCCAATAAAAGCCGATTGGTCGGCTATGTCGGATCTGCAGCCTCGTTCAAGGAGAAGTTTCAGTGGAACCTCGACGACTACAAGCAGCGTCTGAAGGGCAAGTGGAGTAATGAGGCCGGCGCCCATGCGGGCTTTACGCAGCAGGAACTGTTCGACATGTGCTCGACGGCGTTCGGGCGCAATCCTATCGCCGTTTCGAGCGAGTATTATTCCAAGCTCTATGGGAAGTTCGCGACTTGGATGAAGTTGACCCAGCTCGACTCGGTTCTCTACCCGTGTGTCTATGTGTTCGGCAAGCGGGCCTGACGTGATACGGAACCGGACAATGAGTCAATCTACTGCTGCTTCAGCCGTATACGGCATCTGTATCGAAAAGTTCCTCGCGCGCGGCGCGAGCGAGCGGCGACGGCCATACGCGACGACAACCCCTTATCTGGCGGCATTTCCATGGCCGCCTCCTGTCCGCTGAGATCAAACCGTCCTCCACCTTTCTCTCAGACCATCGATAGCATGCACGGCAGGCGGATATGCCTTGGGCTCGGTGGTGTGATTGGATCTGTGTCGGGGAAGTCGACCGGATCAGCCGAAAGCCGTCCTACGGCATCGGACATGACATCTAACTCACATCCGATGCTGCCAGTCTCAGTTCTGGAACTTCCTTTCACGCAAAACCGGTTCCCACTTTTGCATCCGATGCTCCACTCCTTAAATGGCGCATCGTCGCGAGCGCAAAACCGGTTCCCACTTTCGCGTCCGCTGCTCTAATGCCCCGTCATCGTATGCGGCGCCGCCACGGGTTTCGACTCGGGAGATCCCCTCTCGCGCAGGGCGATGCCGAGGAGCAGCAGCACGCCGATGGACAGGAACTCGCTCTGCCAGTTCTGGAAGCTCTCATACCAGAATTCCGGGTTCCCGAGGGTCTCGACCATCGTGTGCGGAGGCTGGTGATGCTCGAGCGCCTCCTGGTTCATCCGGCGCGTGCTGCCCGCCAGATGCAGCCAGAAGGAGACGAGGAAAAGTCCGACCAGAGCGAGGCTCAAAGAGTGCGAGTAAAGTTTCAGCACCAGGCCGCCGCGATGAACGGGCCAGGGCGCATCCGGATCGTTGCGATGGGCGGAGGGCGGCTCATCCTCCGCGTTCGCCTCGTCCGGCTTCTTGGATTCCGAAGCGCCTTTCTGGAACAGAAAAATCGTGAGCAGCACGTAAGCCGCCATCTGGAGGAACTCGCTCTCCCAGTTCTCGAACACGGCCGAGATGAAGTGGCCGCTCCCGAGATAGGTCAGGAAGTCGATAGCGGGTCGTTCGTGGAGACGCAGGTCCTCGATATGGGCCCTCCATCCGGTCAGCGCCTGACCGGCGAGGGAGATCAGAAACAAGCTGAACAAGGCTATCGATAGCCCGTTGTCACGCAGGAACCGCCGCATACGCCCAACCTCACGCACTCGAACTGTTACGGTTAGGGAACGCTCGAAGGGGATGTTGGTTTCGTTTCGTCCTTGGCCGGACGGAGCCGGCCGCTCGGGAATGCGGCCGGGCAGACGGAATGCCCAGTAGCCCGGTCAAGGCCCTTGCGGCCGGCAGATGGCCCTTCTATATCTGGCCGTGGATGCCCCCGACCGGGAGCGGCATCGGTTCTGACAGGATGTACACAGCAATGGATTTCAACCCCACCGCAACGCCGCTTTGCCTTGCCACCGGGGATTTCCGTCGCCATGCCTGCCTCAATTTCGCTCTCCCATCTGTCCTGGTCCACGCCTGACCATCAAACCCTTCTGTCCCATGTCGATCTGAAATTCAGCGCCGAGCGGACGGGACTTGTCGGCCGCAACGGTGTGGGAAAGACGACGCTTCTCAAGTTGATCGCCGGTGACATGCGCCCTCATTCAGGCACGGTCACCGTCAACGGCAGCCTAGGTGTTCTGCGCCAGACCGTTCAGGCCGATCCGGATGAAACCGTCGCCGGCCTGTTCGGCATCGCCGAAGCGCTGGCCGTTCTCCGGCGTGCGGACCGCGGCGAAGCCACGGCTGATGAGCTCGCACGTGCCGACTGGATGCTGGAGGCCCGCGTCGCGGCGGCTCTCGGCCGCGTCGGCCTGTCCGCGGAGCCGGAAACGCGCCTCGCTGCGTTGTCGGGCGGCCAGAACACACGGGCCCGTCTTGCCGCCCTCATCTTCGCGGAGCCGGACTTCCTGCTTCTCGACGAGCCGACGAACAATCTCGACCGGGAGGGGCGTCAGGCCGTGATCGACCTGCTCGCCGCTTGGCGGGGCGGAGCGGTCGTCGTGAGCCACGACCGGGAGCTGCTCGACGCCATGGACGCCATCGTCGAACTGACCTCGCTGGGCGCCACGCGTTATGGCGGCAACTGGAGCCGATACCGTGAGCGCAAGGCCTTCGAGCTCGCAGCTGCCAGGCGTGATCTGGCGGATGCCGAGAAGCGTGTCTCGGAGATCGACCGGAAGGCGCAGGAGACGGCGGAGAGGAAGGCGCGCAAGGACGGAGCGGGCCGGAAGAAGAGCGCGAAGGGCGATATGCCCAAGATCCTCATGGGGCTTCGAAAGGACCGGAGCGAGGACACGGCCGGAGAGGCCACGCGCTTGGCCGAACGGCGCCGGGGGCAGGCCCTCGAGGCGGCAGCCTCCGCCCGCGACCGCATCGAGGTGCTGCAACCCCTCTCGTTCGTACTCCCGCCGACCCATCTGCCGGCCGGCAAGACGGTGCTGAGGATCGACGGCGCGAGCGCGGGTTACGAGCCTGAGCGGCCGATCCTCAAAGATCTTTCGCTGACCGTCAGCGGGCCCGAACGTGTGGCCATCATGGGGCCCAACGGATCCGGCAAGACGACCCTTCTGTCCCTTGTCACCGGACGGCTGCGGCCCTGGACCGGGTCCGTGCAGGTCATGACCGACTTCGCGACGTTCGACCAGCGCGTGAGCCTTCTGGACCCGTTGGCGTCGATCCGAGACAACTTCCGGCGCATCAATCCGGGCGCTCATGAGAATGCCTGCCGGGCCACTCTCGCCCGGTTCATGTTCCGGGCCGATGCCGCGCTCCAGGTCGTTTCCAGCCTCAGCGGAGGGCAGATGCTTCGTGCCGGTCTGGCCTGCGTTCTGGGCGGGCCGCGGCCGCCCTCTCTCCTGATCCTCGACGAGCCGACGAACCATCTCGACATCGATTCCATCGAAGCGGTCGAGGCCGGATTGCGGGGCTATGACGGTGCGCTGCTCATCGTCAGTCACGACGAGAGATTCCTGGAGGCGATTGGCGTCACGCGCAGGCTGGATCTGAGATAGGTCCGTGCTCTGGCCTTATCGCGTAGGAGACCGCCCTGCCATCTGGGTGACGATCTCCTTCAGGATCAGACCTTCCGGGTTCGCCAGCTCCTCGAGGATGCTGAAATGATTGTGTCCGGAAAGAGGGACAAAGGGGGAAACGAGCTTGTTGGCCTTCCGGGCGGAGTGGAACTCTTCCGACTGCCGGCGGAGCTCCGGAAGTTCCTCCTCGCCGTAGGCGATGATGAGAGGAGGGGAGGAGGCGGGGATGTGACGCTGCGGGCTGTAGCGAACCACATCCTCGGGCGTCAGCCTCAGCGCCTCGTCGAGATAGCTCAGGCGGATCGGCTCCAGATCGAAGATCCCGCTGATGGACGTGCCGCTCCCGACGCCCTTCTCATCGAGGTTCATCGCCACGAGATGGCCCCCGGCCGAGTGGCCGGAGATGTGAAGGGTCGCATGATCGGGCGTGACCTGGGCAAGGTGCCTGTTCAGGCAGGCGATCGCATCCCTGATCTCCAGAACGATTCCGCCGAGGGTCTTTTGGGGCGCGAGGGTGTATTCGATATTCGCGAAGTTCAGTCCGCGCGCGAGAGCCCCCTTCGCGAGAAAGCGATAGGTCTCCTTCTCCTGGCTTCTCCAATAGCCGCCATGGATGAAGGCGAGCGTCGCTCGGCCCTGGAAGCTTGCATCGCGGGGCGCCGCGAAAACATCGATGCGATTCCGCTCTCCTTCGCCATAGCGGATCTCCGTGAGGCGGCCGGATGATGCTATCTCCTGGCCGCGGGCGATCCAGTCGGCCATCATGGCCTGCAGGGTCGACAGTCCGACCGCGCGGGGATTGTCGTAGGCCGCATCCAGCGCGGCCTGGTCCATTCCACGATAGAGCATTGATCCACCCTTCAGTGTCGGAGCCGTATTCGTGCCTGTCGATGTCCATTCCGACGCACATCGTCGCCTCAGACGTGGAGATACCGTTCCTTGATCGCGGGATCAGCCACGAGTTCCGCACTTGTGCCCGTCCAGACCGAGCGGCCCTTCTCGATGATGACGTGCCGGTCGGCGAAACTTGCCAGCACGTCCACGTTCTTGTCGATCACCAGGATCGACTGGCGCTCGTCCCGCAGGCGCTTGAGGCACGACCAGATCTCCGCGCGGATCAGGGGAGCGAGCCCTTCGGTCGCCTCGTCGAGGATGAGGAGCTTCGGGTTGGTCATGAGCGCCCGGCCCACCGCCAGCATCTGCTGCTCGCCGCCGGACAGTTGCGTCCCGAGATTGCTCCGGCGCTCCTTCAATCGCGGAAAAAGCGCATAGACCTCGTTCAGGTTCCAGCGACGCGCCCCCGCCCGTGAGGCGGCGGTCGCAACGAGATTTTCCTCGACCGTCAGGGTCGGGAAGATCTGCCGCCCCTCCGGAACGAGGCCGATGCCGGTCTGCGCGACCCTGTAGGGTGCGAGACCCGTCACGACCGCTCCGCCGAACCGGATCTCGCCGCCCCGTGGGCGCAACAGGCCCATGATGGACTTGATGGTCGTGGTCTTGCCCATGCCGTTGCGCCCGAGCAGCGTCACCACTTCGCCGGCACCCACATCGAGGGAGACGTCGAACAGGACCTGGGCCGCACCGTAGGATGCCTGCAGATGTCGGACGGACAGCACTAGACAACCTCCCCCTCACCCAGATAGGCGGCCCGGACCTCCTCGTTCGCCCTGATGCGCTCCGGCGTGTCGGTGGCGATCACGCGCCCGTAGACGAGGACGCTGACGCGGTCCGCGAGGGAGAAGACCGCATCCATGTCGTGTTCGATCAGCATGATGGTGATGCGGCTCTTGAGGCGCTGCAGGGTTTCGACCACGCGCAGCGATTCCTCGTGACCCGTGCCCGCCAGCGGCTCGTCGAGGAGGAGCAGCTTCGGTTGCGTCGCAAGTCCAATCGCAAGTTCGAGCTGCCGCTTTTCCCCATGGGACAGGAGACCCGCGGCGATCCGGGCGCGGGGGGCGATCCCGACCATGCTCAGATAGTCCATGGCGGCGTCGTTGAGCGCTCTCTCCCGGGCCGCGTCGCCGAAGAAGCGGAAGCTCGATCCCGAGCGGGCCTGAATGGCGAGCGCCACGTTTTCGAGAGCCGAGAACGCGGGCAAAATCGACGTGATCTGGAATGAGCGGGCAAGCCCCCGCCGGACCCGCTGGTGCATGGGCAGATGGGTGACGTCCTCGCCGTCAAACAGGACCTGTCCCGAATCGGGGCTCAGAGTGCCCGAGATCTGATGAATGAGCGTCGTTTTGCCCGCGCCGTTGGGGCCGATGATGGCGTGCAGCTCGCCGGGGCGAACGGAGAGGTTCACATCGTCGGTGACGACGAAGGCGCCATAGGTCTTCCGGAGGCCGTGCAGTTGCAGGAGAGGTTCAGCCATGGTGGCCCCGCCGCAGGAGACCCGTGATGCCGCCGCGGGCGAACAGCACGGTCAGGATCAGGAGAGGGCCGAAGACCATCTGCCAGTTTTCCGTCAGCCGCCAGCGGAATTCGTCGTTCAGGAAGAAGCCGGCCGCATGAAGGATCTCCGGCAGGAATTCCTCCATGAGGAGATAGGCGGCCGCGCCGATGATCGCGCCATGAAGCGAGCCGAGCCCGCCGAGTACGACCATGAAGATCAGTTCGCCCGAGCGCTGCCATGTCATGAAGGCCGGGCTGACGAATTCCGCCTGATTGGCCAGGAGGCATCCGGCCAAGCCCGCGATCATGCCGCTGATCACATAGGCCATGAGCTGAAAGGAGAAGGGCTGGAAACCGATGGCTTCCATGCGGGTGACGTTCTCCTTCGTTCCCCGCAGGACGCGTCCGAAGCGGGAGTTCACGACCGACCTCAACAGGATATAGACGCCGAGAAGGCACGCGAGGGTCACGCCGTAGAGCCCGAAGTCGTTCTTCAGAAGGCTCAAGCCAGCCACGAGGCTGCGCGATGGAAGCGTCAGGCCGTCGTCTCCGCCATAGGCGGCCAGCGACGAGGCGAGGAAGTAGAGCATCTGTGCGAAGGCGAGGGTAATCATGATGAAGTACACCCCCTTCGTCCGCAGCGAGATCGCGCCCGTCACCGCGGCGAAGAGGGCCGATGCCGCGAGGGCGACGGGAACCTGAATGAGCGCATCCTCGATGCCGTGGCTCGCCAGGATTCCCACCGAATAGGCCCCGATGCCGAAGAAGGCCGCGTGGCCGAAGCTCACGAGTGCGCCGTAGCCGAGGATGAGATCGAGCGACATGGCCGCAATGCCGAAGATCATCACGCGGGTGAGGAGCGACAGCACATAACCTTCCGCTCCGGATGCCGGTGCCAGGAAGGGCGCTGCCGCGAACAGGGCGAAGATGAGGACGGGCAGAAGGTCGATCCGCGCAGCCGCGGACGGTACGGAGGCAGACCGGATGTGAGTCAGTTCTGTCATTGCTCCGCCTTTATCGCTTCGCCGGGAACAGACCGGAGGGGCGGAAGAACAGCACGGCGGCCATGAAGATGTAGATCAGCATCGGGGCGATCGCCCGCCCGGTCTGGCTCGCGGCCGACGGGTCGAGGACGAGGCGCAGCAGGTTGGGCGCGAACGAGCGTCCGAGCGTGTCCACGAGACCGATCAGGAGTGCCGCCAGGAAGGCCCCGCGGATCGAACCGATGCCGCCGATCACGATCACCACGAAGGCCAGGATGAGGATGTTGTCGCCCATGCCGGGCTGCACGGAAAGGATCGGCGCCACCATGGCCCCGGCAAAGCCGGCGAGCATGGCCCCGAAGCCGAAAACGATCATGAAAAGTCGCCGGATATTGACGCCGAGAGCCGACACCATCGCGGCATTCGTGGCCCCCGCGCGTACCAGCATCCCGACGCGTGTGTGGCTGACGAGGACATAGAGGAGCGCCGCCACGAGAAGGCCCGCCGCGATGATGGCGATGCGGTAAACCGGATAGAGAAGACCGTCCATGATCTCCACCGAACCCGACAGGATCTCCGGCACGGGCACGCTCAACGGAGCCGCCCCCCAGACGAATTTCACGGCCTGGTTCAGGAACAGGATCACCCCGAAGGTCGCGAGAACCTGGTCGAGATGGCTCCGGTCGTAGAGATGGCGGAAGATGAGCACTTCGAGCAGAAGGCCGAAGGCGAGGGCGGTCGGGAGCGCGAGAAGAAGGCCCCAGCCGAAGCTCCCCGTCCAGGCGCTGAAGGCGGCGACCAGATAGGCGCCGACCATGTACTGAACGCCATGCGCCAGGTTGATGAAGTCCATCACTCCGAAGACGAGGGTCAATCCGGCCGCGATGAGAAAGAGAATGAGGCCAAACTGAAGGCCGTTCAGAGCCTGAATCGCAAAGAATGTCGCAGTCATAGGCACATCATCGGCAGCAGGCCTGGATCGGGCGAGTGCCCGCCCGGGCACTCACGCAAGAGAGGAACGCTCATGCGGTGAAAGGCGGGAACCTGTCTGCCCGAGACCGTGCCGGGAGCAGACAGGCCCATCTCTTCACACCTCAGTTCGTGGGGGCGCATTCCTTGGCATAGGCGTCCGTGTAGTCGTCGAACACCTTGTCCACCACTTCCGTCTCGAGCTTGCCGTCCGGGCGCTTGGCGGCCTTCACGAGATAGAAGTCCTGGATCGGGAAGCCGTTCACTCCGAACTTGAAGTCACCGCGCAGGGATTTGAAATCCGCCTTCTGGAGGGCTGCGCGCAGGGCTTCCTTGTCATCGGTCTTGCCGCCCGTCGCCCTGAGGGCGCTGTCGATGAGAAGGGCGGCGTCATAGGCGTGCATGGCGTAGGAGGCAGGCACCGTGTTGTAGGCCGCCTCATAGGCCGCGACGAACTTCTTGTTTTCTGGGGTGTCCATGTTGGGAGCCCAGTTCGAGCCGCTGAGCATGCCAATGGCGGCGTCCTGCTGAGCGGGCAGGTTGGTCTCGTCGACCGTGAAGGCGGACAGGAACGGAATGCGGTCGGCAAGGCCTGCGGCGCGATACTGCTTGACGAGGTTCACGCCCATGCCGCCCGGCATGAAGGTGAAGATCGCGTCGGGCTGCATGGAAGCGATCTTCGCAAGCTCCGACTGGAAATCCAGGGTGTTGAGAGGAACATAGGATTCCTCGACGATCTCGCCCTTGTAGTGGCGCTTGAAGCCCGCGAGGGCATCCTTGCCGGCCTGATAGTTCGGAGCGAGCAGATAAACTTTCTTGTAGCCGCGGTCCTGGGCCACCTTGCCGAGGACCTCGTGGTTCTGGTCGTTCTGGTAGGAGGTGGCGAAGAAGTAAGGATTGCAGCTCTTGCCGGCGAGATTCGAGGGGCCGGCGTTCACGCTGATGTAGAACGTCTTCGAATCGACGATCGGCTTGTGGGTGGCGACCGCCACGTTCGAGAAGATCGGACCGACGACGAAGTCGACCTTGTCGCGCTCCAGAAGACCTTTGACCTTCGTGACCGCCACATCGGGCTTCAGCTCGTCGTCGACGACGATCACTTCGACATCCCGTCCACCCAGCTTGCCGCCATGATCCTTCACGGCGAGCTGGAATCCGTCCCGCGCATGCTGCCCGAGAACGGCCGAAGGGCCGGAGAGGGTCAGGAGCAGGCCGATCTTCAGCTTCTCCTGCGCCATGGCCGGAGCCGCCGCCAGTGTCACGGCCGCTGCCAGGCCAAGGGTCTTGATCGTCACGTTCATCATGGTCTCCCGAGTCGCTGTTCCCTGCGCACGTTTGCCGTGCTGCATCGTTGTTCCCGACGGGACGTTCAGACGCCTCGACGGAAGGTCGGCGCTATACTGCCGTAAAACGCCCCTGTCGAATACTCCGTTTTCGACAATGAAGGAATGTTAGATTCGATCTCCGGGATTGCCAAGAAATATTTTAGGCTTTAAATAAATCGGCAATAGAGCCACCCGAATTCTTCGGTCAACAAGCAGGTGGCAGGAGGGGCTTGAACGGCGGACCCCGGCCGAGGCTCTGGTGATTGTGAAGCTGCGCATTGTCCCGAAAGAGGTCGATTCCAGCCACATCACTCCTCGCGGTTCGTCGTCTGTCAGGCGGAACCAGAGGAAACACAACGATGGCGCACACGGCACATGTCGATACCTTCACACGGGACAATCTTCCGCCGCGGGATCAATGGCCGGCTTTCCTGCTGAACCGTCCGGAGCTTCAGTATCCGGAACGGCTCAACTGCGCCGTGGCCTTCCTCGACCGATGGGTCGATGAGGGCAGGGGCAATGAGCCCTGTCTCATCAGCCCTGCCGAGACGCTCACCTACCGCGAACTCCAGGAGCGCGTGAACCGGATCTGCAACGTCCTCGTGCACCGGTTCGGCCTCGTGCCGGGCAATCGTGTTCTGCTCCGCTCCGCCAACAACCCGATGATGGTTGCAGCCTATCTGGCCGTGCTGAAGGCGGGCGGCGTGGTCGTCGCCACGATGCCGTTGCTGCGCGCCAGGGAAATCGCCTTTCCGCTGAACAAGGCCGGGATCGGCATCGCGCTGTGCGATCATCGCCTCTCGGACGAGATGGAGCGGGCGAGGGTCATGGCGCCGGAACTGCGGCATGTGGCGTATTGGGGTTCGGACCGGCCCGACGGGCTCGAGGCGCTGATCGCCGAGGCTTCGCCCGAATTCGATGCGGTCGACACGGCGGCGGACGATGTGTGCCTCATCGCCTTCACGTCCGGTACGACCGGCGAGCCGAAGGGCACCATGCATGTCCATCGGGACATGCTGGCGATCTGCGATGCCTATTCCGGCAACGTGCTTCGCCCCGAGCCGACCGACCGCTTCATCGGCTCGCCGCCCCTGGCCTTCACCTTCGGGCTCGGCGGGCTCGTCCTGTTTCCCATGAGGGTAGGGGCCTCGACGGTTCTTCTGGAAAGGGCGGGGCCCGATGATCTCCTTCCGGCGATCGCGCAATATGGGGCCACGATCTGCTTCACGGCGCCGACCGCCTATCGCGCCATGCTGGCCAAGTTGGAAAACCACGATTTCTCTTCGCTGCGGAGATGCGTGTCCGCGGGAGAGCCGCTCCCCAAGGACACATTCGACAGCTGGAGGAATGCAACGGGCCTCAAGCTGATGGACGGGATCGGCGCGACGGAGATGCTCCACATCTTCATCGCCGCGACGGAGGAGGAGATCCGCCCGGGCGCAACCGGAAGGCCTGTTCCCGGTTACGAGGCGAGGATCATCGACGATGAGGGGCGCCCCCTTCCTCCCGGCAGCATCGGCCGCCTCGCGGTCCGGGGTCCGACCGGGTGCCGATATCTCGCCGACGAGCGGCAGCGCAAATATGTGCAGAATGGGTGGAACGTCACCGGCGACACCTACCTCATGGATGAGGATGGCTTCTTCTGGTACCAGGCTCGCTCCGACGACATGATCATCTCGGCGGGCTACAACATCGCGGGGCCAGAGGTCGAGGCGGCGCTCCTCACCCATCCGGCGATCGCCGAATGCGGCGTTGTCGGGGCTCCCGACGACGGGCGTGGAGCTGTCGTGAAGGCCTATGTGGTCCTGCGCTCCGACGCCAGGCCAAGCGCCGAACTGACGAAGGCGCTGCAGGATCACGTGAAGGCGGAGATCGCGCCTTACAAATATCCGCGCCTCATCGAATACGTCGATGCCCTTCCCCGTACGCAGACCGGGAAGCTCCAGCGGTTCCAGCTTCGCCAGTTGGCCGCGCAGCAATCCCACGAGACCATTATCTCGTGAGGGGATCAGGCCGAGCGGGAGGGCCGTCTCTCATGTTCTCCTATCCGGGTCATAGTGACGACGCGTCAGACAAGCGTCTGAACATGAACACGACTTCACCATGGTTCCTAGAAGGAACAATGGTAGCGCAAACGTTCAATTCGGCACCGTCCATCGGGTTTATCCCGATCCGGAGTTGCCTCGCAATTATTTTATGCTTAAAATAAATCCATCTTCCCTTGGAGACGTCTTCGCATGAAAACGGCGATCATCGGCGGGGGGCCTGCGGGTCTCTATTTCGCCATTCTGATGAAGAAGCTCCAGCCGGGAGCGGATATCACGGTCTATGAGCGCAATCGCGCGGACGATACCTTCGGATTCGGCGTGGTCTTTTCCGATGCGACCCTCGACGGTTTCGAGAAATACGATCTGCCGAGCTATCAGAGGATCACGCGCGAGTTTGCCTATTGGGACGATATCGCAATCCATTTCAAGGGGACCGAGCACCGCATCGGGGGTAACGGGTTTTGCGGCTGCTCGCGCCGCACGCTGCTGCTGATCCTGCAGGATCGCGCAGAGGAGCTCGGCGTCAGGCTGCTCTATCAGGTGGATGTCGACGACGAGAGCCTGTTCGCCGATGCGGACCTCGTTGTCGTCGCCGATGGCATCAACAGCCGCTTCCGGGAGCGCTATGCCGATCACTTCCAGCCTGAGGTGGATCTGAGGCCCAACAAGTTCGCCTGGATGGGATCGACCAGGCCGCTCGACGCCTTCACCTTCATCTTCCAGGAGACTGAATGGGGACCGTTCATCGCCCATGCCTACCAGTACGAGGCTGACCGTTCCACCTGGGTTTTCGAGACGGATCCCGAAACGTTCGACCGCGCCGGGCTCGGGCAGAAAACGGAGGAGGAATCCGCGGCCCTCATGGAGCAGATCTTCGGCTGGTTCCTGAACGGGCACAAGATTCTCACCAATCGTTCCCTGTGGCGCAATTTCCCGATGATCCGCAACAAGCGCTGGGTCTTGGGGAACAAGGTCCTGATCGGCGATGCGAAGGGCTCGGCCCACTTCTCCATCGGGTCGGGCACCAAGCTCGCCATGGAGGACGCCATCGCTCTTTACGAAGCCTTCCGCCGTGACTCGAATGTCGAACGGGCCTTGTCGTTCTACGAAACCGGTCGGCGCGAGGAGGTCGAGAAGACCCAGCACGCCGCCGATGTGTCCCTCGTCTGGTTCGAGCATGTCGCCCGCTTCTGGGACTTCGAACCGGTGCAGTTCGCCTTCGGGGTGATGACCCGCGCCAAAGCGATCACTTACGACAACCTGCGTCTGCGCGCGCCGGATTTCGTGGCTGCCGTGGATCGCACATTCGCGCAGCAGGTGAGGAGAAAGGGTTTCGACGTATCGGTCGAGAAACCGAGCGTGCCGATGTTCCAGCCGTTCCGGCTTCGTGACATGATCCTCGAAAATCGCGTGGTCGTCTCTCCGATGGATATGTATTCGGCCGAAGATGGCATTCCTGGCGACTGGCACCTCGTTCACTACGGCTCGCGCGCGACGGGAGGTGCGGGGCTGATCTTCACTGAGATGACATGCGTCTCGCCGGAATCTCGTATCACCCTCGGCTGCGCAGGTTTGTGGAACGATGATCAGGAGGCCGCCTGGAAACGCGTCGTCGACTTCGTCCATGGCAATTCCGCCGCCAAGTTCTGTCTGCAGCTTGGGCACGCAGGTCGCAAGGGCGCCACGAAGCTCATGTGGGAAGGAATCGACCGCCCCCTCGAGAGCGGGGCTTGGGATATCTGCTCGGCCTCTCCGATTCCGTATTTTCCGGACAGCCAGGTCCCGCGAGAGCTGACCCGCGCCGACATGGACGTCATCAAGACTCAGTTCGTCGATGCGACGAGGAGAGGCGACCGGGCAGGTTTCGACATGCTCGAGCTCCATTGCGCCCACGGCTACCTGCTGGCGAGCTTCATCTCTCCGCTCACCAATCGACGCACGGATGAGTATGGCGGCTCCCTGGTGAACCGCCTGCGCTATCCGCTGGAAGTCTTTGATGCCATGCGAGAGGTCTGGCCGGCGCACAAGCCCATGTCGGTCCGCATTTCCGCGACCGACTGGGCCGAGGGTGGCATTACAGGCGCAGATGCTGTCGAGATCGCGCGCGCCTTTGCCGAGCATGGTGTCGACCTCGTCGATGTCTCAGCGGGGCAAACTGTGCGGGAGGCGCGGCCGATCTATGGGCGCATGTTCCAGACGCCTTTCTCCGATCAGGTGCGCAATGAGGCGCAGGTCGCCACCATGTGCGTCGGCAACATCACGACAGGCGATCAGGTCAACACCATCCTGGCGGCAGGACGGGCCGATCTGGTCGCGCTGGCACGTCCCCATCTGACGGACCCGTTCTTCACCATGAAGGCGGCCGCGTGGTACGGCGCGAAGGACACATTCTGCCCGCCGCAATACCTCGCCGGGAGGGACCAGATCTTCCGCAACAGCATTCGCGATCGGCAGGACCTGGATGAGCTGAGGATCAAGGCCAAGCCGAAGACCCGAGCCGAATTGAAGATGGAGGCCGGCGGGAAGCCCCTCGCCGCGGAATGATATGAACATGAACCCACTTCAGGGCCGTCACGCGATTGTCACGGGCGGTGGGCGCGGCATCGGTCGAGCTATTGCCAAGGCGCTTGCGCGGGAAGGCGCCAAAGTCACCATCCTTGGTCGGAATCAGGCGACGCTGGATCGCGCCGTTGCAGAAGGTGACGCTCACGCTGCCTTTGCCGCCGACGTCACCGATCCGGATGTCGCTCGATCTGCCGTTCAGGCCGCGATTTCCGGGCATGGCCCCGTCGATATCATGATCGCCAATGCCGGATCGGCGGTTTCGGCTCCGTTCCTGAAGTCCACTCCCGATGTGTTCAGACAGATGCTGGACGTCAATTTGCTCGGCGTGACCAATGTCACGCATGCCGTCCTCGGTTCCATGATCGAGCGGCGGTTCGGGCGCATCGTGGCAGTGGCTTCGACGGCGGGTCTGAAAGGATACCCTTATGTAAGCGCCTATTGTGCGGCGAAGCACGCGGTGATCGGCTTCATACGAGCGCTTGCACTAGAAACGGCCACGACAGGCGTGACTGTCAATGCCGTCTGTCCCGGCTTCACCGATACGGATCTCGTCGCCGACAGCCTCGATCGCATCGTGGCGAAGACCGGCAGAGACCGCGAACAGGCTTTGAGCGACCTGGTAAAGCACAATCCTCAGCAAAGACTGATCGATCCGGTGGAGATTGCCGATGCAGTCTTGTGGCTGTGTGGAGAGGGCGCTCGCTCCGTGACAGGCCAAGCCATCGCCGTGGCTGGGGGAGAGATTTGAAATGACCCATCAGACGATCCCGCTCGATGCCGAGACGAAAGCCATCGAGATGCCGGACGACCACCGTGACGAGCTTCGGCTCTGGCTACGGCTCTTGACGTGCTCCACGCTGATCGAAGGCGAGGTCCGTCGTCGTCTGCGCGACCGGTTCGACGTGACACTTCCCCGCTTCGATCTGATGGCTCAGCTCGACAAGGCTCCGGAGGGGATGACGCTCTCGGACCTCTCGAAGCGGATGATGGTGTCGAACGGCAACCTCACCAGCTTGGTCGACCGGCTCGTTGCCTCCGGGCATCTCGAACGCCGCGTCTCCGCAACAGACCGGAGGGCTCAGATCATCAACCTGACGTCGGCCGGCCGGGCGGAGTTCCGCGCGATGGCTGCAGAGCACGAGGCGTGGATCGCCGAGATCTTCGGAGGCCTCACGCAGCGGGAGCAGAAGGATCTGATGCGCCTGCTCGCCAAGACAAAACTTTCCGCCAGAAATGTCATCGTGGGAGAGGTTCCGTGACGCAGTTCGCCAATCCAGTCAGGCTGCCCCTGGTCGAGTATACGCCCCGTCACTTTCTTCTGTCGGTCGAAGGTCCGATCGCGACGGTGACATTCAACCGCCCCGACAGGAAGAACCCCCTGACGTTCGAAAGCTATCGCGAACTGACAGACTTCTTTCAGGCCTGTACCAAGGACGATAGCGTCAAAGCTATCGTCGTAACGGGGGCCGGCGGCAACTTCTCCTCCGGTGGCGACGTGCACGAGATCATCGGCCCGTTGGTCGGGATGGATACGAAAGGCCTGACGGCCTTCACGCGCATGACCGGCGAGTTGGTGAAAGCCATGCGCGCGGCTCCCCAGCCGGTGATCGCGGCTGTCGAGGGGATCTGCGCCGGTGCGGGGGCCATCGTCGCCATGGCATCCGATTTACGGCTCGCGGCACCAAGCGCGAAGGTCGCTTTCCTTTTCAACAAGGTCGGGCTCGCCGGCTGCGATATGGGCGCCTGTGCCATCCTGCCACGTCTGATCGGACAGGGCCGGGCCTCGGAGCTTCTCTATACGGGCCGTTTCATGAAGGCTGAGGAGGGCGAGCGCTGGGGGTTTTTCAGCCGTATTATCGACGAGGCGGACTTGCTCCGTGAAGCGAAGGCCTTGGCTCATGAGATCGGGTCGGGGCCGACTTATGCCAACACGATGACCAAACGTATGCTCGCGATGGAATGGGCAATGTCCGTAGAGGAGGCGATCGAGGCGGAAGCTGTCGCGCAGGCCCTGTGCATGACGACGGAGGACTTCGCTCGCGCCTACAGAGCCTTTGCGGCGAAGGAAAAACCAGTCTTCCAGGGAGACTGACATGATCGACACCACTTTCCTGAAATGGCCCTTCTTCGATGATCGTCACCGCGGCTATGCAGAGGCGCTGAGAAGTTGGGCCGAATCCGAAACGCATGGTCTCGTCGACCATAGCGACGTAGATGAATCGTGTCGGCGCCTCGTGCGTAAGCTTGGCGGCGATGGATGGCTGAGGGCCGTTGTCCCGGAAACCTATGGCGGCCTCTCTTCGACCCTCGACGTGCGGACGCTATGCCTGTCGCGCGAGACACTGGCCTACCAGGACGGACTTGCGGATTTCGCCTTCGCGATGCAAGGCCTCGGCTCCGGCCCCATCAGCCTTTTTGGTTCCGAGGATGTGAAGCGACAATACCTTCCGAAAGTGGCTCGCGGCGAAGCCATCGCGGCCTTTGCTCTGTCAGAGCCCGAGGCCGGCTCGGACGTCGCCGCCATGAGCACCGCCGCTACTCCGGATGGCCCCGATCACGTACGGATCGATGGCCTGAAGACGTGGATCTCCAACGGGGGAATTGCAGATTACTATATCGTGTTCGCACGGTCCGGCGAGGCGCCGGGTGCGAAGGGATTGTCTGCCTATGTGGTCGATGCCGACACACCCGGCTTGAGCATCGAAGAGCGTATCGATGTAATCGCGCCGCACCCGCTCGCAACGCTGCGTTTCGAAGGTTGCAGGATCCCCTTGACGAAACGGATCGGTGCTCCGGGAGAAGGGTTCAAGGTCGCCATGGCAACCCTGGACGTTTTTCGTGCGACCGTGGGAGCCGCATCGCTCGGATTTGCCCGGCGAGCCTTGGATGAGGCCTTGCGTCACGCATCGTCGCGTCACCTTTTCGGGGCCCCCCTGGCTGATCTCCAGATGACGCAGGCGGCCTTGGCGGATATGGCGACAAATGTCGATACCGCAGCGCTCCTCGTCTACCGCGCGGCGTGGACGAAGGACCAGGGCGCGCCTCGGGTGACGCGGGAGGCGGCGATGGCCAAGATGCACGCTACCGAGGCTGCTCAAAGTGTCATCGACAAAGCCGTCCAGATCTTCGGGGGCCTTGGGGTCACCAAGGGCGTGAAGGTCGAGGAGCTCTACCGTGAGAATCGCGCGCTGCGCATCTATGAGGGCGCAACGGAAGTGCAGAAGGTCGTGATCGCGCGCGAACTTCTGAAAGCGCTCGATGGATCCGTTTCTGGCACCCCGCTTACAACCAGAGTGCGGCATGGATAGCCCATTGGATAGCCGCTTGCCGAAACTCCAGGATCCGGCGCTTGGCGAAACGGTTTGGCGCACCACCGTTCCCATTCGGTTTTCTCACTGTGATCCGGCCGGGATAGTCTATTTTGCGCGCTATTTCGACATCCTCAATGGCGTCATTGAGGACTGGTTCTGCCAGGAACTGCAAATCGACTATCATGAAGTGATCGGCAGGCGCAGGGTCGGGCTGGGATATGTGAACGCCAATGCAGAGTTTGCAAAGCCCGGCTTCATGGGAGATGAGCTGGACTTTGCAGTCGTGGTTCGTGATATCGGACGCTCATCCTTCAGGCTTCGTATCCATGCCTCGCGCGGATCCGAGCCGGTGCTTCTGGCGGAACTCGTCATTGTCGCAACGTCGCTAGAAACCCATCGATCTATTCCGCTCCCCGACGATATTCGCGCAGCCTTGGAACTCTATCAGGAGAAATGCCCATGACGGCCTCTAGAGGCTCTCCCATCACGTCGGCCCCGGACAATGGGGTCGAGATTCTGCAGCCGAAGAACTGGCCGGTTCCCAAGGGCTATTCGAACGGAATGATGGCAGAGGGGCGGATTGTCGTTACCGGCGGAGTTGTCGGTTGGAACGAGGCTGGCGAGTTCCCTGAAGGCCTCGTCGCGCAGGTGCGCCAAGTGTTGGAGAACATCCGTGCCATCCTCGCGGAGGGCGGAGCAAAGCCCCAGCATCTCATCCGGCTTACCTGGTATGTGGTCGATATCGATGATTATCTAGCCAACCAGCGTGACCTGGGTCGGGCCTACCAGGCTGTCTTTGGAGCGCATTACCCGGCGATGGCTCTGGTCCAAGTCGTGCGGCTGGTGGAACGGAAAGCACTCGTCGAAATTGAGGCAACCGCTGTCGTACCTTCAGGGCAATAGGAACGTATCTCCGACAGCCTGGTAAGATGCCTGTCGTTCATGGTGAGCATCGGATGCGCGAGGTGGATTCACCCTTTTGGGCTTCCCTCCGATGCTCCCACGATAGAACAGCGCATCGCTTCCTGCGAAAAACCGGGTCCGCTTTTTCGCAGGAAGCGCCAGGTGCCGGATCAATCGAGGAGGGATCCCGTGGGTATGCATGCTGCCCTCCCGTCGAAGATTGGAGAGTGCCTGGAGGCGTGGCGCCTGGTCCCTGACGGTTCTCTGCTGACCACACGCTCCAGTTGGGTCCTTCCGGTCCTGCACGAAGGTGCGCCCGCGATGCTGAAGGTCGCCCGCATTCCCGATGAGCGGGCGGGTTACCGTCTCATGACGTGGTGGGATGGTCGGGGCGCCGCCAAGGTCGCCGCTTCGTTCGCGGACGCCCTGCTGATGGAGCGGGCTGCAGGCGCCCGCGATCTCGCAGAGATGGCCCGGGCCGACCAGGACGACGAGGCCTGCCGGATCCTGTGCGGCACTGCGGCCCGGCTGCACGCACCGCGGCGCAATCCGTTTCCGGAACTGCACCCGCTGGAATCCTGGTTCCAGCCGCTTTTTCACCTCGCGTCGAAGCACGCGGCGCTTGCACCTGCGGCCGAGACCGCGCGCCAGTTGCTAGCCGCTCCGTGCGCGGTCGGTCCGCTCCACGGCGACCTCCACCACGACAACGTGCTCGACTTCGGTGAGCGAGGATGGCTGGCGATCGACCCCCATGGGCTGCTGGGCGAGCAAACCTTCGACTACGCCAACATCTTCACGAACCCCGATCTCAGTGATCCGAGCCGGCCGCTCGCTACCCTGCCGGGTCGGCTGGAGACTCGGCTGGAGATCGTGATCAGCGCGACGAAGCTCGAACCCGAGCGGCTCCTTCGCTGGATCGTTGCATGGACGGGGCTGTCAGCGGCCTGGTTCATCGATGACGGCGACGACGAGGGCGCTGCGATCGACCTCACAATCAACGCGATGGCTCGGCGCTTGCTCGGCTAGCGCCTCGTGCGAAAAAGTGGATCCGGTTTTTCGCAAGAACGATGCGCTTATTCTAAGAAGGGAGCATCGGATCGATCTCAAAAGCGGAGTCCACATTTGGGTCCTATGTTCTAGGGCGGGCCGTGTCGTTGACGCCGTCGAGATCCGGAGCCTGCCCGTAGCTCATGTTCTTCATCTGCTGAATGACCCGGGCCATCTCGTCGTCGGGAAGGATGGGCGGGTCCCCGAGGGTGAGTGCCTGGACGTAGAGGCGGGACAGGGTCTCGACCTCGACGGCCAGAGCGAGCGCCGAGGACAGGGTCCTGCCAAGGGAGATCTGGCCGTGCTGGCCGAGAAGGCAGGCGAGCCGGTCTTCCAGGGCCTCGAGAGCGGCGTCGGAGAGCGCCTGCGTGCCGAAGGTCGCATAGCGGGCGCAGCGGATCGTGGTGCCGCCGGCGACGGCCGTCATGTAGTGAAAGCTCGGGATGGTCTTGTGATGCACCGCAAGCGTCGTCGCATAGACCGAGTGGCAGTGAAGCACGCAATCGATGTCCGTGCGGGACCGGAGAATGTCGCGATGGAACCGCCATTCCGACGAGGGGCGGCGCTCTCCTTCGTAACGGCCGTCGAAATCCATCTGCACCAGGTCTCCCGGCTGCATCTGATCGTAGGGAAGCGAGGTGGGAGTGATGAGAAAGCCCATCGGGTTGCGCAGGGAAATGTTTCCGGCGGTGCCCTGATTGATGCCGGTTTCGTTCATCCGGCGGCAGGTCGCCACCATCTCTCTGCGGGTGGCGTCGTCGTCATACGCGGTCAAGATGCGTCTCCATGGTTTTCGCCCGTGCGCGCCAGCACGCACGGTACTCCGTCAGTTCAGGCAGGTGGAGCGGCTCTGGCCTCTCCAGCTCCAACGGCGCGGGCTCGCGGCGGATGGTGTGGGAGGCGAGGAGGGCGGCGCCGGTTGCCGTCCCGGTCGTGCTTCGGCTCACGAGAACCCGCATGTGGGGCAGCAGGGCCGCCACGCACGCACCGTAAAGCGGGTCCTGGACGAAGCTCCCGTCGAGAACCACGGTTTCCGCAGGCGGCAGGGCCTCGATGCATTCGGCCGTCAGCAACGCCACCGACAGCACGCCCAGCGTGAAGCGCGCGCCCGGATCCTCCGCGGAAAGGCCCTCGATGCGGCCACGCCGCGCGGCGCCCGGGAACAGACCGTCATCCGAGCCGAAGAACGGGACCGCAAGTGCCCTGGATCGCACGAGGCCCTCCAGGACCTGGCGTGACGCCGGTCCGTTACTGCCGGCGGTGATCGCCGAGAACTCCCGCCCACCCATCGTCAGCATGCCCGGCACCGGCCGTCCAAACACGTCGGCATTGCATGTGCGTCCGGGCTTCTCCACGTGGGGGTCGGGGGCTTCCCGGTCGGTGAGCGCGACGATCCAGGTGCCCGTCGAGACGACGGTCAGATCGGAGAGACCTGCCGCCTGGTAGCGATAGAAATTCGCCGATGAATCGTGAATTCCACACAGGACGCGCGTTCCGGGCGCAAGCCCGGTGCGAGCGGCGATGTCCGGCTTGAGCCGCCCAAGCGTGTCCCATGCCGGGCGAAGCGGCGGTATCAGGCGCTGCCACTTCCTCTTCGCCACGAGGGCGGCCGGGCATCCCCCCGCTGGAGACCAGAGGTGCGATTGCGCGGATAGGCTCGTCACCTCGCTCGCCGGTACCCCGCACAGCCGCCAGGCCCAGTATTGCGGGGTGGCGAGGAACGCGTGGGCCCGGTGAAATCGCTCCGGCCAGTGCATCTCGATCCAGAGCATCTGGCGGGCGAGGTGAGCGGCCCCGAGCATGATCCCGCTGCCGCGGTCGGAGAAAGGGCCGGCGAGAGCCGGATAGGCCTTCTCGACGTCGGCCGGGAGCGATTGCTCATAGTCGATCATCGGCATGGCGGCCCCGTCCGGATCAACCAGAACGCCGCCCGATCCGTGGGCGCAGGGAGCGATTGCATCGATGTCGAAACGACCCGCCAAGGAGGAGAGGCCGTCGATCAGCCATTCCTCCAGCGCCGCCAGGTCGTGGTGCCGATAGGGCGGACCGTCCCGCACGACGTTCGGCGCCGACAGGGTCTCGACGATGACGCCGTCCGCCGACGCGGCCGAGAGCTTAACGTTCGTCTTGCCGACGTCGAAGACTGCCACCATGCCCATTGGTCGATCTCCATATGCCGGCCAAGACATCCACGAGATAGGGCCGCGCCGTCTGAACCATCACCACGAAGATGAGGATGGCGCCCCAGATCGCCACGGTGAGATAGTTGCTCACCCCGAACTGATTGAACCCCGACGAGATCACCTGCAGGATCGACAGCGCAAGCATCAGCCCGGTCACGGTTCCGAAGCCCCCGAAGGGATCGACGCCCCCGAGCACGGCCGCCAGAATCGTGACCAGAAGGTAGGATTGCGCGTAATCCGCACTCGCCGTGTTGAAGGTCGCGAGCATGACCAGGGCCGCCACGAAGCACGTCAGGGACGACATCACGTAAACGCCCACGAGAACCCGGCGTGTATCGACCGCCGAGTAGCGTGTGGCTTCGGGGTTCGATCCGATCATGGCGCAGGCCACGCCGAACACCGTATGCCTCAGAATCGTCCCGATCAGGACCGCGACCCCGATCATCAGGAGGAAGACGAGCGGGATCCCGAAGAGGGTTGAGGAGCTCGCCCGGGTAAACATCTCCGGCAGTCCGGACAATGCCATGCCGCGCGTCAGATAGATGCTGATGCCGTCAATCAGCGATTTCGTGCCCAATGTCACGAGGATCGGGTGGACGCCCGTATAGGCCACGAGGGCTCCCGTGGCGAACCCGATGACCAGGCACAGGAGAAAGCCCACCGCCATGGCAAGGCAGATGATGCCGAGCGTCGTGGCCCCGCCGGAATCGGCCGCGATCATGGATCTCATGACCCAGACCATCAGGAGAGCGCATTGGTTCGTCGTGGCGATGATGGCAAGGTTCAGGCCGCCGCTGATCAGCGGCACGACCATCGCAAGGGATAGAAGACCCAGGAGCGGCAGCTGATACATGAAGGACTGCAGGGTACTGGCGCTCAGAAAGTTCGGCACGAAGGCCGTGAATGCGACGAGCAGCAGGATCAGCAAGGCGGCAAGGCCCGCATGCCCCCCTGGCAGCCCGGGCCGCAGCCGCGCCATCAGATGGGCGAGACCGCCTTTGTCGGGGTAGTTCCGGGACAGGGGAGGATCAGCCATGGGTGGGCGCTCCCGCAAGGATGCGATGGCGTCGCCCGCGCCGCGAGCTGATGACCGTGATCGACGTGGAGATCAGGATGGTGGCGCCGATGACGATCTGGAAGAAATAGGACGACACGCCCAGCAGGTTGAGCCCGTTCTGAAGGATTGCGAGCAGCACGATGCCGAGCAGGACGCCCGGAACGGTACCGATCCCCCCGGTCAGGCTCGCGCCGCCCAGAACGGCCGCGGAGAGAACCGTCAGTTCGGTATTGACCATCGCGTTGGGGACGCTCTCGCCGACGCGGTGCGCCTGCAGCAGGCCCGCCAGGGCCGCCGTGAGACCGAGATAGCCGTAGGCGACGAACTGAAGCCGCCCGATATGCATGCCGATCCGGCGCGCGGCTTCCGGGTTGCCGCCCATGGCATAGAGCTGGCGCCCGAGGGACGAGCGCGTCATCCAGGCCCAGGTGAACAGGGCGACGGCCGCCATCAGGACGATCGGAAGCGTGATCCGCGCGAGATCGCCCGAAGCGGACTCGGTCTGGTAGAAGACGATGCGGTCCATCCACCAGTCGGGAAGACTGTAGATCGAGCGCCCGCCGGAGAAGTACATCAGCAGAGAGAAGCTGATGCTCATGGTCGCAATGGTGGCGATGATGGACGTGATCCGCACGTAGTGAATGAGTGCCGCGTTCACGCAGCCCAAAAGAATGCCGATGGACAGGCCGGCCGCGATCACGAGCGGCGCCGGCAGGCCGAACTGCGTGGCGAGCTTGGCGGCCACGTATTGCGCGACCGAGGCCGTCGCCGCGAAGGAAATGTCGATGCCGCCCGATACGAGCACCACGAACAGGCCCATGGCCATGATCGCCTGGACCGAATAGGTGTCGAGGAGATCGATGATGTTGGGGAGCGACAGGAAATCCCGCGCTGTGGCGCCGAGCACCGCACCGACGACGAGGATCACGGCCATGAGCCAGAATTCCGGTCTCCGGCGCAGCCTGCGCAAAAAAGCCGAGGAAGCATTGGCGGCATGGGCGCCTTCAGGCATAGATGCGCTCCTCCAGTTCGTGTTCGCTGATGCGGCCCGGCACGACCTCGCCGGCGATCCGTCCGGCCCGCATGTGCAGAACTCGGTCGCAGGTCGCCAGAACCTCCGATACTTCGTCCGAGATCAGAATGATCCCGACCCCTTGATGCGCCAGGTCCGCGACGACCTCGTAGATCCCCTGCTTGTTCTTGATATCGACTCCGACCGTTGGCGAGTCGAGGATCAGCACCTTCGGGGATGTCGCCAGCCACTTGGCGAGCACCACGCGCTGCTGGTTTCCGCCGGACAGCGTCTGGACTGGACGGTCCATGCCGGGCACCTTGATGGCGAGGCGCTTCACCCACGTGCCGGCGAGCTCGCGGCGGCTTCGGTTGCCGAGCAGGCCGAAGGGCCCGGCCATGCTCCGCATTACGGCGAGAATGATGTTGTCGCCGATGGACTGAGGCAGCACGACACCGAGCCCGAGCCGGTCCTCTGACACATAGGCGATGCCGGCCCTGACAGCGTCGCGATTGGAGCGCAGCGTGAGCCTCCTTCCGGCGAGAGTGAGCGTGCCGGAATCGGCCCGGTGCATGCCGAACAGCGTCAGGGCCATTTCCGTGCGGCCCGACCCGAGCAGGCCGACGATGCCGAGCACTTCGCCGCGCCGCAGGACGAAGTCCACATCCGCAAACTCGCCGCGTCGCGAAAGGCCCTCGACCTTCAGGAGGGGCGGCGCGCTCGACATGTCGCGGGCGACGACCGCGTGAGAGATGTCGAGACCGGTCATCAGATGGGCGATCTTGCGCTGATCGACGTCGGCCGCATTCCAGGTTCCCACCTTTCGCCCGTCGCGCATCACCGTCACGCGCTCGGCGATCTCGACGACCTCGTCCAGGCGATGCGAGACGAACACCACCGCGATGCCGTCGGCCTTCAGCCGCGACACGATGTCGAGCAGCCGGTTCACCTCGGCGCGGGTGAGGGAGGCGGTCGGTTCATCCATGAAGATCAGCCGGGCCTGCGCCGCGAGGCCGCGGGCGATCGCAACGATCTGGCGCTCGGCCACGCTCAGGTCGGAGACTACGGTATCAAGCTCAAGGTCGAAATCGAGGCGGTTCAACACCCCCTCTGCGATCCGGCGCATGGGTCTCTTGCGAACGGGCTTCAGCGCGTGATCCATGTGGCTCTCGATGGCGATGTTCTCCGCCACCGACAGGTTCGGAAACAGCGAGAGATCCTGGAAGATCACCTGAATCCCGAGGGCTTTGGCGCGCGCCGGATCGAGCGGCGAAACATTTTGGCCATCGATCTCGATGGTGCCCGCGCTCGGCTGGTGCACGCCTGCGACGGTCTTGATGAGGGTGGACTTGCCGCAACCGTTCTCGCCGACCAGGCAGTGGATCTCGCCCGCGCGCACGTCCCAATCGATCTCGTCGAGCGCGCGCACGCCTCCGAAATGCTTGGAAAGGCCGGTCAGGCGCAGGAAGGGGGCGGCATCGCGCATGTCGCAGACTCCGGAAACTCCCAGGAACCTTGAAAGCGACCGGTCCGACGTGTTCGGGCCGGTCGCAGGCTTTCGCTCAAAGCCCCAGCGCGACGAGACGGTCGATGTTCTCCTTGTCGAGCGATTCGAGCTTCTGCGCCTGGATCAGCTTCTTGCCGGGATCGACATGGACGGGACCCACGCCGGTCAGCTCCATGTTGTCGGTCGGCTCCTTGCCGGCCGCCAGCATCGCGGCGAGCTGGACGAAGATTTCGCCCGCCGTCATCGGATTCCAGATATAGCCGCCGCGAATGGTGCCGGACTTCACGTATTTGACACCCTGGCCCGGAGAGAAGCCGCCGACGAGGGCGATCGACTGAGCCTTGCCGCGGTCCTCCAGCACGCGCGCCGCCCCGATGGGACCCTGCGACCCGAAGGTGAGAATGCCCTTCAGGTCGGGATTGGCACGGATCTGATCCTGCGTGGTCTTGATGCTTTCGTCCACGCTCTCGGCCACGCCGAAGCGGTCGCCCACCATCTGCATCTTGGGGTACTTCTCCTTCTGGTACGCGATCGCGGCATCCGCCCAGGCGTTATGCAGTGGCACGGTCAGGGATCCGACATAGACGATGTACTTGCCCTGCTCGCCCATCTGCTTGGCGAGCAGATCCATATGCGCGCGGCCATAGGCCTCGGTCGTGGTGAGCTCGAAGTCCCAGTCCTTCTCCTTCTGGTCCGGACCCTCGTGCGCCAGCACCTTGATGCCGGCCGCGCGGGCGCGGGCGAGGACGGGTTCGAGCGCGGCGGAGTCGTTCGGCACGATACCGATGACGTCGACCTTCCGGGCGATGAGATCCTCGATGGCGCGCACCTGCTGCGCCGCATCGGCTTGGGTCGGGCCGACCATCCATGCATCGACCTTCGCGTCCAGCGCGGCTTTCTTGATTCCAGCCTCCATGGCGTTGAACCAGGGAATGCCGCCGATCTTGACCACGACGCCGAGTTTTGGGTCGGCCGCCCAGGCGTTCTGCGTCGTTGTGCCGAGCGCACCGGCGACAAGGCCTGTCGCCAGTGCCATCATGGTAAGGCGCCTTGAGACTCTCATAACTACCCTCCCGTTGTCGTTGCTGCGATCTCGCCCTTCGGCGAGGCATGGTACCGCGGTGTTGAAGCGCGGATCTCGACGATGCATTTGAGGCGCCTGGTCACCGGACCGCTCGTCGGACTGCGGAAGCGTCGGTTCAGGAGCGCCCAGGATTGCTCCGCCATCTCCTCCACTGGCTGGCGCACGGCGGTGAGGGGCGGCGATACCAGCCGCATCCACTCCATCTCGTCGAAGCTGGCGAAGGCAACGTCGTCCGGCATCCTGATCCCGATGTCGGCCATCAAGCGGTATGTGAGGAGCGAGGTCGTATGGTCGAGGGCGAAGATCGCCTGCGCCAGGCGACCGGATCGCAGATACCGTTCGAGACGATCCATGCCGGCCGGATCATCGATTCCGATCTCGATCATATCCACCTGCATGCGTTTCGCCTTGGCGCGCACGCCTTCCCAGCGCTCGCGCACGTTGCTGATCGACAGCGCCGATCCGATCACCATGCAGGTTTCGTAGCCGTGCCGGTCGAGGTGGCGGGCGACCGCGCCTGCGGCGGCGGCATTGTCCACGGCGACGAGATCGAAATCGGGCTCGTCGGGGATGCGGTCCGCGAGAACAGTCGGAATCGCGAAGCCCGCAGGCCGGCGCGATTTGAAGGCGCCGTCGCAGGGAATGACGATCAGGCCGGCGGGGCGCCAGGATTGCATGTCGGCGAGACGGGCGGCTTCTTCCGAGCAGTCGTTGCGCGAAGAGACGACGACGAGATCGAACTTATCGAGACGCGCCAGATGCTCGAGCGTCGACACGAAGGTCGCGAAGAGGGGATTGGTGAGATCCGGCACCACGACACCGGCCAGCATCGACTTGCGCGAGCGCAGGCGGGAAGCCGCCATATCGACCGTATAGCCTAATTCCCGCACCGCCTCGTTGACGCGGTCCGCCACGTCGGCAGACACGTTCGGCTTTCCGTTGATCACATTGGAAACGGTCGCCACCGAAACGCCAGCCCGGCCCGCCACCGTGCGGATCGAGGGAATGGAAGGGCGCGGGGCGGGCGTGTTTTTCATGGCGTAGCGCCTAGTAAAACGTTTAAAATTACGCTAAGTCTTAAGTAAACCAGTGTCAATTACGTTCCAAAGTTGCCGATTGTGTAGATATTCCTGCAAATCAAAACGTTTTCGCGTGCGCGAAAACTATACTAGGGAGGTAATCCATGAATAGGCTTGGGGTCCATGCCTTGGTCTGGGAGGCAGGATGGAGCCACGACCAGTGCGCGCGAGCCATCGCGAAGTCAGCGGAAGTCGGCTACGACTTCATCGAGGCTCCCGCGCTCGATCCCGGCTCCATCGATCCGGATTTCACGAGGCGGGAGCTCGAGAAGAACGGTATCGGGATCAACTTCTCCCTCGGCCTTGAATTCGACACCGATATTTCCAGCGGCGATCCTGAGAAGGTGCGCCGGGGCAAGGCGAAGCTCGAACAGGCCATCGCGGTCTGCCGGGACTGCGGAGGCCAGTACATCGGCGGCATCCTCTACTCGGCTTTCGGCAAGTATACCAAACCGGCCACACCCGAAGGCGTCGCTCAGGCGGTGGACGTCCTGCGCGAGGTAGCGGAGATCGCGGCGCGGAGCGACATCACGCTCGTGCTGGAGGTGGTGAACCGCTACGAGACGAATGTCCTCAACACCGCCGCTCAGGGCGTGGAGATGTGCAAGCGCATCGGCGCGAGCAACGTGAAGGTCCACCTCGATGTGTATCACATGAACATCGAGGAATCGGACGTCGCATCCGCCATCATCGATACGGGCGATTATCTCGGCTATTTCCACACCGGCGATTCCCATCGGGGCTATCTCGGCTCTGGAACCATCGATCTCACCGGCGCATTCCGCGCCCTCGTCCGGTCCGGCTATCAAGGGCCGATCACCTTCGAGTCCTTTTCGTCCCGTGTCGTCGGCCAGCCGCTGGAGGGTATCCTCGGTATCTGGCGGAATCTCTGGGACGACGGTCACGATCTCGCATCCCACGCCCTGATGTACACCCGTGCGCAGTTGAAGGCTGCCCAGGAGGCGCACCGCCAGTCCACCGAACGCAGCCGCTTGCCTTAGAGCATCGGACCCAAAAGTGGATTTGCACTTTTGGGATCCAATCCGATGCTCCCTCTATCAGGCAGCGCATCGTTCTTGCGAAAAACCGGATCCACTTTTTCGCACGATGCGCTAGGGCGAGGCTGCGGCCCGCAGAGCATCCGATCTGAGAGCGTTCTTCGGTAAACCGAACCGGGACCTATCTCGCAGGTGTATGGCTTGCGCGCGTCGCGATGGGGAAAGGGGCAGGCGGGCATTGGCTCTCGCTGCCCATGCCACGTTGCTGCAGCGGAGCCGTCACGCCCGAGGCGATGGCCCGGTCAGTTGGTCGCCCTGTCGAGCAGGCGGCGCATGAAGGCCTCGCATTTGGCGACCTCGCTGAGTTCGATGTATTCGTCAGGCTTGTGAGCCTGGGCGATATTGCCGGGGCCGCACACCACGGCTGGGATGCCGCCCAGCTTTTGGAATGGACCGGCTTCCGTCGCAAAGGCGACCTTGGCGTGACCGTTCTGTCCGGCCAGGGCCTTTGCCAGAATGACGACGTCGTCCTCCGGCTCCGAAGCGAGGCCGGGAGTCGAGGACAGTTGCTGCCAGGAGAAGCCTGCGTCAGGGGCGATGGCCTTCATGGCCGGTTCAAGGACCTCATGGGCGAAGCGCTTCACCTCGGCCAGCAACTCTTGTGGATCCTGTTCCGGGAGATGACGGAACTCGAACACGAACTCGCATTCCGAAGGCACGATGTTGAGCGCTGTGCCGCCGCGGATCACGCCGGTATGGACCGTTGTGTGGGGGATGTCGAAATCGATATCGAACGGTCCCACTTTGGCGATCCGCCGCGCCATGCCGCGCAGATAGGAGACCACCTCGGCCGCGTATTCCACCGCATTGACGCCCTGCGGGGCCAGGGAGGAGTGACAGGAATGGCCGCTGACCCGGCAGCGCATTCCCAGCTTGCCCTTGTGGGCGCTGATGACCTGCATCCCGGTCGGCTCGCCGATGATCGCCATGCCCGGTCGCACGGACAAGTCGTTGAGATGGGCGATCAATCTTCGAACGCCGACGCAGCCGACTTCTTCGTCGTAGGAAAAGGCATAGTGAATCGGTGTTTTCAGATCGGCCTGAGCGAAGGCCGGCGCGAAGGCGAGCGCGATGGCCACGAAACCTTTCATGTCCGCGGTGCCCCGCCCATAGAGCCGGTCGCCGCGCCGGGTGAGCGTGAATGGATCGCTCGTCCAATCCTGCCCGTCCACGGGCACGGTGTCGGTATGGCCGGACAGCAGGATGCCGCCCCGGTCACGCGGGCCGATGGTGGCGTAGAGATTGGCCTTCTGGCCGGTTTCATCGAACACGAGCGTGCTCTCGATGCCGATCCGGTCCAGATAGTCGCGGATATAGCCGATCAGTTCCAGGTTGGAATTCCGGCTCGTCGTGTCGAAGCCGACGAGGTCCCGGAGCAGTTCGAGGCTGACGAGGGTATCCGTATTCATCATTGCTCCAGGCTCGCCCGCAATCCGCTTAGCGAGCGTCATTCAGGTGGCAGGCCGAGAAACGCCCGGGCGCGACTTCGCGCATCTCGGGGCGTTCCATCGTGCAGCGCGGCAAAGCATGCGGGCAGCGTGGGTGGAAGGCGCAACCGGACGGTGGGTCCAGAGGCGACGGGATTTCGCCCTTGATCGGAGCGAAGATCCGCTTGCGCGTGTCGACCCGCGGCGCCTCGTCAAGGAGCGCGCGGCTATAGGGATGGTTCGGCTGCGAAAACAGCTCAGGCGTCGGTGCGATCTCGACGACCCGGCCCAGATACATGATCACTGTGCGGTCGGCGATGTGCTCGACGACCCCGAGATCGTGGCTGATGAACAGGTAGGTCAGGCCGAGATCGCGACGCAGTTCCATGAACAGGTTGATGATCTGCGCCTGAATCGAGACGTCGAGCGCCGCAACGGATTCGTCACAGACGAGGAAATCCGGTCTGACCGCCAAGGCGCGAGCGATGCCGATTCGCTGCCGTTGACCGCCGGAGAACTGATGCGGGAACCGTGCCGCATAGGTCGGGTCGAGACCCACTTTCTTCATGATGGTGGCGACGTGATCGGCCTGCTCCCGCCGTGAGACGATGCCGTGAACGCGCGGCGCTTCGCCGATGATCTCGGAGACACGCATGCGTGGATTGAGCGAAGCCATGGGATCCTGGAATACCATCTGGATCTTCAGCTTGGCCTGTCGTGCCTGTTCGGGCGACAAGGCCGCCATCGCTTGTCCGTTATAGAGCAGCTGGCCGCTGCTGGGATGGGTGATACCTGCCACCATGCGGCCCAGGGTGGTCTTGCCGCACCCCGATTCGCCGACGAGGCCCACCACCTCGCCCGGAGCAATGCTCAGGCTCACGTCGTCGACGGCATGGACGTCATATTCCTGCACCTTGGCGCCGAGCCGCTTCGCCAGCCGCTCGGCGAAATCGAGCTTGCTGGAAAAGCGCTTGGTCAGATGCGCGAGTTCCAGGATCGGCTGGCCTGCGCCGGTCGTTGCCCGAGGCGCTTCGGGATTGGCTTGTGACGATAGAGCGATGGTCATGCGGCGGCCCCATGGGGATGAAAACAGCGCCAGCCATGGCCGCCGTCTCCCGCGAGGGAGGGCAGGGCGAGACAGGCATCGGTGGCGCGCGGGCAGCGTGAACGGAAGGCGCATCCTTCAGGCAGGTGGAGCAGGGACGGCGTCATCCCGGGAATCTGGGCGAGCGGTTGGCCACGCTTGTTGCGGCTCGGAACGGAGCCGAGAAGGCCATGGGTATAAGGGTGGCGGGCCCGGTCGATCACCTCTTGCGTGGTGCCGGTCTCAACGACACGTCCGGCATACATCACGGCGATCCGGTCGGCCAACGCCGACACGATGGCAAGGTCGTGCGTGACCCAGACCAGCGCGGTTCCGGTTTCACGGCACAGCTTCTGAATCTCGAAGAGAATCTGGGCCTGGATCGTAACGTCGAGCGCGGTGGTCGGTTCGTCCGCGATGATGACGTCGGGCTGGTGGAGCAGGGCGATGGCGATGGCAACGCGCTGGCGCATGCCGCCCGAGAACTGATGCGGATAGGACGAGAGCCGCTCTTCGGGAGACGGGATGCCGACACGCGCGAGCGCCTCTCGGGCTCGGTCGCGGGCTGCGCGGCGAGACACACGCTCGTGGGCGAGAACGGTCTCCACCATCTGCGTCTCGACGCTGAGCACCGGATTGAGCGTCATCATGGGGTCCTGGAAGATCATGGCGATCCGGGTGCCCCGCAACTGGCGCAGGCGTTTTTCGTCCGCCGTCACGAGATCCTCTCCCCGATAGCGGACCGAGCCTCCGACGATGCGGCCGGGCGGATCGATGAGGCCGATGATCGACATGCCGGTGACCGACTTGCCAGAGCCCGATTCTCCGACGAGCCCCAGGATCTCACCGCGGTTGAGGGTGAAGCTGACTCCGTCCACCGCCTTTGCAACGCCACCGCGCGTGAAGAAGTGGGTGCGCAGATCCTCGACTTCGAGCACTGGTATCTGTTGAGTCACGTTCGCCTCCTCAGTGCTGCAGGCGCGGGTTGAGGACATCGCGCATCTGATCGCCCACCAGATTGATGCTGACGATGGTGATCAGCAGGGCAAGGCCGGGGAAAACGCTGACCCAGTACTCGCCGCTCAGCATGTAGTCGAAACCGGACGCGATGAGCATGCCGAGTGACGGCTCGGTCACCGGAACGCCGACGCCCAGGAAGGAGAGCGTCGCCTCCAGCGTGATCGCATGGGCTACCTGCACGGTGGCGACGACAATCAGCGGGGGCAGGCAGTTCGGCAGCAAATGACGCAGCACGATACTGCGGCTCGGCAATGCCAGACATTGCGCGGCCTCCACGTATTCCTTGCGGCGTTCGACCAACGCGGCGCTGCGTACGGTGCGAGCATAATAGGCCCATTGCACGGCAGTGAGCGCCACGATCACCTTGTCGACACCTTTGCCGAGCACGGCCAGGAGAATCAGCGCAATCAGAATCGCCGGGAAGGACAGCTGGATATCCACGAGCCGCATGATCGCGGAATCCGTGCCGCCTCCGGCATAGGCTGCGACCATGCCGACGATCAGGCCGATGGCGAGCGCCATGGCCGTCGACGAGAAGGCTACCAGGAGAGAGGTGCGTAGGCCGTAGAGAATCGCACTCAACAGGTCCCGACCCTGCTCGTCCGAGCCGAGCCAGAAGGTGATCCCATCAAAGCTCTCTCCGCCTGGGTGCAGCATGCCGTCCATGATGTTCAGCGTGCTGAGATCGTAAGGATCCTGCGGCGCGATCAGGGGAGCGAACAGGGCCGACGAGACGACCAGAGCCAGGGCGATCAGGCCGAGAAGCGCAGTGCGGCTTTCCAGAAACTGGGAGACGAACCGCCTCAGGGGCGTCTGCACCTTGGCATGTGTGGGAAGCGAAGTTGCCGTGGTCATGCCTTGCCGCCTCCCAGGCGAATGCGCGGATCGAGCAGCGAATAGATCAGATCGACCACGAGGTTGATGACGATGAAGAGGAGCACGGTGACCAGCAGGTAGGCCACCACCACGGGGCGGTCGAGCACCAGAATGCTGTCGATCAGGAGCTTACCCATTCCGGGCCATGCGAAGACCGACTCGGTGACGACCGAAAAGGCGATGACGGAGCCCAGTTCAAGGCCGAGAACGGTAACCACCGGGATCATGATGTTCTTGAGAATATGGACCCCAATGACGCGGCGCATCGGCAGGCCCTTGGCGCGAGCGAAACGGACGTAATCCTGCAGCGCCACCTCGCGGGTTCCTGCGCGGGCGAGGCGGATCACGAGAGACACCTTGAACAGAGCCAGGTTCAGCGCGGGGAGAAGCAGGTGCTTGAGACCGTCGAGCGTCAGAAAGCTGAACGGGATGCCAAACACGCTCACGGTCGATCCCCGGCCGCTGGCCGGGAGCCAGCCGAGGGAGACGGCGAAAGCCATGATGAGGAGCATGCCGACCCAGAAAGTGGGAAGACTGAAGCCCAGGATGGATCCGGCCATGATGATGCGGCCCGCGCGGGAGTCCGGACGAAGTCCTGCCCACATGCCCAGCGGAATGCCAGTCAGCACGGCGATGACCATGGCGAACAGCGCCAGTTCAAGGGTTGCCGGAAAACGCTCGAGGACCAGGTTGAGGGCGGGTACGCCGTGAACGAACGAGGTTCCGAGATCACCCGAAAGAGCATTCTTGGCGAAGGTCAGGAATTGCTCGTGCATAGGGCGGTCGAGGCCGAGGCGCGCAATGGCGGCGGCTCGCTCGACTTCGTCGGCCTCCGGGCTGATCAGCACGTCGATGGGATTGCCGATCGCGAAGATGCCCGCGAACACCAGGACGGACATGATCGCAACCACGATCGCGCTCTGGGCGATGCGCCGGATCAGAAAAACCAGCATGTCGAGTTCCACATGGCGGACGGGAAAATGGGTCGGGGACGGCCGATGCCGCCCCCGACGGGCGAATCGCGGGTGCCCTTACTTGGCCGCGTGGATTGCTGCCGCCAGGGTGTACTGGTCGGCCCGG
Organism: Microvirga sp. TS319; assembly: GCF_041276405.1. NCBI lineage: Bacteria > Pseudomonadati > Pseudomonadota > Alphaproteobacteria > Hyphomicrobiales > Methylobacteriaceae > Microvirga > Microvirga sp. TS319. The sequence goes on along the minus strand of NZ_JBGGGT010000001.1, from coordinate 1,172,706 downwards.
GGCTCGTAGCTCAGTCCCTTGCGCATGGCCCACGAGGTGACCTCGTAGTGCAGGGGCAGGACGGCGTAGTCGTCCATCGCGACCTTCATCGTCTCGGCCAGGAGCTTCTCCCGTTCCTTGTCGTCGACGGTGGCAAGGGCCTTGGTGAGCAACTCGTCGAGCTTCGGGTTGGAGTATCCCGTGTAGTTCGTCGGCCCGAAGCCCTTCTCCTTGATCTTCGTGGCGACCAGGGACTTCAGGGGTGAAGACGCCTCGCCGGTCGCGGCGCTCCAGCCCGCGAGATACACGCTGAACTCGCCCTTGTTGCGCCGTGAGAAGAAGACGTTGACGGTCGAGGCATCCACTTGCGTCTTGATGCCGATCCGGCTGTACATCTGGGCGACAGCCTGGGCGATCTTCTCGTCGTTGATATAACGATCGTTCGGCGTGCCGATCGTCAGTTCGAAGCCATTGGGGTAGCCGGCCTCGGCCAGCAGCTCCTTGGCCTTCTTTGCATCGCTGACGACTTTCAGGTCCGGGTTCGTGCCGAACAGGCCCGGCGCCAGGAGCTGAGCTGCGGGTTCCGCCGTATTGTTCATGATGCGCTGAACGATGGCCTTGCGGTCGATGGCCAGCGAAAGCGCCTGGCGAACGCGGATGTCGCGCAGCGGGTTCTTGCCGTCGGTGCCCTTGATCGTCGGTGTCGGTTCGGCCTGATCGAGAGCGAGATAGACCACGCGGTTCGACATGGTTTCGACGACCGAAACTTTGGGATCCTTGCGCAGCCGCTCCAGGTCCTGCAGCGGCGGCTCGTCGACCAAGTCGACGTCACCTGCGAGCAGCGCCGCCACACGCGGACCGTCGCTGGTGATCGGGCGGAACGTCACCTTCTCCCACTCGGGCTTCTGGCCCCAGTAATCGGGGTTGCGAGCAAGCACGATCCGCTCGCCCTTGACGTACTCGGACAGCTTGAAGGGGCCGGTGCCGATGGCGAGCGTTCCATCGTTGAATGCTTGCGTCGTCGGCCAGGAATCGGCTTTGCAGCCCGCCTTGTCGAAGGTGACCTTCTCGCCGCCGGCGGCCTTGGCCGAGATGATGCCGAAGGTGGTCAGTTCCACGGGAAGAAGCGGATAGGGGGCCGCTGTCTTGATGATGATGGTGTAAGGGTCCGGCGTCTCGATGGCGTCGATGCCCTTGGTGTAGAGGGTGAACGACGACGGGCTGTTGGCCACGTTCGGGATGCGGCAGACCGAATAGACGAAGTCCTGTGCCGTGAACTCCGTGCCGTTGTGGAATTTTACGCCCTTGCGCAGCTTGAATTCCCAGGTCCTGTCATCGACCGTCCGCCAGGATTCCGCCAGTGCCGGGATCAGGCGCTGCTTGGCGTCCTGATCAACGAGCGACTCGAAGATGTGCCGGCGCACCGTATTGTTGGGTGTGAGGTTATGATAGTGCGGATCGAGGGAGCTCGGCTCAGAAGCGGTGCCGATCTTGATCTCGGCCGCCGATGCGTGGCTGACGAGGAGCGACGAGGCGAGGACGCCGGCAAGGACGCTTATTGGCTGTTTCATGGTCTCTCTCTGATGGTCGCTCTTGAGCCGGTTGGCTTGGAGCCTTTGTTATTAGGAAACAGAAATTCGTTATCGCAATGCGATACGACTGTAGCGCAGCGCGATTATCTCAGATATAATTGCCGAGCTTGTCAAGGGATCTGCCGCGAAGCGGAGCCTGGCTGAATGCATGGAGGGAGCCGCCATGGCGCCGAGACGGTCCGTTGCAACCAACGATCCGGCAGAGATGCCGGAAATTCTGCGTGCTGAGGGCGTGGAAAGCGGGATGTCTCGGGAAGACCCGCTGTTCATCAACTCCCTCGCGAAGGGCCTAGGGGTGCTGAAGGCCTTTGATGGCGGTTGGGATGCTCTTGGCCTGCGCGAGATCGCAGGGCGATCGGGAATCAGCATGGGAGCCGCCCAGCGCATCACGCATACGCTGGTCCGTCTCGGCTATCTGCACAAGGATGAAAGGACGCGCCGCTACCGCTTGGCGGTGCGCATGCTCGATTTCGCATACCATTATTTTCACGCCAGCCCGCTGTACGAGGTCGCAATCCCGTTCGTGGCCTCAGCGCGGGACGATTGTCGAGAGACGATCAACGTCGCTGAACTGGATGGTCCGGAGGTCGTTGCCGTCATCCGCATGCCGAGCCGCCGCTTGATGAATCCGACGTCGACGATCGGGCGCAGGCTGCCTGCCTTCTGCACGGCCGGGGGGCGGGCGCAGCTTGCCTGGCTACCGGCGGAGGAGGCAAAGGTCATTCTCGACAAGACGAATTTCCAGCCACGAACCCAACATACGCTTATCGACCGCGCAGAAGTGGAGCAACGCCTGACAGCTGCGCGACGTGATGGCTTCGCTCTGGTGGAGGAAGAGGTCAATCACGGTGAGATTGCGCTCGCGGCGCCGATTCTGGATGGAAGCGGGCGCCCGCTGGCAGCGGTCGGCGTTTCGACATCAACGGCGGATTGGACGGCTGCCGCGGCGCGCGAGAAGCTTGCTCCGATCGTCATGCAAACAGCACGTCTGATCTCACGTTCTCTGCAGGGCTGGAAGCCATTCTAACGCATCGTGCGGACCCGGCGGGCCGCGCTAGCGCATCGTGCGGAAATGCGGCCCCGGTTTTCCGCACGATGCGCTCCTCTAGGAGGGAGCATCGAACGCCAATATAGGCACCGGTTTTGCGTGAAAAGATGCTCGACGACATAGACTGACAGCATCGGATGTGGGTTCGACTTCACGTCCGATGCCGCAAATGATCGCCCCGGCTAAACGGTCGAGGTCAAATGCGAGGCCAACCTCAAGGAGGCCAGTTCATCACTTTTTGGCGCAGATCGCCCTGGCCCGCGTGCTGCTTTCATCCTCGTGCACGGAGAAACAATAGACGCTGTTCTCATCCATGGCGAAATGGTCGTTGCGGTTGCATGTCCCGCCGATCGGAAATTCGTCATCGTTGCAGCGAGCAGCGCATCGTCCTCCTGGCGCGCATTGCTGCACAAGCACCCGAAGGATCGTTCCAGCCATTCCGGGTTTCCCTTCTGGCCCTGGGGGACCAGGCGGTCCCGAGGGGCCAGCCGCTCCGGCGGGACCTGCTGGGCCCGGAGGGCCAGGCGGACCGGCTTCTCCCTGAGGTCCAGCCGGCCCGCTTGGACCAGGCGGACCTTCCGGTCCAAGTGGCCCCACCGCGCCAGCGTCCCCTCTCGGGCCAGGGGCACCCTGTGGTCCCTGCGGTCCCTGGAGGCCCGCGACCCCTTGTGGTCCCTGTGGTCCCGTCGGTCCGGCAGATCCCTCTGGCCCAGGAGGGCCTGGAGGTCCGAGCGGGCCCGGAGGTCCGGGTAGGCCCTGGGAGCCATCGGCTCCAGCCGGACCGGCAAGTCCTTGGGGGCCGAGCGGCCCCTCTGGCCCTGGAGTGCCGGCTGGCCCGGGCGGGCCTGCCACAGGCTGCTCGATCGACGCCTGCTGCGGCATCGCCTCGGTGCGCGGCCCCTCGGGGCCTCTCTGGCCGCAGAACCCGACCACCGCTTTGCGCTGCTCCTCGTCGGCCCGGAGCGTGACGATGCAATCGGCCGGATGGTAGATCACCCGGAACGCGAAGCGTCCATTCGCGTCGGTTTTCGTCTGGTGGTCGCCGTCGAGGGTGACCTCCGTCTGACGCGGTTTGTTCAGCCGGCCGACGACCCGCAACTCGCCTGCCGTGATCATGGCCTGTTCCACGATGATGTCCGCCACTGCAGGACCGGCACTCAGGGCCAGGGTGCTCGCTAGGAGCCAGCGTTCGAGCATCAGCATTTCCTCCCGCCTTGTCAGTCAAGCTTCGCTCGGGAGGGCTCCCGCGTCAATTTGGGAAGCGTGGCGAAACAGCGGTAAGCCGATCGCGCAGAATGGACTTCACGAGCTGCCGTCGATATCTCGCTTCAAAGCATCTTTAACGCGACCAGGCCCCCCGAGGCCTTCCAAGGGAACCGGAGGCCACGGCGGGCAGCCAATGGTCGAGGTGGCCGATCGATGGGGCAGGCTGGCTATCCGGTTTGAGGCGACTCGGTCCCGGGGGGAAACGCCGACGCGGACGCATCCGCCAGCGTCCATGATCTCGATCGTTTTCATGTGAAGGCGGGAGCCAACATGGCGATCGCAATCACGGTCCGAAGACACGCTCGTGGTGTCGAGATCAAACACGAAGAGGGCGGCACACCGGGCCGCCCACTCGATTGTCCACGGATGTGGCTTACCGGATGACCTGCACGATCTTGCGGGTGCCCGGCTCGACCAGCACGGGAGTGTCGTTCACCACCGTGTAGCGGTAACCCTTCACCTTGTACTGGGTGGGAACCTCGTGGAGGGTCACACCGGATTCCGGAAGAACTGCACCCACGCGCACCTCTTCCTTGTAGGCGTAGGAGGGAACGTGCTGGGTGGTTACGTACTGGCGGAACTCCGGCTGCTGCTGGTCGGCGATGCCGCCCACGATGGCGCCCGTCACGCCGCCCACCGCGGCACCGACAGGACCACCCACGATGGCGCCACCGACCGCACCGGTTGCCGCACCGGCCGCGGCGCCGCCGGACTGGGCGAAAGCTGCCGCGGGGGCGAGGGACGCAAGGACGGCACCAGCAAGAAGAAGCTTCTTCGACATGGATTTTCTCCTGAATTTCTAGCTCGGGTTTTGGCCCGCTGTTCACTTAACGCCTATTCAATAGAATAGTTTCGCAATCATCGGTATATTTTAGCGTGTTCGCGTAATATTCATGAAGATGAATGCTGAATTAACATCTCACGTATCTTGCCGAGTGTCGGAGATGGTTCTGGCCGTGATCTGTAACTCCATATTTTCGAGGCGCATTCATAGAGCCGCGTTTCGAAGGAGCCACGATGGCTGCCGGAGGCTTCGCCACTCGATCCATGCCGGTTTGTCGATTCCGCCGCTTGAACGGAGGGGTTGGAGGGAGGGCCTCCCTCCAACCAAATGGCTTATTCAATGACCTCGATCACGCGGCGGGTCTCAGGCTCGACCAGCGCGACTTCGTCACCGATCACCACATAACGATAGGTCCGGAGTTCCGGCATTTCGCTGATGACGGCTTCCGGCACCTCCATGATTTCGACGTCCTGCGGAAGCGTCGCGCCTTCGCGGATCTCGATCCTGGTCGACGTGGACGGCCGAATCGAACCCGTGGTCTCAACGGTGCTCTTGAACTTCTTGCGCTGCTCGCTGTTCAGGCTCACCGAGGCAGACTTGCGCGAGCTGCCCGACTTATGGATCACCTCGACGATCTTCTTCGTCTTCGGCTCGACGATCACGATCTCATCGCGCACCACCACGTACTGATAGTTCCGGTACTGCGGCACGATTCGCACGACTTCCGGCGGCAGGGGCGACAGACGCACCTCCTCGGTGATGGTGGTGCCGACCGACACGTTGAAGCGCACGTTCGAAACCGTGTTGATGTTGGTTCTGCTGAATGCCTGCGTCACCTCGGTGCGCTGCTCCGTGTTCAGGCTTGCAACTGCATTCGTCGAGGTATTCGACGAGGCGGAACTGGATGACGTGTTGCTCTGCCGGGCGGCAGAGCCCGCGGGCTGCGCGGTCGCATTCGAACCGGACTGGGTGCTCTGCTGCTGCGAGGAACCGTTGGTCGAGCGCTGCTGGCTTTCCCGGGGGGCCTGCGACGTGGCGCCGGAGCCTGTCGTAGCGCCTTGCGAAGTGCTCGTCGATTGAGACGAGCCTTCTTGCTGCGGACGCTTCTGGCTATCCGAAGACTGGGTCGCACCTTGCGGACTGCCGGAGGCGGTCGGGCGCTGGGTCCGCTCGGGCGAAGTCGTCGAACCGGTGCTGGACGTATCTTGCGAGGATGAACCCTGACGCGATTGCACCTGACCGGTCGATGATCCGGTTTGAGCCGAGTTCTGGCTGCGCTGCGAGTCAGTGGTCACGGAACTGGGGCGATCCCGACCCGAAGCGCCTTCCGCAGTGCCGGATGCTTCCGATGACGACGCCGGTGGCGTAATCTGAGCACGCGAGGTGCCCGACGAGCCGGGGGCTGCGGCCTGCGCGAGGACCGGAGCGGTCCCAAGGACCAACGCTACGGCGGCAGCGGTCGAAAGCAGGGTTGAACGCATCGAACATGCTCCTTTAGATCAATTCCAATCAAGAACTGTCTAACGGAGCTTGACAGCTTCCGTTCCCATAATGATCGGCAGGATCCTGCAATCATTTGTCCGCCAAGGGGTGAAACGCCCGGTGTCTTGTGTGGGGCTCTCCTTCAGGGTGGATGCAAGGAAGAGACCTGGCGGCTGGAACCGGGTTGCCCAGGATGTCTCTGTTCCCAGCAGGCCACCGTCTCGGCCGAACAAGTTCAGTCGAGATATTCAGGCTCCCTCCACGATCAATATTCGGGCACAAGGCGCTCCTCGACGAGGGGAATGTCCATATGGCAGGTCAATCCCTCGTGCTCGTACGAGATATTGATCGCCGCATGGCATTGATGGGTCAAAACCCGATGCAACAGCGTCGAGCCGAAACCCTTCCGTCGGGGCGTCACGACAGGCGGGCCACCGCGCTCTACCCACGCGATGACGAGCCGACGCTCTGCTTCCAGTTCCCGGACCTTCCAGACCACCGAGATCTGTCCGCCTGGAACCGATAGCGCCCCGTGTTTGGCAGCGTTCGTGGTGAGCTCATGCACCGCCATGCCGATCGGAACGGCTAGATCGGCCGAGAGCTCCACGGGTGGCCCGTCAAGGGTGATCCGCCGCTGGGCGCCATCGTCATAATGCGACAGCTCATTCCTGAACATTTCGATCAGCGGTGCCGTCTGCCAGTAGTCCTCCGTGAGGAGGTTGTGCGTATTGGACAGGGAAACGATCCGGTCGGCGAACGAGCGGTAGAATTCATCGACGGAATGTGTCGAGCGGGCCGTGGCCCCGAGCAGTCCCTGCACGGTCGCAAGGGTATTCTTCACCCGATGATGCAGTTCGCGGATCAACAGGGCTTGGCGCTCATGCGTTCGCTGGCGGTCCTTGATATGCGCCTCCACCTCTCGTTGCCGCTGCCTCGCCCGTAGGGCCGACCTGGCGGCATTGACCAGCACGGCCGGATGGAACGGACGCTCCAGCACCGTCACGTTCCCAAGCAGCTCGGTCAGGCGCTCGATCGGTGATCCGCCGCGATGGGTGAGAAGGATAAAGGGAAAATCGGACCAGGGCGGCTGCCGTTCGACCCACCCGGCAAGCTCCCGCCGGTCGGCGCTGACAAGCGCCTCCTCCGTGATCACCGCGCAGGCTGCCGCATCCAATCCTCCGACAAGCGTCTGGAGACTGGGGCAGATCTCGGCCTTGATCCCGACTTCGCCAAGGATGGCCCTCGCTACCGCGCAATCTCGCCCGTTCGGGGCGAAGATCAGCACGGACACGTCATCGGCCCGCGTCATTGTCGGTCTCACGCTCCTCGAGAAGAGAGGCGCGCTGGCCCTCGAATGTCCGTACGTCTGTCAACACGCCCCGGAATTGCTCCAGTGGGGGACCAACGCGCAAACCCTGGCTGTCGATCCGGAACTCCCGGATCGTTTCCTCGTGCGGGCCTGTGCGTCGCTTGACGACCGACAAGGCCCTTCGGATCCGCCGGTCGGCCTCGAAAAAACGAAGCAATACGACCGCATCGCTCAGATATGTCAGATCGACCGGCGAAACCATCTGGCCGACCATCCCGTGCTGCGCCAGGATCAGGATCGTCACGACGCTTTGCTGGTTCAGATAGGTGAGCAGTTCGTGCATCTGGAGCACGATGAAGGGCTGCTCCGGCATGGCGTTCAGATACCCGGTCAGGCTGTCGACCACGACCCGGCTGGGCTCGACACGTTCGATCTCCGCCGGCGCCATGTGGACCGTCTCGCCGAGTTCCAGATCGGACGCGTGAACAGGACTCTGTTGCTGTTGCGGATCGAGACTGAGCTCCGAAGGCACCCGTTCGAAGATCTCGATACCCTCAAGGGACCAGCCGCGGCGGGAGGCTACGGACAGGAGTTCCCGCTCGCTCTCGGACAGGGCGATGTAGAGACAGGTCTCTCCCTGCTCGGCGCCCACGAGAAGGAACTGCATTCCCGCCGTCGTCTTTCCGGAGCCGGGTCGCCCCTCGATGAGGTGGGCGCGGTTCCCGGCATATCCTCCGGCGAGAATGTCGTCGAGCCCAGGAATGCCTGGTGGGATCGGGGCCGCATCGGAATGCGTCTGAAGCGTCATGGCAATCCTCAACGGGTGGACGGTTTCGACGAAGGCCGAGGCGGCGCCCGATCTTCATCCGACGCATCGGGTCGACATCGGGCTCTTGTCTCGGGTGTGTCCCTCACGGAGGGGACGCTCGTGTGTCCTTGTAGACAGGAGCGACGGGTCTGTCTGTCCACATGTGAACATATGATCCGGGTTGTGTTCACAATTGAACGTAAGTTGTCCTGGTGCGTTGGGACTGGCGAAGCGCTGGAGGAAAGACGCCTGATGCATCCCGCAATGATCTCGTCACACCTCAGGAACAGGATTTCCAGCAATAACCTGCTGAGTGCTCTCAGGCCGGAAGATCTCACCATCGTGGCGCCTTCGCTGCAGGAGTGGGAGGGCGAAGCCGGGGTTAAGCTCTATCAACCGGGAGATGAGGTCAGATTCGTTTACTTTCCCTGTGGTCCAAGTCTCGTCTCGTTTGTCGTCGAACTCGAGGATGGCCTCACGGTGGAGACGGCTCTGATCGGACGCGAGGGCGCCGTCGGCGGGATCGTGAGCCAAGGACGCCTCCCGGCCTTTGCTCGTTCCGAGATTCAGTTTCCAGGTCCGTTCCTGCGCCTCTCGACCGCGGATCTCGAGGAATTCGAAACCCGATCGCCGAGCCTGCGGCACCTGTTCGCCCGCTATGCGGATTGCATGCTGGCGCAGGTGTTCCAATCGGTGGCCTGCAATGCGGCGCACACGATCGAGCAGCGAACGGTGAAATGGCTGCTGGCCGCCATCGATCGAACGGGCGATCACGACGTTCCCCTGACCCAGGAGCAGTTGGCCAGCATGATGGGTGTCGGCCGCAGTTACGTGAGCCGGGTCATTCAGTCCTTGAAACGCCGCCATCTGCTGGAGACCCGCAGAGGTGGCGTGCGCGTGCGGGATCTTGAGAGGCTTGATACCTTGTCCTGCGGCTGCAACAACGCATTGCGCCGCCATTTCGACCAGGTCCTGGCGGGCGTCTATCCAACCGTCGAAGAGAGTTCGGCTCAGAAGGCGGAAGCCGGTAGCAAACGCCCTGGATCCCGGATGAAGGCGTGAGGACCCGCAATCCGCGCAGACGATCCATGACCTTGCTTCAGCTTTTCTCGCCAGGGAGGGAAACCGATGAGGCTCCGGCTCATCGACCTGGCAGAGGAGGGCCTTCCTGAGAGCTGCCTGTGCCAGATTCTGGACGTGAGGCAAGGCCACGACTTCGCCCGATCGAAGGGACCCTGCGGCAGCCCGCTCATGATCCGCGAATGGGACAATGAACGCCCACCCGTCGGCCTGCGCCGAACCTGTCGCCGACGAGACGCTGACGCGCGCCGGTGATCAGGCCGTGTACCGCTTCACCCACGACGGCTGGATGAGCCGCCTGGGGATCAACCTACGGTTCTGTAATCGACCCCAGGCCCAGATTCAGGGCAGACCTTGATGAAGCGCGCCCTGGAGCTACGCTTCATCGCGAGTCGCAGCGCCGTCGGGAATAAGGGCATGGCGCAACATTTTGGCAACCAATTCAGTTGGGCCGCTTTTCCCTGCATCCGGTGCTTGACGCACCGTGACGGATGACCCTGGATCGGAAGGAAGAGATGATGTCCCGGTCTCACTTTGCGCCACCTGGCCCCTTAGGTTTCGGTGGCGCCCCTCTCGGCAACATGTTCGACGTGGTGTCAGAGGAAACAGCGGAGGCTGCGCTCAGTGCTGCCTGGGACACAGGGGTGCGGTACTTCGACACCGCGCCTCATTACGGCAGTGGCCTGTCCGAGCACCGCTTCGGCAATGTGCTGCGTCGGTATCCGCGTGAGGAGTTCGTTATTTCCACGAAGGTGGGTCGGATCATGCAGCCTGACCCCAGCGCGCCGGAGAATCCGCCTTTTGTCAGGGGCCTGCCGTTCCGAGGCGAATACGATTACACCTATGACGGGACGATGCGCTCGGTCGAGGACAGCTATCAGCGCCTTGGCTTGGCCCAGATCGACATTGTCTACATCCACGATCTCGCCGCCGATCACCACGGCGATGGATGGAAGGAGTTGTTCGACGTGGCGATGAAAGGCGCCGCCAGGGCCCTCATACGTCTCCGCGACGAGGGTATGATCAAGGGATGGGGCATGGGGGTCAATCTGACCGAACCCTGTGAACGAGCCCTCGAGATGTCCGACCCGGACGTATTCCTCCTCGCCGGACGCTACAGTCTCCTCAACCAGCCGGCGCTGGACCGGCTCTTCCCGATGTGTGCGGAGCGGGGAGTGCATGTGGTCGTCGGTGGCCCTTACAATTCCGGCCTGCTCGCGGGAGGGCGGAACTTCGAATACCGGGAGGCGCCGGCCGAGATGATCCGGAAGCGGGATCGCCTGGCGGAAATCTGCGGCCGCCATGGCGTCGATTTACGGTCGGCGGCCCTTCAGTTCTGTGCTGCCCATCCCGTCGTCGCCGCCATCATTCCCGGTGCCAAGCACGCCGATAAAGTGCGCGAGAACGCCCGGTTGATGGTGGCGGAGATTCCGCAGACCCTCTGGGAGGACTTGAAGCGGGAGGGGCTCATCCCGGCCGACGTTCCAACTCCTGTCGGATGAGCAACCTGCAGGGATGACTGACTTCCGCCTCGCCAGGGACTTCTGGCCTCGGCGGCCGGGAGCATGATCCCGGGACTTGCTCTGGATCGCCGTCGAGATCAGCAGGGGCCGCGTACCGGCACGGGCCATTCTTCTCCTGCCCGGTCACGTCGTTGAACGGTATGAGGCGATCGTAGCCCTCGCGGCGGTTCGGCGCCAGCGACCCGGTAGGAGTACCGAGGCCGGAGGGCCTCGCGATCGGAGGCTTGCGCGCGGCCGCGCTTCGGTCAACCATCGGTTCATGAAACTGCCCTCGCTCCTGCTCGCCGCTGGACTGATCCTGGCGGCCGCGCCAACCGGCGCCTCGCCCCTGTTGCTGGTGGATGCCTCCACGGGCGATATCCTCGCCGCCCAGGAGGCGACCCGTTCCTGGCATCCGGCCTCGCTCACCAAGCTGATGACGGCCCATCTTGCCCTTACGGCAGTTCAATCGGGCCGCCTCACCATGGACAGCTCCATCGTCCTGAGTGCCCGCGCCGCGGCTCAGGCCCCGTCCAAACTGGGCGTCCCACCAGGCACCTCGCTCCGGTTGGAGGATGCACTCCTCGTCATGATGGTCAAAAGCGCCAACGACGTGGCAGTCGCCATCGCAGAGGCAATCAGTGGAACGGAGGGATCGTTCGTCACCGCGATGAACGCGGAGGCGAGGCGTCTCGGTATGAGCGGGACTTACTTCGTGAATGCCAGCGGCCTGCATCATGACCGCCAGGTGACCAACGCGCGGGACGTGGCCGTTCTGATGCTGGCGATTCTGAGCTATCACGGGGACCATGCCGAACTTTTTCGGACGTCGGCCGTCACGGTCGACGGCCGGACTCTGAAGAACACCAACAAGCTGGTCGAGGACTATTCCGGCCTCGAGGCGACGAAAACCGGCTACGTCTGTGCCTCCGGGTTTAATGCGGCCGTCTCGGCCGTCCGCGGAGGCCGGCGGGTTGTCGGCGTGGTCCTCGGCTCTCCCAGTGCGGCAGCGCGAACGCGGATCATGCGGGAACTCCTCGATACAGGCCTGTCGGGAACGACAGGGTCCCTCGGCCATCTGAGCACGGTAAAGGCCGAGGCGCTCGCGCCGGGTACGGACCTGCGTCGTCGCAAGTGCGGTCGAGAGGAGCCTGTGATGGGGACGACGGTCGCCACCGGTGGCGATGTAAAGCGGGCGGGATCCTCGCAGGTTCGTCGCTGACAAGCCCTTATGGGAACCGATCGGTTGCCGAGTCGGCGAGCCTGCATGGTGTGAGGCGAGGACGCGCTTTGGGCGTGTGCGTTTCGTTCAGCCCATTCCGGTAGGCGGATCCTGTTCCCATTCCTGGGAACTTGTCAGGTTCGCAAGGGTTCAGCTTGCTGTGCTCCATCGTCCTGTCGCCAGCAGATGCCGGCAGTCGGAGCGTCAGTCCAACATCGGAGATTGCGCATGGCCAGGGCCCTCTCTTCACGTAAATCCACCAAGACAAAGAGCGCGACCAATACCGCGGCAGAGCGCAAGAGCCGCCCCGCACCTCGACTTGAAACTCCAACCTTTCTGTCGTCACAAGCCAGTGAGGAAATCGCGGCGGCGCTGACCGCGCTTCTTGCGGACACCTTCGCTCTTTACCTCAAGACCAAGAACTTTCACTGGCATGTGAGCGGGCCCCATTTCCATGACTATCACCTCATGTTCGACGATCAGGCGGACGAGATCTTCGCCATGACCGATCCCCTGGCGGAGCGGGCGCGCAAGGTCGGCGGAACAACCTTGCGATCGACCGGCCACATCGGACGCCTGCAGCGCCTTCTCGACAATGACGCCAGCTATGTCGAGCCCGCCGACATGCTCGCCGAGCTGATGGACGACAACAAGCAGCTCGCCGCCTTCATGCGGCAGACGCACGATTTGTGCGACGATCATGACGATGTCGCCACCGAGAGCCTTCTTGAGGAGCTCATCGACCAGACGGAGAAGCGCGTCTGGTTCCTATACGAGACGAGCCGCGGAATGCAGACCTCCGGACACTGAGCGTGAGCCGAGAGCATCGGACCCGACAGTGGATTCAACTTCCCGCGTCCGATGCTCTCGCTCTTACACCCCCTCCGTCACCTTCGCGCTTAAGCCTGGAACGTCGCAGCTCAGATGAGTTCGCGCGCCGCGAGTTCGTTCTTCAGATACGCATAATAGATCGGGGCGGCCACCAGGCCGGCGATCCCGAACACAGCTTCCATGACCAGCATAGCCACGAGAAGCTCCCAGGCACGCGCGCTGATGTGAGTTCCCATCACGTGAGCGTTCACAAAATACTCCAGCTTGTGAATCGCGATCAGGAACAGAAGCGAGCTCACGGCCAGCAGCGGAGACACGCTGAGACTGACAATCACGATCGCGGTGTTGGAGATCAGGTTGCCGATCACGGGCAGAAGCCCCGCGATGAAGGTCACGGCAATGAGAGTTTTCGTCAGAGGCAGCGGGCTCCCCAGCAGGGGAACGACGCCCAACAAGTACAAACCCGTAAGGGCGGTGTTCAGAGCCGAAATCCGCACCTGCGCGAACACGACGCTGCGGAAGGCCTCACCGAGCAGGCGCGCCCGCTCCCGTAGCGCTTGTGCCAGGGGACCGGGCGCGGTCTCGCCGGCCTCGTGGCTGACCGCGATCATGGCCCCGATGACCATGCCGACAATGATGTGGACCAGGGCCCACCAGACGTCCTGGCCCACCAGCCGGAGCTGACCTGCGTTCTCACGCAGCCAAGCCGAGGCGGCACCCTTCAGCTCCTGAGGATCGGCCGGAACATAGCTGCTGAGCCAGTCGGGCAGAAGGGGACGGGCACTCTCGATCACCTCGGCCATGCGCTGCAGCAGAATGGCCAGGCTGTCCGGCCCACCGGACAGCAAGGACACCAGCCCCAGGATCGCCGCCCCGATGACGACGACCACGACCGTCGCGAGCAGCGATACAACCAAAATCTTGCCGGCCCGGCGGGTTACGAGGGTGCTGGGGCGCGGGGCCAAGGCATGCACCAGTTCATGGACCAGCAAGCCAGCCAGCAAAGAGGTGAGCAGGCCAACCTTGAGCGCACCGAGCAGGGCAACGGCAGCGAGCACCTGCGTCGTTGTTGTGAGCCCAGAAGTTTGGTTCCCTGCCTGTCGGGACGGGGGCGGCTCCTTGGATGAGAGATCGCGCCCGGGAACATTGAGCATCGCATACCTTCGAAAGGGCGGAGCCCTCAATTGTGCCCACCATTCGATGAGCTGTCGATTGAATTCACGGCAGACACAGCCTGGGCCAAGCGGTCGGCCAGCGTCAGGCTGCCCGCGTGCGTCGGTCATCAGCGTAGGACGACCATGGCCGTTGGTCGAGACCGATGCTCCTGATGCCGGCATGATACGGTGTAGCTTGGAACGTTACTATTGTCGATCGGATTGCCCTCCGGGATCGGCTTGTTGGTCGGCGTCGTCACGTTGATCTGGGTACGATCGCGCGCTGTGTCGACGGACTGGCATGAGGCAGCCCGTCAGCTACAAACGCCATGGTTCCCACCCCGGATCATCGCCCATGCGGCCTGGTTGTATTTTCGCTTTCCTCTAAGGTTGCGGCTGATCGAGGAGATCAGGATGGCTCTGTACTCGACGCGATCGTCCAGACACGCCGCGACACCAAGGCGGCTAAGCGCTTGCTGCGGCGCCTGCTGAAGGATCAGGGCCTGGCCCCCAAGCGCATCATCACCCATAAACTCGCCGCTTACGGAGCCGCCAAGCGGGAGGTCATGCCAAGGGGGGATCACTGGTCGCTAACGGGCCTGAATAACAGGGCCGGGAATTCGCATGTCCCGTTGCGAAAGCGAGAGCGGGCGATGCAGGGCTTTCGATCGCCGGGGAGGCTTGCGGAGATTTGTCAGCGTGTTCTCTGCTGTCGGCAACCTCTTCGTTCCGCCACGTTCCCGCTGCTCCGCCCTTGCCCCCATCTTCACCGCTTCACCGCCATAGCCGCGTGGGAGGCTGCAGCCTGCAGATGCGCGTCAGCCCGTCAGGCAACCTCGATTGCCTCAATGCGCCCGATCTCCGTTAACGTGACGCCCCCGACACAACCATCTATCCTACCCTAGAGTATCTATGAGGACAGAGCTTGCGCCGATCCTGCTCTGGCCAGGCTGCGCGGCGAGCAGGGTCGCCGCCCAGTCATGGCACCGGACGCGCCCGGCCATCCCACCCTCACCGGGCGACCATGCCGCCATTCCCGCTAGCGTTTCGTCACTCATCGGATGTCACACATGAGGCCGCAAGGTTCCTCAGGTTAGCGCGAGGGCTGCCCGTAGTCGCGCGCGATCGGCCAGTGGCTGGGTCACGCCTAGGGGCTTGGTCGCCGGAGCTTGCCGCTGCAGGACCAAGCGGGCATCCCGGTGGCAAAGCGAAGGAGCGGCATGGACGCATCGGTGCAGAACCTGACGTGCTGCCGTGTCCTTCTGGTCGAGGGCGCTCATCGCCAACGATCTTGCGCGGCGCCTGACTGCCCAACGGGCCATCCTGCCGAAGCCTGAGACAGCTCGCGATCCGCTCAGCGCAGGTGCGAAGGATCGCGAGCTGCGCTCGCCCGAGGGTACCGAGGGATTCAAATTGAACGCTGATTGACGGTGGAAAGCGGCCATTCGGCGGACTAGACTCCGCAATTATGCTGGAGCCCCTGGGATTGGACCTATGGTTTGCGGATGGTGGAATTGTCTCGTTCCACGGCTTCGCCTATCCGACGCGGATGGCCATTGTGCGCCTCGCCGATGGCGGGCTGTGGCTGTGGTCACCGGTCGAAAAGACTGCCGCGATTGAGGACGAGGTCCGGGCGCTGGGACCAGTCCGCCATGTCGTCAGCCCCAACAACCTGCACTATCTGTTTCTAGGCGAGTGGCAGGCTGCATTCCCCGACGCCAAATTGTGGGGGACGGCGGCGACAATCGCCAAGTGCAGTGATCTCCGTTTTTCCGGGGCGCTGGTCGACGAGCCGCCGGCTGACTGGGAAGGACAGATCGACCAATTCTATTTCACCAATTCGCCTTTTGTAGACGAGTTGATCTTCTTTCACCGCAGATCCCGCACCGCCATTATTGCCGACCTCTCGCAGACCTTCAGCGAGGCATTTTTGAAACACCACTGGCCCTGGTGGATGCACTCGGTCGCGAGGCTTTCAAAAATGGTCGAGGGATGGGGTTATCCGCCTATCGATTACCGGATCAGTTTTCGCAACCGTGCAAGCGCGCGGCCCAAGATTCGTGAATTAATCGCAGAGCGTCCCGAGCATGTTGTCGTGGCGCACGGTGAGGTTGTCAGGACGGGTGGCGAGTCCTTCCTGCGGCGCGCCTTTTCGTGGCTTCTCTAAGAGCGTTGATGTCCGCGATTGGGCCGGGAGCCGACAATGTGTCCATGGGTACCAAGTGTCAGATCTTCACCACTAGAGTGCCGCGAGTAATTGGCGCTCTCTCCTTGCGGGCTCCGGAACATGATTAAGGGACGTGTCTGGGCCGCAAAAAGGGGCGGCTAAATGGGACAAAAGTTGTCCCGACGCGGGAATGAAATCTCTCTTGGTGGCTGTGATCCAGCCAGAGGCCGGATGCATGCGCGAAAGCACGCAACGTCCGGAGTTGCTATAACTTCAGGACAAAACCTAAAGCATGGTCGGCTCAGGCTCCCTGCGCAGAAAGAGCGCGAGGAACTGGTTCTGTCGCAATTTCCGACTGCGGGCGGAGGGACCTAGGGACCGTTCGTATTCACTTATGCGGCGAGCCGCTCGAACTGCTCAGCGAGGGAGGGCTGCTGGGCGCAGGCATTTTTCGCCTGTCCCTTTCGCATCATGGGTACCATTCCGATGCCGCCCAGGATCGCGCGAGCGCTGTTTGCGGACTTGAACCCCATCATCGAGCGGATCCGCCGCTTGACAGCCCGATGATCCTGCTCAATCCGATTGTTCAAGTAGCGGCTCTGATGAATGCGGATCGACTCCAGTTTTCGCCGTGACGGATCCTGGAGCAGGCTTTGCGTCTCACAGGAGAGGGTCGCCTCCCGATTGGTTTGGCTGCTGTCGATCAAAATCCTCTCGGGCCAGCCATGCCGTTTGAGCGCCTTGCGTAGGAAGCACTTGGCGACGGCGAGATTGCGTCGTTCGCTGAACCAGAACTCGACTGTGTCGCCATTGCTGCCGATGGCCCGATAGAGATATTTCCATTGGCCTCGGACTTTGATGTAAGTCTCATCAACGTGCCACTTGGCAGTAACGGCTCGCTTGCGTGGATTGAAGCGCTTCAGGGGTTCGGGCGAGTACCGGATAACCCATCTGTGAATGGTCGCGTGATCGACCGAGATACCGCGCTCGGCCATCATCTCCTCAAGGTTCCGCAGGCTCAGATTGTAAGCCAGGTACCACCGGACGCACGGCAGGGTCACTGAGCGATCGAAATGACGGCCTTTGAACATTGTGCACCTCTGGAGTTTGCCGGAGGCGTAGATCGAACTGAGTTACTGAACTGTTGGCGATGGAGCCTCAATCGGAACTCCTATTTCCTTGGCACCTCTCAGCCGCCAGCCTCGTGGAGATTGAAAGCATCCCACTCGCAATAATGACGCCACATCCCAAAATCGCCAAGGCGTCCGGAGTATGAGAGAAGACAAGATAACCCAACAGTGCTGCCCAGATGATCTGTGTGAAGGAATATGGCGCGAGCTGTGAAGCGGGTGCCGAGGAATATGCCAACGTGATACATATGTGCGCCGCGACCCACAGCAATCCCATTGCTGTGCCTAACAAGAGCTGGTCCATCGTGGGGCTGATGAAGTTGAAAGGAACCAGGGCGCTGATAGCAACAAAGCCTGTCACAGCGGAGTAAACCAAGGTGGTGAGTGGTGTATCGACTGCCACAACCTTGCGCGTATAGATCACTCCAAGCGCCCAGCACAAAGAGGAGCATAAGGGAAGGAATGCCGTCCAGGCGAAGCCTTCATTTCCTGGCCTAATGATGATCAAGACGCCTAAGAAGCCAAGGAGAACGATGAGCCACCGCAGTGGCGAAACGACCTCCCGGAGCAGGAGCACGGATAGAGTAGTGATGATCAGTGGTGAGACGAACACAAGAGCAGTCGCCTCTGCCACAGGCAGCAGTCTCAGGGCCGCGATCAAGAAGAGCGTCGAACTGAGCATTGCAGCGCCACGCACAAGCTGGACGGAGTGATGCTGTGACCTGATCCTGCCGCGGAATGCTGTCAGCAGGGGAGCGGCCGCTATGATGGCCACCATGTAGCGAAACCAGGCTATCTGCAGCGGGTGGAGGGTGACGGACAACATTTTCGCGAGGATGTCGGACGTACTGAAGAACGCCATGGCCAGGAGGCACAGGAAAATATTGCGCGGTTTTGCTGCTTGCGCTTGCTCTCGCATGTGTGGGTCGTCCTGTTGGTCTCATGAGCGGCGATGCGGGTTGAGAATTCATGGTAATGGCAGTCTCGTCGCCGCATGCGCACTTAGCCGGCCTGCCTGACAATCCGGTGCGTGGCCAGAGGGTCCGAGGCTCAGCCTGCCTTGGTATCCACCAATATCGGAGCGTTGCCTTCATGCAGGCCGAGGTGATGATGAGAGAGATCCCGGATCGCAGTCATCATGACTTGCTCTGATCCCGATTTCATCCTTGAGCAGTTTTGCGGATCTCGAGGACGATACCCGCTTCGGCACGGGTATCGAAGTAGCAGAACCCGGACTTGTCGATCCGCCTCCCTCGCGCCGTCACTCGAAGACCCAGCGCTCTCCCCTCATCCTCCGCCTTGTCACGGTCCGGGACTTCGAAGCCGAGATGGTATACGCCCTCACCACGCTCCTCCAGAAAACGCCGCTGGGGCGAGTCAAGCTCGCCTGGATGGCAGAGCTGAATCTGGACATTCTCGAGATCACAGCACTTGTAGCGCATGGCAGCCGAAGCGGCAGGGTTCGGCACGTCAAAGTCGATGTAGGCGCCTGACTTGGGGTAGTCGTACCATGGTCCAACGCCGATCTTTTCATAATAGGCGACGGTCTTTTCGAGATCGTGGACGAGGATGCAAACGTGGTGAAGGGTATTGAAGAGTTTCGACACTGGGGCCCCTCTCTAATTGATGGTGACGGCTGATTGCTCAAGTTTAGCGCTGGATATGAGCCGGAGATCTCAACTGGAATTCGAAAGTCCGAGCTCGTTCAAAGAACCTCTGGGTCCGTGACAGCATTGCGTATGGACATTCATATACATCTTCATATACGAAGACAAGCAAATAAGCCTCTCCGGGCAGCACTATTCGCTAGCCTTGCCAAGTTAGCTCTGCCCTGCTGGCGCTCTTCCTCCTTGATCCAATTCTGGAGCCTATTCCAATGCGTTTTCCGATCTTCATGCCGAAGTTTGGACCGACAATGCAGGGCGGCACCGTCGTCGAATGGGCCAAACGCGCAGGGGATTATGTCCTCGAAGGCGAGCTCTTGCTCATGGTGGAAACCGATAAGGTCACGACTGAGATGTCAGCTCCTGCGAGCGGTTTCCTGCAACCCATCGCAGAGCCCGATACCACGCACGCAATTGGCGCCATCATCGGGTATCTTCACGATACTCAGGTAAATTCTCGCCCGTCTGGTTCGTCCCCGACTTCCTAAAATGAACGAACCAGACGTTGTAAGCCAGCTCTCCTAGATCTACTCCGCTACGAGGAACGGATAGCGGTAATCTGTTGGGGGAGCGAACGTTTCCTTGATCGCTCGTGGTGACACCCAGCGGATCAGGTTCCACATGGACCCCGCCTTGTCGTTGGTGCCGGACGCGCGGGCGCCTCCGAACGGCTGCTGGCCCACCACCGCGCCAGTCGGCTTGTCGTTGATGTAGAAGTTGCCTGCTGCATTTCGAAGCTCGTCGGACGCCTCGGCAATCACGCTCCGATCCCGCGCAAACAAGGCGCCCGTCAGCCCATAGAGGCTGGACTCATCGATCGCCGTGATCATGTCCCGGAAGCCGTTGTCCGGATAAACAAAGGCCGTGACAATCGGGCCGAACAGTTCGTCTCGCAGGAGGCGGGAGCGCGGATCTGTCGTGACAACAAGCGTGGGCTCCACAAAGTACCCATGATCCTTGTCGAGCCCGCCTCCCGTCAGGATTGTTGTGTCTGGCCGCGACCGGGCCTCGTCGATAGCAACGGCGTGCTTACTCCAGGCTTTCTCGTCGATGACCGCGCCCATGAAGTTGCTAAAATTGGCGATATCGCCCACCCGAATAGTTGCGATCTCATCGCACAGGCGCTCCCTTAGCGAAGGCCACAGGGACTCAGGAATGTAGATCCGCGATGCTGCGGAGCATTTCTGCCCCTGATACTCAAAGCCGCCGCGGATAATGGCCGCTGCAAGAGCATCGCGGTCGGCGCTGGCATGGGCGAGCACGAAGTTCTTGCCACCGGTCTCACCAACCACACGTGGATAGGTCCGGTAGATCCCGGTCCGTTCGCCGATCGTCTGGACGATATTGTTGAAGACGCCCGTGGATCCAGTGAAATGGACCCCGGCAAGATGCGGGCTGGACAAAACAACATTGGCGATTTCAGCCCCATCGCCATAGACGAGATTGATCACCCCATCCGGGAGGCCGGCTTCCCGCAGGAGCTCCATGACGAAGTGCGCCGAATACATGGCGGTCGCAGCAGGCTTCCACACAACGGTGTTGCCCATCAGGGCCGGCGCGCTCGGGAGGTTTCCGGCGATGGCCGTAAAGTTGAAAGGCGTAATCGCGAAGACGAAACCCTCCAGCGGCCGGTAATCGATCCGGTTCCAGACACCTGAAGGGGAAACTGACTGCTCAGCGTAGATGCGATACATGAACTCGACATTCCAGCGCCAGAAGTCAATTAGCTCTGCCGCCGAGTCGATCTCGGCCTGATGCACAGTCTTAGACTGACCCAGCATGGTCGCGGCATTGAGGCGGTTACGCCATGGGCCAGCCAGCAGATCTGCCGCCTTCAAGAACACGGCGGCACGCTCTGTCGGACTCCGCCGCGACCACTCTGGCGCAGCCTTGAGAGCAGCCTGGATTGAGGCATCAACTTCGGCCGAGCCGCCCATATGAGCATCAGCCAGGACATGGTGGTAGTTGTGCGGCATGACAACTGGTGCAAGCCGGCCCGTTTCGACCGCGCGCCCCCCGATGACCAGTGGTAGACCAATTCGCTCACCTGAGAGCTGACTCAATGTGCGGGCGAGAGAAGCCCGCTCCGGCGAGCCCGGGGCGTAGTCCCTGACGGGCTCGTTTCCTGGAGCTGGCGGCCGAGCATAGCCATGCTCGACAGCTAGGGGGACGACATGCGTGTTCGTGTGCATGATGATTATCCTTGGTGGAAGGGCCGCCTCGAGGCGGCGAAGAATTAGGGGGCAGGACCCCGAGCCTTCACGCGGAAGGTAACCGAACGATCCATTTGCTCGGTGATCTCAAGGACCCAGGACCTGGCGGCGATCCGCGTCCGCCGCACTGTGGTGTAGCTGGCAAGGTTGAGATCAAAGATCGCCGTATCGTGAGGCTGCAAGGTTCCGTTCACGACCGATCCATCAGAGAATGCGACGATGCAGGGCACTGGCTCTTTCAGAGGGAAGACCTTGCCCTGAGTATCGATCCTTCCTCTGGAGCCCGGGAACAGGTGCGATCCCGGCGCCTCCAAAATAATTTGCATCAGAAGCTGTCCAGAGCGTCTTTCACGATCGCAAATGTCGTCTCGATATGCTCGCGGGCTGCGGCTTCGGCATCATCAAGGTTGCCCTTGGCAAGGGCCTCCAGGATCCTTCTGTGCTGATCGTTGGCCATCTTCGTCTGTTCTCGCGTGAAGACCACCGGGAGCCTCAGGTTCCAGTAGTGGAACTGGGTCTTCTCATGCATTTCAAGGAAGAACGGATTTCCCGACAGGGCGACGATCTTCTCGTGGAAGGCCCGGTTGAGCCGATTGACCTGCGAACGAGGAATCTCGTCCGCGCGATCCATCTCGTCCACGAGAGCCCGAAGCTCGTTGAGCTCCGCCTTGCCGACCCGCGCTGCGGCCAGCCGTGTGGCGAAGCCCTCGATGGCCTGTCGGCTCTCAAATATAGTCGTCACGTTCGATGGATCGACACTCTCGACAACCCAGCCCTTTTCCCGGTTGACCAGCCCTTCTCCCTGCAGGCGTAGGAGGGCCTCCCGCACGGGCGTCCGGCCGACATTTAGCATTGCCGAGATATCATCCTCAACCAAACGCGTGCCCGGCTTCAGCTCCAGGGTAATGATCTTAGTGCGCAGCCGGTCGTGAACATCCGCCGCAGCCACATCGGTACCAGAACGTTTCGTTGCAACCTTCATGAATCATCTCGCTTCGTGGCGCTAAATTGTGTCCCCAATCTTTCTATTATCACTTCAGCTTGCATGACGGGCAACAAACTGGCGGCTGCGCTCATGTTGCGGCGAGGTGAAGAAGGTTTTAGCTGGGACATCCTCGACGATCTCGCCTTTGACCATGAAGATGATCCGATCTGAAAACTCGCGGGCGATTTCCATCTCATGCGTTGCGATCAGCATGGTTTGGCCTTGCTCAGCAAGATTCCTAATCGTGGCGATGACCTCCTGTGAAAGTTCCGGATCAAGAGCGCTGGTCGGTTCGTCCAACAGCATCACCCGGGGCTTCATGGCCAAGGCGCGGGCAATTGCAATCCGCTGCTGCTGACCGCCTGACAATTGGGACGGATAGGCATTCGCCTTGTCGGGCAACCCGACCTTTTCCAGCAGGGTAAACGCCAATGCCTCCGCTTCCTGCTTCGGCCGCTTCAGCACGTGAATAGGTCCTGACATCACGTTCTGTAAGACCGTCATATGCTTGAACAGGTTGAAGCTCTGGAAGACCATGCCGACTGCGGTACGCTGTGCGCTGATCCGCGCATCGGGCAACTCATAAAGAACGCCGGCACGCTCCTCGTAGCCGATCAGCTCACCGTTGACGAAAATCCTGCCACTGTTGATTTTCTCTAGATGATTGATGCAGCGCAGCAGCGTTGATTTGCCAGCGCCGGACGGCCCAAGGAGCGCAATGACCTCACCGGTCTTGACGCTGAAGGAAACATTGTTGAGTACCGGCACCACCCCGAAGGACTTCGAGACGTTTGCTGCAATTACCGCCGACGCACCAGGGTTTTGATACATGGCATTACCTCTGTGGGAAGAGTTTTTCGAGGGTGGTCTGGATGCCGGTCGCGAACGCCGTCAGCACCAGATACCAGAAGGCTGCCACAGCCAGAAGTTCAACCACGCGGAAATTCGCTGAGTAGACGTCAGTTGCGATCCGCAAGATCTCCAGATAGCCGATGGTCGATGCCAGAGACGTTGACTTTAGCAGCATGATATACTGGTTGCCTGTCGCCGGGATGATGATGCGCCCTGCCTGGGGGATCACTACATGGCGAAGTACTTGAGTGCCGGTCATCCCGATCGCTCGGGCCGCTGCCCGCTGACCCTGATCAACAGCCAGGATGCCGCCGCGGATGACTTCCGACATGTAGGCGCCTTCGGCCAGGCTTAGCCCGAACAGGGCTGCCACAAATGGCGTGACCACTGCCGTCATTGGCAGATCGACCAGGGGCGCATCCATGAATGGGAGCGCGATGTAGACACGGGAGAACATCGTCGGCAGGGCGTTGAACCAGAACAGAAGCTGGATCAGCATTGGCGTGCCACGGAACAGGTAAACGTAAGCCGCCGATACAGAGACAAGAATGGGATTGCCGCTCACGCGCATCAGAGCGGCAATCAATCCGATCACACCTGCAATCAACAACGCCAGTGTGCCGAGAACAAGGGCATTCCAGGCGCCGATGAGGATCTGCCCGTTGAACAGATACTCTGCAAACACCGTCAGATCCATGATCTGAGCTCGGATCGCGGCGAGGATGATCACCGCCACGATCAGGAGGGTGGCGGAACCGAGGAGCCACGCCCCCCAGTTCCGGCGGTGAACGATCCGAAGGTTTTGGCCTTCCGTGAGCGCCTCACTGATCACGCTACGAGCTCCTCTTGCTCGACGGAAGATTGATGCTGATGGACGGCAGGGCCGCCCCGTCGACACCCCATTTGGCAAGGATCTTTTTATAGGTGCCATCCTCAAGCATGCTTTGAGCCGCCTTGTGCATGGCATCACGTAATTGGGTATTCTTTTTGCTGAATCCCCATGATGTAACATAAGGAGTCAGGATGTAGTTGCCACCGGCAATCGCGTAGCGACCCGGAAACTGGGTGGACATGTAGACAAGCGCCGGAAAGTCGCCCAAATACCCCTCAACCCGCTTGAGGTCGAGCTGCATGCGGGCATCCGGTGCATTAGGAAGCTGTGCGGCCTGAATAGGCTGCTTTCCGCCGTCCGTGCACTTCTTCGATGCGCTTTCGACAGCCGCCATGATGACCCGGCTGCCGAGAAGAGTTGCGACCGATTTACCGCAGAAGTCGTCAATCGCCTTGTATTGGGAGGCATTCTCGGAGCGAACGAGGATGCTGCCGCCGGACATCATGTAATTGATGAAGTCGAGGACCTGCTCACGTTCTTCCGTATCGCTGATGCCGCCGGACGCAACGTCAAATCGCTCTGCGTCAATACCGGGAATCAGAGCGGCGTACTCACCATGAACATACTCGATCTTGAGGTTGAGACGTCTGGCGATTTCGTGCAGGAGGTCAGCGCTGACGCCGACCACCTCGTTTTTTCCGGGCTCCCGGAACTCTACGGGCGGGAAGGTCTGTTGCGACCCCACTCGGATGGTCCCACGATCACGAATTGACTTAGGCACGAGGCTTTGGGTGTCGGATTGCGCTTGCGCAGACGCCATTGTTGTTGCCGACAGGAAGGCGGCGCACCCCAGAACGGCTCCGAGAACCGTGCGCGAAACTACTCGTTCGGACATTGTGATTTCCCTCTGGTTGTCTCTTGAGCAGATTGGCTTAGCGGGAAGCCGCTGACTTGCCCGGGATCGCGGACGGGTTCGGGCGGTCAGCTCGCGGGCACTCTGCGGCTTCCTCGTAGGTCTTGAGAACCTCCTGGATGTACTCCTCAGGGAAATCCCACTGCTTCAGGCCAGCCGGGATGTGTTCCCAATAGAAGTTCGGTGGCCGCATGGCGATACCAGGGGTAATCAGACGATAGGTCCAGCAGTCGTACATTTTACCATCATCGCCGTAGATGGTCAGCAGACAGCGCTCGAAGTCGTCATAGTCTTCTTCGAAGTGCTTCGGATCGTGCTTGAACACGACGCCGAGCGCGCGATTGCCGTAAGCGTCTGGGGTGTCCGATAGGTGGCACCAACCACGGTCTGTCCTATCCGCTGCGGCGTGGAACCGGAGCTTATGGTTGGTTGCATAGCCCTTCGTCACTAGCTCGGCTTGGGGCATAAAACGGCGCAGCTCGGGATCGTCGAGCCAGGTGCAGTAACCGAAATAGTACATGTATTTCTCCTTGATGTCCCAATAGGTGCCGGACTGGACTGCTTGTGTTGCTCCAGCAGTCTAGTGTCACGACCGATTCCAATCGGGGCCGAAAGCGGGAAGGGTAAAACGAGCTTCTCTTGGTGAGCCCCTAAAGAGCTCCTCCTCGCCATCGACACGCCGATATACCTGTTCGTATACGGAGACATATATTTATGCAAGAGGTTCCTTCTCAAAGCATACGGCAAAATCCGTGCCGATCAGTGGCGTCGATCGGTTCCCACCCCGGATCATTGCCTATGCGGCCTGGTTGTATTTTCGCTTTCCTCTAAGGTTGCGGCTGATCGAGGAGATCAGGATGGCTCTGTACTCGACGCGATCGTCCAGACACGCCGCGACACCAAGGCGGCTAAGCGCTTGCTGCGGCGCCTGCTGAAGGATCAGGGCCTGGCCCCCAAGCGCATCATCACCGATAAACTCGCCGCTTACGGAGCCGCCAAGCGGGAGGTCATGCCAAGGGGCGATCACTGGTCGCTAACGGGCCTGAATAACAGGGCCGGGAATTCGCATGTCCCGTTGCGAAAGCGAGAGCGGGCGATGCAGGGCTGTCGATCGCCGGGAGGCCTGCGGAGATTTGTCAGCGTGTTCTCTGCTGTCGGCAACCTCTTCGTTCCGCCACGTTCCCGCTGCTCCGCCCTTGCCCCCATCTTCACCGCTTCACCGCCATAGCCGCGTGGGAGGCTGCAGCCTGCAGATGCGCGTCAGCCCGTCAGGCGACCTCGATTGCCTCAATGCGCCCGATCTCCGTTAACGTGACGCCCCCATCGATGATCTGCTTCAGCGCCTGTCGGCGGTCCGCGGAATGTTCTGGGATTCCGTGCGGAGTGTAGCACTGTAAAAGGAATCAGCCGTCGCGGCTCTGACGCAGATCTTGGTGCCGTTCTTAAAAAGAAAGGCCCCGGTGATGGGGCCTTTCTCACGCGCGGACTACAGTGAGGAGGCAAATGAGCGCCGCATTCCTCGCAAGAGATCGGCTGTCTTTTTGGCTGTCGATGGCATTGTCGGCCCGACAGCCCGCTGCCATCCGGCACGCATGACTGCGCTTCTACCAGCCATAGTAGCCATAGGCGGAACCGCCCCAGGGGTAACCATACCGCACCGGCGCATAGCCGTACGTGGCCGGTGCAGCGTATCGGACCACCCGCGTGGTGCGATAAACCGGGGCTGGGATATAGTCGTAGTCATCGTAGGTCCGCACCACACGGGTCGTGGTCACAGGCGCATAGCCATAGGCCGGATAGCTGTAGCCATAGGCTGCAGCCGCATAGGCGTTGGAGGTGGCAGCGCCAACCAAGCCACCGACGGCGAGGCCCGCTACACCTGCCGCGACCACTGCGCCGGTATTGCGGCGCGAGCGCGCCTCCGCATCCGTCGTAGCCGCCATGGAACCCAGCCCTACCAGAGCTACCGCCGAGAGAACTGCCAGTTTACGCATGATCTTACTCCTACAGAATGGGACAACACTCAGCGGAGCTAACAGTGCTTGGCACGGTTGGTTTCAGCGGGGCTGTTTCGAGCATTGCGGTTCTGCACCAGATCGGTTGCGTTCTTTGGCTCTCGACTCTCGATCGGATCAGGCCGCTCCTGCGCCCGATGCACCTCTATGGCGACCGACCGTGCTCCCGTTCCTTCCGGCGAAGGGCCAGCAGCAGATCAACGCAGTCGTCCGGAATCGGCTCGCCAATAAAGGAACGATAGACCTGTCGCAGCCTGCGGCCGATCCGGACCTGAGCGGCTCTGCCAAGTTGTCCTTTTCCAAAATCCCGTCTGTCATCAGTCATGGCATCTCCCAATTTCATCGGGCATGAGGATGTAAAAACATGGTTAATGACTGGTTAAAAGCAGATCGCGACGAGATAACTGCCCGGTCCTTTCCAAGATCAGCTTGGCTTTTC
Organism: Microvirga sp. TS319; assembly: GCF_041276405.1. Classification (NCBI taxonomy): domain Bacteria; kingdom Pseudomonadati; phylum Pseudomonadota; class Alphaproteobacteria; order Hyphomicrobiales; family Methylobacteriaceae; genus Microvirga; species Microvirga sp. TS319. The sequence goes on along the minus strand of NZ_JBGGGT010000001.1, from coordinate 1,145,439 downwards.
AGGCTTGGCCGAACCGTTTTGCCTTTTGTGCTAAGCTCCTGCTGAGGTTTTACGCCGGGTGAGGCTCTCCCTAACAGCCGAGTTCTAGGAACCGATCCGGTTCTGCGGCCGTTGCCGAGTCAGTTCCCAGCGTACCCGTGTCTTGTTTCAATGAACGATGTTCCCACCCCTGCGAGCCTGAGTGCGGTCCAGAGCCTGATCGATGACATTGCCGACCAGGCTGACGTCAAGGGAGTCGCGCGCCTGACCGTGGACGATACGCTCGCTGCTCTTCCGTGGCCATTTCGCCGCCGCTTGATCTTGACTCTCCAGAGCCTGCAAGCCTTCTCGCCCGATCCCGAGGTTCAGCGGGCAGCCAATTTCTTTCACCTGAAGGCTGCAAAGATATGGGCCGCCATGCCGTTCCAGGGCCATTCGGCTGACGATGCGCTTCAAGACACGGTGCTCGTCGAGGAGAGGCCACTGCATCCAACGGCGACACGGGCCAAGAGGATTGGACCTGATCGTCGGTAACGACTTTTGGCGCAACGTTAGAGCATCGTGCGGACCCAGCGGGCCGCGCGAGCGAAAAGTGGATCCGGTTTTTCGCCAGAACGATGCGCTCTTTCCAAGAAGGGAGCATCGAATTGATCCCAAAAGTGGATTCCACTTTTCACGTCCGATGCTCTGGCCGTATGGGAGCATATTGGACCGGTGGTGCTCGTCGATACGCTTGCGTTGCCTCAGCTCCACGTCGGTGCGGCATGGGCATCGACGGCAGATTGCTGGGCGGGGAAGCGGCACGACCGGGAGATATCTCTTGTCGATGGGAACGCCGTTGAATGGAGGTGAATTATTCTCTGGTCCAATGATGGAGACTATGATGATAGGCATCAGAATTCTTCCTGCAACAGCAATATTCCTGGCGGGACTTACCCTCTCCGTCGCCGCGGCCGAGAGCGCAGGATCAGAGGACGCTATCCTCGATACATCATGGCAGCATCACCTCTGGTCCCAGAAATTCGACACCATCTCCGATCCGGAAACGACCGGGTCTATCGCTTCCCAGGCTGTCTCGAGGATGGACGCGACCCGATCAGACTGCGTTCCGGCAGGGTTGATGTTCAGCCATCCTCCACTTCCGGATTGGCGGATCGGGTCATGCTCATAGATCGCGGGTGACGCGGTTACTGATGCAGCAGCGCACGACGCCCCTTCGCGATCTGAGACGATAAGTCGGAGGTGAACCCGTTCACGTCCGCCGGGCCCTTGAGTCGAATATCAGGCTGGCGCATTGGACCCAAAAGTGGATTCCACTTTTGGGTCCAATGCTCTCTTCTTGAAAAGAGCGCATCGTTTGAGCGGACCCGAAGGGCCATGTTTGTGAAAACCGGGTTCACTTGTCGCTCGCGCGGCCCGCCGGGTCTGCACGATGCGTTAGTTGGTCAGAGATGGACCGCGTCCCTCAGAGCGCGAACGCGCCTCCAGCGTCGCTCCCCGCAATCCCGTGGATCCGGTCGTGTCCTCCGGCGCGGTCGTCGCTGACTGGTCGGTACCAACCACGCTGCTGACAGAGTGCGCAGAGCGCTGCTCTGGATCGAGCCTGGAGAGAATGCCAGGGTCGAACAACTCCTCCTGCATCGATCCGTCCATCCTGATAATCGTTTTAATTCCGGTCTCGGCATCGAGGGAAACCGACTTGATCGCTGCAACGGGGGCATTATCGGTGCGAGCTGTCTCAGCTGAGGCTCGAACGACTGGTCCCGCTAGTGGAGATGCTGCTGCGGCAACACTCTGTTGGCCCCTGGTCGCTCCCGTCGGCTCGCTGGAATTGTCCTTTGGGGCCCTTGCGAGGGTCTCGTCCTTGGCGGCTTGGGAATTGCGTTGGTCTTTGCTCGCAGCCGCAGCTTGCTGATCCGAGAAGACCTTCTCGAGCTGTGCCTGGGCCTCTGCAGCCTCCCGTTGGATCTGCGAGCCGAAGAGCGACACCAAAGGATTGCTCGCACGTTCTGCTGCCGCCTTGGCTTGAGCGGCCTCAGCAGCCTTCGCGGCATCCATCTGTTTGCGGGCTGCCGCTGCCTGCTTGCGGTTGCCCGTATCGTACGAATACCGCTCGCCATTGATCTCGTAGAAGACGGTTTTCGCCTGCACGCTTCCCATCAAGGCCCCGAGCGCAACAACTGATATCCCGAGCGTCGTGAACAGCCTGCCCATTCGCTTTCCCCATTTATTGTCCAGTCCACTTAAGTTTCGGTTAAGGAATGCGGCAACTCTATGGCGCATGTTGGCTTTGTCGACGCGTACACATTCGGTATTCTCTTCTGAATATTTTGGTTGCGGACGAATTGCCGCTCCCAGCAACAAGCTCGCTATGAACGGGCTGGAATGCGAAGGCTTTCGTCGACACCCTTCAGCACGCTTGTGTCTGGTGGGCACGGCAGGCCTGAGTCTCCAATACCTCCGAGCGTCCCGTCCGGCACTAGATTGGTGCAATGTTGCGTTCGGTCTATTGATAAATAGCCGCTTCTGGTCGACTGGGACATGATCCCATGGGACGTGATGATTTGAGCTTTGAGCTCCCTGATGAACACGAAGCCACGCCGCATGGTGTCAGTCGGTCACGTCAGTATTCCACTCGACAGCTTGATGCGCCGGAACCATGCACTCCGTTCGGGGTTGGGTTCGGCGTTAAAAAACAAGGGGTTCATTGCGTGCGGTAGGCCACCATCGCGTTTGCTTCACTAACGATGCTCATGATCTTTCCAACTTTCGCCATGGCATAGAACCGCACAATGGTTGGCGTTGGGGCTGGTGCGATGGCGGGCGCCATTGTCGGGGGCCCTGTCAGAGCCGCAGTCGGCGGCGTGATCTGCGGGTTATCGGGGCGAAGACCAGCCGCCGACACTCTCGAGCATACCGGCATTATCGGAAGCCCCTTTATATCGGCTCCGGAAGAAGTGATCGCCCGGTGCGTCATCCCGCCCAGCGTACGGCTCCTCAGCGCAGACGCGACGTCCTTCCATCGGGATAACCTCTCGATCCAACATTCCCATGTGATTGGATCGTTGTGACACGATCCGGCTGTCATCCGCGCCGCGTCGAGGGGCAGCTATAGTCTGTGCCGGTGCTTGTTTGGACTCCGTCACCATGCATGGGCATTCGGCCTTCACTGCTCTTCATCAGCGAAGCATCTCTCGCCACGAACAGAATGCGCGGGAGTCTTGCATCTGTCGCGTTGCATCGACAGTCGATTACGACTGCCGATGCATAACCGAAATATCACCGAAGGGCTCATCTGCGAGCGCATGATTGCCCTATTCGGGCATTCATCTCCTGACTGATTCACATGGAGCGTGTAGCGATGGAATTCACGGAGGCTTTACCCATAGCTGAACGGAACCTGACCGAAGGCGCCACCCTGACCGGGCTCGAGGAATTCGCCTTGGATCTTCGGGCTCTTACTCCTAACAGCATTCTCGCGGATCCCGTTGAAATCAAGATCGCTCTAATCGAGGGGTATCGGGACGGGGAGTAAAACGCTCGTCGCCGAACCCGAGCAAGGTTTCCGTCGTAAGGGGACTGGCCGGCATGGCGCTGCATGCCAGTCCCGCGAGCGTGATCATGAAACGGGGCATAGGGACCTCTCTTGTGCAGCATGGTTTCAATGCTGCAAGCCGGCCCGACTTCAGGGGGCAGGCGGGACATTGCCTTTGAGGAGACGCCCCGTGCGGCCTCAGGTGGTCTGAACTCCCGCCTTGGTATCCTCCGCCTAAGGCTCAGCGCAAGCTGCCACAGCCCTCATGAGACCAGACCTGCTTGGCCGCATGTCGGACCATCCGTGCAGCCTCTGCGAGCTCCCCGTCGGCTCGCGCTTCCGCTCGGCTCTCGACGCTCTCGAGCACCAGCATGACCTGACCGCGGTTCTCGGCGGGCAAGGCGCTGAGGGAGGCTTCCAGATCCGCGGGATCGCCGAGCGAGGGATCCGTCTGTCGCGCCATGGCGTAAAGGCGCTCGAGGATGATGCTAAAGGCTCCCGATGTTCCGCCCCGGGTGGTTTGAGGATACGCGTGCATGAAGGCCCTTGCAGGTTCTTGATGGGCTGCCGGAGCAGCCGCTCTACGTTGTGGCTCGACGCCTGATGCCTCAGGTCGAGCCCACATAACGCCAAGCTTCCCATAAAGTTCCCGGCCCCAGCACGATTCTGGCTCGAATTGAGCATCATGCCCGCATCTGATCGCCCCGATGGGCCGCTCTCACGCAAATGAATCCCAGCTGAAGGAGACATTCGGACGAGGGTCACACTGTCTCCGTCATTGTGCTGGTCATGGTTGGCTCGGAGTGCAACCTGACCGGATGGAGGGATCGATGCAAACACGCACGGCAATTGTTATGGGAGTGCTGGCCGGTCTGTGCCTGCCCGCCATAGCCGACGCAGCCGATTACGGAATTGCGCCCTACGAGGGACCGGAGGCCGAGAGCCGGGGAGAGATCTATGAGGTCCGGCCGCCTGTGTTCAGCGAGCGCTTTCGCGAGGAGCGGTTCGAGCGCGGGCCGCGGTATGTCGAGGAAGAGCAGGTTTATGGCCGGCCAGGACCACGATGGCATCGGCCGGGGTATCCCGTGGCGGTCCGGCCCTGGTGGGGCGGCGAGGATTGCCGCCTGATCATCAAGCGCCGGATAAACCCGTGGGGCGAGGTGATCGAGCGGCGCATCAGGATCTGCGACTGAGGATATGCAACTGGGCCTCACACCCGCCGTTCCCTGGCAGCCTAAAGCATCGGATGCGGGAAGTGGAATCCACTTTTAGGTCCGATGCACCCTTCTGAGATGAGCGCATCGCTCTGGCGAAAAACCGGGTCCACTTTTCGCACGAGCGCTAGGAGGTGATGATGAGATCGACAGTGCCTTTTTTCCTGGTCGGGATGACCGCCGTCGGCTTTGGCTCCCCTGTGCTGTCTCAGTCGGCGCAAGGGAGCCCTGTCGAGACCGGCGAGCCAATCCAGCTCTCCCCAGACAAGCAGACGATGATCCTCGACCAGGTCAGGACCTCTCCGGACTTGCCGCAAGCCGATCTGAAGGAGCCCCTCCGGATCGGCATGGTCATTCCGCCAGAGGTCGAACTCCTTGAGCTGCCCCAGGATGCCGCCACCGCTGTTCCGACGGTGACGAGCTACAATTACGTAATTGCCGGCGACCAGATTGCGATCGTAGAGCCGGAAAGCCGAAGAGTCATTCAGCTCATCAAGCGCCAATAGAACTCCTTCGGAGCGCCCCGAGAGCCTGTCTCTGCGCCCGATCGAGGTGCAACTCGCCCAAGGCAAGGACATCGCGCTCGCCTGCAAGGACGCCGCTGTCTCGGAGCAGAACTCCTTGCCCCGGCGCAAGGTGTAGGGCGGCCGTCAGATCGAGAAGTCCAACGGCCTGAAGGATCTGGGGCGGGAGAACGCCCGCTTGCGCCGGCTCGTGGCTGACCTTTTCCTGGAGAAGCAGATCCTCGAGGAGGCGGTCTCGTTCCCGGGTGTGGCTTGACGACGGCTCCTGCATAAGGCTCTCAATCCATCTCACTCAGAACGCCGGCCACGTCACTGGCTTGCCGTCACCCTTGTGGTCATGGTCGACGAACTTTCGGGTGCGAGACAGTCGTCACCCGCTGCTTGCTTAAGCTGAACGCGTGTGCATAGACTTCCTGAGTCAAGTTCGAGGCAGGTTCCTCTTGTCCGCACACAGCCCGTCGAACTCGCGCAGAGCATCAATGGACGCGGAGCAAGCTCCTATGGCAACGTCTTCGGATCGTGAGGACCATCTGAAACGTGACCGCGCGACACGCAATTTTGTGACGGCGGAAGACGTGGCCAAGCTCGCCGGCGTTTCCCGGTCGGCCGTGTCGCGCACCTTTACGCCCGGCGCCAGCGTTTCGGCCGATGTGAGGCATCGGGTTCAGGAGGCCGCCAAGACCCTGGGATACCGGGTCAATCGCCTGGCCAGCAGCCTCATCAGCGACCAGTCCAACCTCGTCGGCGTCGTTGGCGCCAATCTTTCCTTGCCTTTCATGGCCCGCCAACTCGACGAGTTGAGCCGTGCTCTTCTCAGGCGCGGGCTGCAATGCCTGCTTCTGAACGCCGCCGAGGCCGAGCAGGGGATCGCACCGTTGATCGAACTCATTCTGGAGTTCCGCGTCAGGGCCATCGTGGTAATGTCGGGCTCGCCGCCCTCGTCGATCATCGACGAATGCGTCGCCAATGGCGTCCGGGTGATCCTGGTCAACCGGCAGGACGACGACATCGAAGCGGATACCATCATTAGCGATGATATCGGCGGCGCCCACATCGCAGCCCGGCGGCTCATTGCGGCCGGGTGCCGGCGAATTGGCGTCGTCGGCAGCGGCGCCCGCACGCCGACCCAGATTCGACGGCGCGTCGCGTTCATGGACTGTATTCGCGAAGAAGGGATCGAGCCCATCGCCTGGGCCTCGGGCGAGACAACCTACGAGACCGGCTTGGTGGCGGGGAGAGAGCTTCTCGCCTCCCATGATCTTGATGGCGTTTTCTGCGTCACCGATCTTCTGGCTCTCGGCTTCCTCGATGGCGCCCGCGGGACGGGACGGCGTATCCCCGAGGACCTCTCGGTCATCGGATTCGATGACATCCCGCAATCGGCCTGGGATCCTTACCGCCTGACGACGGTCAGGCAGTCGATGAGCGACCTGACCGGCTCCGTTCTGGCGGCTATTGACCGGGAAATGCACGGGAAAGGGAAGGATCTTGTGCATGAGGTCCTTCCCATCGAACTCGTCGAGCGGTCGACCGTCCGCAATCTGGCCTGATCCGATCATCCATTTCCGGCCCAGAATACCTCTTGCAAGCTTTGCACACGTGTGCAAAGCTCTCTGTACATCGCTCCTACGGACCCGCGAACGGCAAGACGTGCCGCAGCGAGATGGGGTGAATGCGCGCACTGACAGCCCTCCGGCCGAGCCGGACGAGAGCATTCAAAGTGTCGGTCGCAGAGGGAAACGCTTTTGAGCCGATGCCTGGCTCATGGGAGCACGTGACGGAATGACGAGTTCGGCAGCGCCAGTGCAAACTGCATCCACCAGATTGTCCGGAAGAGCCGTCCTGGGCCGTCTCTGGCACACCCTGACACGGCCCGAGCGTATTCTCGGGATCGCTCTGGCCGTCCTGCTGGGCGCGTTGGTCCTCGTGCCGCTGTTCGAGCTGATCCGGGAAACCCTGACCGTCCAGCCTTACGATCGCGCCTATTTGCCCAACGCTCAGCCGGGCGACCTCACGCTCTTCCACTATGAGCGCGTCTTTGCCGGCCGCCTTTCCTGGGCGCTGTTCTACAAGCCCTTCCTCAACTCGCTCGTGACGGCTTTTGCCGCCACCATCATCTGCCTCGTCCTTGGCGCCGGTCTTGCATGGCTGATCGTGCGCACGAACATCCCTTTCCGCAACTTCCTGCATACGCTGGTGATGATCCCCTACATGCTGCCGTCCTGGGTGATGGCGCTGGCCTGGATCACGTTCTTCAAGAACGACCGCATCGGCGGGGCAGCGGGCGCTTTCGCGTATTTTTTCGGCGTGCAGCCGCCGGACTGGATCGCCTACGGGCCCTTGCCGATCATCATCTGCCTGTCCCTTCACTACTACGTCTACACCTATCTCTCGGTGTCGAGCTCGATCACGAGCGTCGACAGTCAGCTCGAGGAGGCGGGCGCGATGGCGGGCCTCTCGCGCATCAAGCAGTTCCTGTGGATCACAGCGCCGCTTCTGCTGCCTGCCATCGGGTCTGCCGTCGTAATGACCTTCATTCGCGTGGTGGGATCGTTCGGGACGCCCGCCGTGCTCGGCATGCCAGTGCGCTATTTCGTGCTGCCGACCCAGATCTATGCCGCCATGGGCACGCGCAATGCGGGCGATGGCTTCCTGCTCGCTCTGGTGCTCGTGGTCCTCGCCTGCCTGTTCATCGTCATCAATCAACGCCTCATCGGTGTCCGCAAGAGCTTCGTGACCCTCTCCGGCAAGGGATTTCGCAGCAAGGAGATCGATCTCGGAGGCTGGCGCTGGCCGCTCTTCATCCTCGTGATGCTGCTCATGACGGCGGCCGTCGCCTTCCCGCTCGTGCTGCTGGTCCTGCAATCGCTGATCAAGACGGCGGGCAATTACAGCCTCAGCAATCTGACACTGCACTACTGGATCGGCGGCGGCGGCGAAGGCGTCGACCAGTTGCAGGCGGCGCTCGTCGATAACGGCAACATCATCGACGCCACCTGGAACAGCCTCAAGCTGGCGTTCCTCACGGCCATGACGACCGGAGTCTTCGGTTTCCTCATCGGCTATGTCGTGGTCAGGACCCGCGGCTCGCTCACCTCGCGGGCCCTGGAGATGGTGGCTTTCCTGCCGTATATTTTCCCGGCCCTGGCCTTCGGGGCGATCTATATCGGCATGTTCGCCCGCCCGTTCGGGCCGATCCCGGCGCTCTACGGCACCTTCGCGTTGCTCGTCCTGATCTGCTCGGTCAAGACCTTGCCCTTCACGTCGCGCACCGGCATTGCGGCGCTCCTGCAGATCGACAAGTCGTTGGAAGAGGCGGCTCGCGTCCAGGGCATCGGCTGGTTCCGCCGCATGATGCGGATCATCGTGCCGATTGCTGCCGGCGGGCTTCTCTCGGGCATGCTCCTCAGCTTCATCAGCATCATGCGGGAGCTGTCGCTCATCATCCTGCTCGTCACGCCTTCGACCAACGTGCTCGCCGGCGTCATCTACAACTATCAGAACCAGGACATGCCGCAGCTCGTCGGTGTCGCGACAGTGCTGCTCGTCGCCATCGTGATCGCGGTCAACCTGGTCGTTCGTGCCTTGTCGACGAAGGCCCGGATCGGGGCGGCCTGACCGCTCCGTCCAGGTCACTATAAAGAGAAACAAAGGAGGAAGCCCATGATGACATCGACTTTCCGCGGCGCCAAAGGATGGCTCGCGGCCGGAGCCGTGACCCTCGCCCTGGCGGGGCCGGCCTTGGCGCAGCAGGCCGATCCCAAGTGGGATGCCTGGCTTCAGAAAAGCCAGCTCGGCCCCTACCAGAAGAACGAGAACTGGGACGAGGTGGTCGCCAACGCGAAGAAGGAGGGCGAGGTCGTCGTCTATTCCTCCACCGGCACGATGCTGAAGGTGGCTGAGGATTTCGCGAAGTTCTACCCGGAGATCAAGGTCAAGGCCTATGATCTCGGCTCGGAGAAGACCATCGAGAAGGTCGTGCGCGAACACCAGGCCGGCGTCTACGCGGCCGACGTGATCTATTCGGGCGGCACCGAGCAGATGGTATTCGATCTTCTCCCCAATCATCGGATCGTCAACTACGTTCCGGCCTATCTGACGGACAAGATTCCCGCCGAGCACCGCGAGCCGCTCCTGACGCATGTGATCGAAGCCTATGGCGTCTTGTACAACTCGGAGGCCCACCCGCAACCGCCGATCAAGACGATCTGGGAACTCACCGAGCCGCAATGGAAGGGCCGCTTCTCCATGAAGTCGCCGGCCGGCTCGCTCACGACCCTGATGATGCTGGCGGCCATCGTCGAACATTCCGACGAGATGCAGAAAGCCTACGAACAGCATTACGGCAAGAAGCTCGAGCTCTCGCCGGGAGTCGAGAATGCGGGCTACGAGTTCCTGCACCGGTTGATCGGCAACGACATCGTCATCTCCGACAACAGCTCGAAGATCGCGACCGCAGTGGGTCTTCGCGGCCAGGCCAAGCCCCCAATGGCGTTTTCGGTCATCCACTACCTGACCAAGAACCAGAGCGACAACTACGCGAACGCGATTCCCTACGACCTGCAGCCTGCGGCTCTCTTCTCCTATCCGACCTATGTGGCGGTTGCCGGTCAGGCGCCGCATCCGAATGCCGCGAAGCTCTTCGTGTCGTTCCTGATGGGCAGCAAGGAGCTGAACGGCAATTCGGAGCTGAAGGCGCCCTTCCGGTCCGGGAAGTCTCTGGAACTCCTGCAGGGGATGGCCGCCTTCTACCAGATCGGCACCTTCTCGCCGCGTACCGACGTTCCGCCTCCGCCCTACAGCGAGATGTGGCCCAAGGCGAATAAACTCACCGCATCGCCTGAATTCGTGAAGGACAATATCGCGAAGATCAGCGACTTCTGGCTGGCCGAGACGAGCCGCTGACCCGACCCTGAATGGCTTCCGCACGAGAGAGTGCCCATGTCTGAAATCACCCTCAGAAACATCACGAAGTCGTACGGAAGCCATGTGGCCCTTCCGAGCCTCGACCTCGACATTCCAAAGGGCAGCTTCGTGACCCTGCTCGGGCCCTCGGGCTGCGGCAAGACCACGACCCTGCGGGTCATTGCCGGCCTCGAGCAGGCGACGACGGGCGAGGTCGTGCTCGGCGGCAAGACGGTCTATTCGAGCGGGACCGGAATCTTCGTCCCGCCCGAGCGGCGGGGCCTCGGATTCATTTTCCAGAGCTACGCCCTGTGGCCCAACATGAAGGTCGACCGAAACATCACCCTGGCGCTGTCCGAGGCGAAGCAGCCCTCGCATGTGATCCATGAGCGCCTTGCCGAGGCGCTCGCGAAGGTCCAGCTGGCTGGACTTGCGGGCCGCTATCCGTCCGAACTTTCGGGAGGTCAGCAGCAGCGGGTGGCGGTGGCCCGTCTGATCGCGGCGCGCAACTCGATCCTGCTGATGGACGAGCCGCTGTCCAACCTGGACGCGAAACTTCGAACGGAGATGCGCACGGAGCTGAAGCGCCTGCACCGCGAATTGCAGGCCACCACCGTCTACGTCACGCACGATCAGGTCGAGGCTCTGACCATGTCGGACGTCATCGTGGTCATGAAGGACGGCGCCATTCAGCAGCAGGGCTCACCTTACGAGATCTATCACAATCCCGCCAATCTGTTCGTGGCGGAGTTCATCGGCGACCCCAGGATCAACCTTCTTGACGGGATCCTGAGCACGGTGGGAGGCGAGCGGGTTCTTCGCTTCGACGACATGGACATTCCTGCCCCTGCCGGCCTGCAGGCTGTGGACGGACCGGTGACCTTCGCAATCCGCCCCGAGAACATCTCCATCGTCGAACGGCAGAGTTCCTCGAGTCTTCCGGCGGAAGTCGACATCGTTCAGCCCACCGGATCGCAGACGATCATCTCGCTGTCGGTGAAAGGGCATCCCGTCACCGCGCTCATCCCGCGCTTCGAAACCTCTCTGTCGAAGAGGAACATCTGGATCGAGTTCCCCGCCAACCAGCTGACCTTCTTCGACAGGGCCAACGGAAAGCGGATTCCGTTGGCGCAACCTGGTCTCGGAGCCTCCCACGCGGCCTGAAGCGCGCCCGCAGGAACCCAGCAAGAGAATCTGGCGGCCACTCGGCGAGTGTGCCGCAACAGCACAACCATGAATGCAGGACCCACAGATCGATGGCGACACAGTTCAACTTTCCACGCCCTCCCATGAGCCTGATCGTCGATGATCTTCCGCCCTTTGGCGTGAAGCTCTTCGTCGGAGATGCCAATGCGGCATCGGACAAGGCCATGCTCGAGAGCCATGACATCGCCATCGTGGTGAACTGCGCCGTCAATCTCGACATCGATTATACGGCCGGCGTCGGGGCCTCCGACATCGCGTCGCCCCACGGGCCCGTCCGCAACTACAAGCTCGGTCTCATCGACGATGCCGGCAATCCGGACATGATGTTGCTGGCAGGCTATTATCTGCTCGACGGGGCTCTGCACCAGAAGCTCCCGGATCGTTACACCTATCCGCATCGGCGTCAGGGCAACATCCTGCTGCATTGCCGTGGCGGGCGCAGCCGATCGGTCATCCTGGCTGCCCTGTATATCCATGTCCAATTGCCTGATCGCTTCCCGACCCTCGAGGCGGCCATCGCCCATCTGCGCCTCACGCGCGAACTCCATCCGGATGAATGGATGGAGACGCCGAAGCCGATGCTGATCGAAGCGGCGCGACACGCCGCCGCGTGGATCCAACGGATAGAGCGCGAGAAGCATCCGGTGGCGCAATCCGTTTCTTCCAGTCAGTAAACAGGACATTCCCATGCCAGTCACCAGCCTTGCGGGACTTACGAAGCCCGCCTCCGTGGCTCCAGCGGAGAATCACGATCTGAGATTGTCGGTCGCGAGCGCGATCGCCAGGGAGGCCGGTGCCTTGGCGCGCCGCCGGTTCGACGGGCGGCCCGGCGCAACCGGCATCAACCTCAAGGGCCACCAGGATTACCTCTCGGCCGTCGACGCCGAAGTCGAGAGACTGGTGCGCGGCCGGTTGCTGGAGAGCTTTCCGGAGGATTCTTTCTTCGGTGAAGAGGGCGGGGGATCGTTCGACAACAACGTATGGGTGGTCGATCCGATCGACGGCACCGCGAATTTCGTGCGCGGGATCTCGCAATTCTGCATCTCCATCGCCTATGTGCGCGACGGCCGGACGCAGATCGGGATCATCTACGACCCGATGCACGATGAATTGTACGCGGCGGAGCGCGGCAAGGGCGCGACCCTGAACGGCGAGCCGATCCGGGTCAGTGGGCTGAGCGACATGCAATCCGCCACCATCGAGGCGGGCTGGTCGAACCGGCTTCCGCTCAGCCACTATGTCGATCTCGTCGGCCGGATCCTGGAGGACGGAGCGGGCGTGCGCCGCGGAGGGTCGGGTGCCCTGGCCCTCGCCTATGTGGCGGCAGGCCGGATCGACGGCTATTGCGAGCTGCACATGAACTCATGGGATGCCCTTGCCGGATTGCTGCTGATCGAGGAGGCGGGAGGCTGGGTCAACGACTTTCTCGCCCAGTCGGGACTGCGCGAGGGCAACCTCGTGCTTGGCTGCACATCGGGGTTGAAAACCCCTCTCAGCCGACTGGTCGGGATGGGGTGATCTCGCCTGGGTGAGTGATCCCGACCGGCTGCATGGACCGGCCGAATTCCTCGCGGCGGGAGCTTGCACTCCTTCTATTCTTCGAAAGCGTTTCCCTATGCTGTTCTCTTCCCGTCACGCCGAAGCTGTCGATCGGATTCTTCGGGAGGCCGCGAGAGCCGAGATCATGCCTCGCTTCCGAAACTTGTCGGCCCATGAGGTTCGCCAGAAGTCTTCGGCCACCGATCTCGTGACGGATGCCGATGAGGCCGCCGAGCGGGTGATCGCCAAGGGGCTGGGAGAGATCTTCCCGCATGCTGTCCTGATCGGCGAGGAGGCGACCGAACGTGATCCGTCCCTGCTCGATAGAGTGGCGGATGCAGATCTTGCATTCCTGATAGACCCCGTGGACGGGACCAAGAATTTCGCCTCGGGTCTTCCGTTATTCGGGGTGATGGTGGCGGCCGTCATCCGGGGCGAGGTCGTGGCCGGCTGGATTCACGATCCTGTCGGAAACGACACGGCGATGGCCGTTCGCGGGGAGGGGGCCTGGATCGAGCGCTCCGCCGGCGGCCGTGTCGATCTCCGGGTCGCGCCTTCGGCTTCCGTCCGCGACATGTCGGGCTGCGCATCCTGGCACCATATGTCCGAACCCTTGCGGTCCACCGTGGCGACAAACCTGACGGGCTTCGGTTCCGCTGCATGTTACCGCTGCGCGGCCCACGAGTACCGAATGGCGGCGTCCGGCCATTGCCACTTCCTTGTCTACGCGAAGCTGATGCCTTGGGACCATGCGGCAGGCTGGCTGCTCCATCGGGAGGCGGGCGGCTATTCCGCCCGCTTCGACGGTTCGTCCTATCGGCCGATCCTTCGCGAGGGTGGCATGATCTGCGCTCCTGACGAGGACAGCTGGAGGATCATACGCGAGGCGCTGCTCCGTCCGGTTTCATAGTGATCGGGGCGTGCCGTTCCGCCGATGTCCCCGTCCAAACGTCGAACGCGCCATCGAACGCAGGCTCGATGCTCCAAAGGGATTGAGAGGGCTATGCCTGTGGCATCTGCTCGTCTTCAGTCGGCCTCCTGATCCGAAACCAGGCGACGTAGAGCGCAGGCAGAAACACCAGGGTCAAGAGAGTCGCGACAGCAAGTCCGCCCATGATGGCATAGGCCATCGGCCCCCAGAAGATCGTCGGCGCAATCGGGACCATCCCGAGGATCGCGGCGGCGGCCGTGAGCAGGATCGGCCTGAAACGGTGCGCCGTCGCCTCGACCACGGCATTCCAGGGATCGCGTCCCTTGGACTTCTCGGTCTCCACCTGATCGATCAGGATCACCGAGTTGCGGGCGATCATTCCGGTCAAGGCCAAAACGCCGAGGATCGCCACGAAGCCGAGCGGTTTTCCCGAGACGAGGAGAGCCGCGACGACGCCGATGAGGCCCAAGGGGGCGACGCTGAGCACCAGGAACAGGCGGTGGAAGCTCTGGAGCTGGATCATCAGGATCGTCAGCATCAGGAACAGCATCACCGGAACGACGGCGATCACGGAGGCCTGCGACTTGCCGCTTTCCTCCTCCGTCCCGCCGACCGCGACCCGGTAGCCGGCCGGCAGGCCTGCATTCAGCTCGTCGATCTTCGGTGACAGCGCCCGGACGACCGTGGCGGGCAGAGTGCCTGGCGCGACGTCGGCCTGCACCGTCAACGTCGGTTTCCGGTCGCGGCGCCAGACCAGCGGATATTCCTGACCGTACGCGATGGAAGCGATCTGGCTCAAGGGAACGGTCCGGCCGTTCGGCAGCGGGACCTGCAGGGTCCGGATCGTCGCGAGCGATGCGCGCTGCTCGGCGGAAGCGCGGATCACCACGTCGACGAGATAGATCCCGTCGCGCATCTGCGTCACCGTGGCGCCGGACACGACCGTGTTGAGAGCTTGAGCGAGATCCTGCGAGCTCAAGCCCAGGAGGCGGGCCTGATCCTGATCGACGCGGATCTGGACCGTACGCGCCGGCTCGATCCAGTCGTAGTTGATCTTCTGGACGCGATTGTCCGTCGCCATGACCTGCGCGAGCCTGAAGGCGATATCGCGGACCTGATCCACATCCGGTCCGCTGATGCGATACTGGATCGGCCACCCGACCGGCGGGCCGAGCTCCAATGGATAGACACGCCCGACGACGCCGGGAAACTCGTTCTCGATCAGCTTTTCGAGCCTGGCCTTCAGACGCTCCCGCTGCTCCAGGCCCTTGGTGACGATCACTGCCTGGGCGAAGAAATCGTTCGGGAGCTGCACGTTGAGCGGCAGGTAGAACCGGACCGCGCCCCGGCCGACATAGGTGCTCCAGCGCTCCACGTCCTCGTCGCCCCTCAGCACTTCGTCCAGCCGTGCGGAGACGGACTGGGTGGCATAGATCGAGGCGTTCTGGGGGAGCTTCAGGTCGGCGAGCAACTCCGGCCGGTCGGAGGACGGGAAGAACTGCTGCGGGACGAAGCGCGTGCCGTACAGTGCCGCCGCGAACAGCGCGAGAGTGGCAAGGATCGTGACCCAGCGCGCCCGCATCGCGAGGATGAGAAGGCGGCGAAACGCCCGCATGATCGGGCCGGGCTCGCCGGAATGGATCGTCTTGGGCTTCTTGAGAATCCAGACGCCGAGCAGAGGCGCGAACAGGACGGCCACGATCCAGGACACGATCAGGGCGATGGCCACAACGGCGAAGATCGAGAAGGTGTACTCGCCGGCGGCGCTTCGGGCGAAGCCGATAGGCACGAATCCGGCGACCGTCACGAGAGTGCCCGTGAGCATCGGGAAGGCGGTCGACGTATAGGCGAAGGTGGCGGCATGCTCCTTGTCGTCGCCGTGCTCCAGCCGCGTGATCATGGTCTCGACCGTGATCATGGCGTCGTCGACCAGGAGGCCGAGAGCGATGATCAGAGCGCCCAGCGACACGCGCTGGAGGTCGATCCCGAGGAACTCCATCGCCACGAACACGATGGCGAGAACCAGCGGGATCGAAAGCGCCACAACGGCGCCCGCGCGCAGGCCGAGGCTGATGAAGCTGACGGCCAGGACGATGGCGATGGCCTCCCACAGGGCCTCCATGAATTCGTCGACCGCGTTCTCGACCGTCACCGGCTGCTCGGCCACGAGTTTCGGCTCTATCCCGATCGGCAGGTCCGCGGTGATCTCGGCCATGGCCTGCCCGACATTGCGCCCGAGAGCCAGGATGTCGCCGCCCTCCCGCATGGCAATGGCGAGCCCGATGGCGTCCTGCCCGTTCACCCGGAAGATCGGCTGCGGCGGATCCGCGGGACCGCGGGTCACGCGCGCGATGTCACCGAGACGAATGAGACGTCCATTGGCGGCGAAGTTGACGGCCAGAATGTCCTGCTCGGACCGGAAGGCCCCCGAGATCCGCAGGAGGATCTTTTCGTCGCCGGTCTGCACCACGCCCGCCGGCGCCACGGCGTTCTGAGCCTGGAGGGCGGTGATGAGCGCGGACCGGTTGATCCCGAGGCCCGCGAGCTGCGCGGTCGAGAACTCGACATAGATCCGTTCGTCCTGGGCGCCGATCACGTCGATCTTCGAGACATCGGGAACCTGAAGCAGTCGGGATCGGACATCCTCGACGTAGTCCCTCAGCTCGCGGTGCGTGAAACCGTCCGCCGTGAAGCCGTAGACGATGCCGTAGGTGTCGCCGAACTCGTCGTTGAACCCCGGGCCGACGATGCCTTGCGGCAGCGTGTTGCGGATATCGCCGATCTTCTTGCGCACCTGGTACCAGATGTCGGGCACCTGAGCGGCCGGCGTGGCGCCCTTCAGGTTGACGAAGATCGTCGTCTGGCCCGCCGTCGTATAGCTGCGCAGGTAATCGAGGTTCGGAGTTTCCTGGAGCTTGCGCTCGAGACGTTCCGTGACCTGCAGGAGCGTGTCGTCGATCGTTGCGCCGGGCCACAGCGCCTGCACGACCATGGTCTTGATCGTGAAAGCAGGGTCCTCGCTGCGTCCGAGCCGGAAATACGACCCGATGCCGGCAATCACGAGTACGAGCATGAAATAGGCCACCAGAGAGCGATGCCGGATCGCCCATTCGGAGAGATTGAAGCCCTTCACGAGGCGCTCCCGAGCAGGCGGACCTTCTGGCCTGGGCGGAGTACCTGCACGCCGGCCGTCACGACGATCTCGCCGGTCTCCAGCCCCTGCGAGACGACGATGCTGGCCGGGTCTTGCCGCAGGATGTCCACGTTGCGCAAGGATACCGTCTGGTTCTGCGGGTCGACCACCCATACGGCCGGGCGTTTGTTCGCCTCCGTGAGAGCGCTCGCGGGAATCTCCACCCCGGGAGGCGCCGTGAGCCGAATGCGCCCGACGACGGTCGCCCCGAGCCGCATGGCGGGCGGTGGATCGGTCAGGCCGACCTTGACCTGGAATGTGCGGGTCGCGGGATCCGCCTGAGGGGAAACCTCGCGGACGCGGCCCGTCGCCTTCACATTCGGCTCGTCCGTGAGGGCGATTTCCACCACGGGGTCGCGGGGTGCCGTCCGAATGAGCTGCGCCGGCACGTCGAAGACGGCGTCGCGTCCGCCCTGGCGCGCGACCTGGGCGATCATCTGCCCGGCGCGGACCACCTCGCCGGGTTCGGCCCCGGTCGCCGTGACCGTCCCGGCGGCGTCGGCCTGGAGTTCCGTATAGCTCAGTTGTTCCTGAGCATTGCGAAGCTGCGCCTGGGAGGAATCGACCTGGGCCTGGGCGGATTGGAGGGCCTGCTGGGCCTGATCGAATTGGGCACGGGTGGTGAAGCCCTTGTTGAGAAGCTCCTGCTGCCGGTCGAAGGTGTTGCGCGCCTGGGTGAGCTGGCCCTGAGCGGCCGACAGGCCCGCCTGCGCCTGATGGAGAGAGTTCTGCTGAATTTGGGGGTCGAGGCGTCCGACGACCTGTCCCGGCTTGATGGTGTCGCCGACATTGACGCGCCGCTCGATCAGGCGCCCGTCAAGGCGAAAGGCGAGGCTGACCTCGTCCTGCGCCCGGATCTGGCCCGTGAGCGAGACAGGCTCGCCTCCGGCACTGTGCTGGACGGTGACGGTCCGGACCGGTCGAATGTCGGGGGCGGGCGGCGCCGGCTCCTGGCAGCCTGTCAGGATTGCTGCGAGCGTGCCTGCGGCCACGATCCAGTATTTCACCATGATTGCTTCGTCCCGGGAGATAACGACGCTAGAGCCTCCCAGCTAAGAACGAAGGGCATCGTGTTGGGTTCATATTCCGGGCGAGCTCTGCGCTTTGTGGCTTCGTCCGGCTGGTGGTGTTCCAGGCCACGAAGCCCCTCGGCAGAAGGACCGAGACCGGATTCAGGAACCGGTCATCCCGGCTTCACACGCGACCTGCCACTCAATTGCGAAATCACGAATGGTTGACTGGAGGTCAAGCAAGTCTAGGATTCATACTCAAGTGCGGCGCCCGAAGCGTTGCCGATACAATAAAACTTGGAGGAAACGGATGGTCAGTCTGACGGTGAATGGAGTCGTTCGCGAAGTCGATGCGGAACCGGATACGCCTCTCCTGTGGGTGATCCGTGAGCAACTCGGACTGACCGGCACCAAGTACGGATGCGGTATCGCTCAATGTGGAGCCTGCACCGTCATCGTCGATGGAGCCGCCACGCGCTCCTGCAGCTTGCCCGTCTCGTCCTTCACGCCCGAGCAGAAGATCGTGACCATCGAGGGATTGTCGCCCGATGCATCGCATCCCGTGCAAAAGGCCTGGCTCGAAATCGACGTCCCGCAATGCGGCTATTGCCAGACGGGCCAGATCATGGCCGCCGCGGCTCTCCTCCAGTCCAACCCCAACCCGACCGATGACGAAATCGCGGCCGAGATGACAAACATCTGCCGGTGCGGGACCTATAACCGCATCAAGACCGCCATCAAGCTCGCGGCCGGAAGCAATCACGGCTGACCGAGGGGGGAGGAAACCATGACTGCTGCACTCGACGTATCTCGCCGCTCGTTTCTCGTCGGCTCCGCGGCCGCGGCCGGCGGCCTGGCCCTCGGTTTCAACATTCCCTTCGGTGGAGAAGCGTTCGCCCAAGGCGCTCCGGAGATCAACGCCTGGGTCGTGGTGAGGCCGGACGACACTGTGGTCGTCCGGGTCGGGCGTGTCGAGATGGGGCAGGGCACGCTCACGGGCCTTGCTCAGCTCGTCGCCGAGGAGCTGGAATGCGATTGGAGCAAGGTGACGACCGAATACCCGACGCCGGGCCAGAACGTCGCCCGCAGCCGCGTCTGGGGCAATTTCCAGACCGCGGGCAGCCGGGGCGTTCGTGACTCCCACGATTACATGCGCAAGGGCGGAGCCGCCGCGCGGCAGATGCTGATCCAGGCCGCCGCCAATCAATGGGGGGTGCCGGTCGGTGAGTGCACGGTCGCGAAGGGCGTGATCACCCACGGCGCGTCCGGCCGCACGACGACCTACGGCAAGGTCGCCGATGCAGCGTCAAAGCTCGAGCCTCCGAAGGATGTCCCGCTCAAGGACCCGAAGGACTGGACGGTCGCCGGCAAGCCCGTGAAGCGGCTCGATACGGCCGCCAAGCTCAACGGCTCGCAGATCTACAGCATGGATGTCAAACGGCCGGGAATGCTCAACGCGGCGATCAAGGCCTGTCCGGTCTTCGGCGGGAAGCTCAAGGGCTTCGATGCCGCCACCGTCGAGGGCATGCCGGGCGTCAAGAAGATCGTCCGGGTCGGCGACGATGCGGTTGCGGTCGTGGCCGATACCTGGTGGCGCGCGAAATCGGCGCTCGATGCCCTCCCGATCGAATGGGACGAGGGGCCGAACGCGCAGCTCTCCAGCGAGGTCATCGCCCAGATGCTGAAGGAGGGACTGACGGCGGAACAGGCCTTCGTCGGCAACCGGGCCGGTGACGTCAAAGCCGCCATCGCGAATGCAGCCAAGACGGTCGAGGCGGTCTACGGCTTCCCCTATCAGCACCATGCGACCATGGAGCCGATGAACGCGACCGCTCTCTGGACCAGCGACCGCTGCGAGGTCTGGACGGCGACGCAGAACGCGGAGGCCGCCCTTGCGACCGCCGTCGATGCCGCAGGCCTGCCCATCGAGAAATGCGATGTATATCGCCTCAATCTCGGCGGCGGGTTCGGCCGGCGCGCCACGAGCCACGATTTCGTACGCCAGGCGGTGCTCATCGCCAAGCAGATGCCCGGCACGCCGGTGAAGCTGATCTGGTCCCGTGAGGAGGACATGCTTCACGGCCGCTATCACCCGATCACCCAGGCCAGGATGGTCGGCGCACTCGACGATCAAGGCAATCTGACCGGACTGCACATGCGCATCTCCGGCCAATCGATCCTGGCGGGCCTGAATCCGCAGGGCCTTCAGAACGGACGCGATCCCGCGACCTTTCAGGGCCTGAACCCGAGCGGGGCGGAGGGCGTCTTCGGCTACACCGTCCCGAACCTGCTCATCGATCACGCCATGCGGAACCCGCCCGTTCCGCCGGGTTTCTGGCGCGGCGTGAACAACAACCAGAACGCCCTTTATCTCGAATGCTTCATGGACGAACTCGCCCATGCGGCGGGCCAGGATCCGCTCGAGTTCCGGCGCAAGCTGCTCGTGAACCATCCCAAGCATCTCGCCGTGCTTGACGCCGTCGCCGAGAAGGCGGGCTGGGGCACCCAAGCGCCGCAAGGGGTTTACCGCGGCCTTGCCCAGCATATGGGCTATGGCAGCTACGTCGCGGCCTGCGCGGAGGTGTCGGTCAGTGACGACGGAGCGCTGAAGATCCACCGCATCGTGGCGGCGACGGATTGCGGCCATGCGGTCAATCCCCAGCAGATCGCCGCGCAGATCGAAGGCTCTTTCGTCTTCGGCCTCACGGCTCTGCTTTACGGTGAGATCACGCTGAAGAACGGCCGCGTGGAGCAGGAAAACTTCGACACCTATCCTATGATGCGCATGACCGAGATGCCTGCGGTCGAGTCCATTGTGATGCCGTCCGGAGACTTCTGGGGCGGCGTCGGCGAGCCGACGATCTTCGTGGCGGCGCCCGCAGTGCTCAACGCTATTTTCGCAGCGACCGGAAAACGTATCCGCTCCGGCCCGCTGACGAATGCGGATCTCAGCAAGGCGTGAGGCCGTGGAGAGCGCCCATAGGGCCTGTGCCGTGCGCCGGGGCGGCATCGCGTCCATCGTCGCAGCCGGTGCTCTGCTCGCGGTCCTCCCGGCGGCTGCGCAATCCGTCGCGCCTCCGGGCGCCGCCGCCTGTTCCGGATGTCATCCGCCGCCGACCGTGTCCGGCGCCGTCGTTCCCCCGCTTCAGGGACAGTCGGCGGAGGAGATCGTGGCGGCGATGCAGGCTTTCCGCACGGGGCAGCGCCCGGCGACGGTGATGGATCGCATCGCCAAGGGGTTCACCGACGACGAGACCCGCGCCATCGCGGCCTGGGTCAGTCAGCAGCACTGAGGTGACGGCATGGCTGGAGTGCTGAACCGCAGGACGTTCTTGGGATCGGCGGTGCTCGGAGCGACCGCTGCCGCCGTCTCCCGTCGCGTCGTGGCGCAGACTTCACCCCGGGTGGTCGTCGTCGGAGGCGGCTTCGGAGGTGCGACCTGCGCCCGCGAGCTGAGGCGCAGCGGCTTCGACGTGACCCTTGTCGAGGCGAGCCAGATCTATACGGCATGCCCCTTCAGCAATGCCGTCATCGCCGGCCTGCGTCCGATCGAAGATCAGCAGTTCAAGTTGGATGCGGTCGGGAGGGAGGGGGTCGACATCGTCCGCCAACAGGCGACCCGCGTGGATTCCCAGGCCCGGCATGTCGTCCTCGCGGACGGCTCGACCCTGGCTTACGACCGGCTCGTGCTCTCGCCCGGCATCGACATTCGGTTCGATGGCCTGCCCGGATACGACGAGGCTGCATCCGCAACGCTGCCTCATGCCTGGAAGGCGGGGGAGCAGACGACTCTGCTCCGTCGCCAGATCGAGGCGATGGACGATGGCGGAACGGTCATCATCGCGGCGCCCGCGAACCCGTTCCGATGCCCGCCGGGGCCCTACGAGCGCGCCAGCCTGATCGCGTACTACCTCAAGACACGCAAGCCCCGCTCCAAGATCCTGATCCTGGACGCGAAGGACACGTTCTCCAAGCAGAGCCTGTTCCAGGCTGCGTGGCAGGAACTCTATCCGGGCATGATCGAATGGGTGTCGCTGTCGCTCGGCGGCAAGGTGATCGAGGTCGATGCGAAGAGCAGGACGCTGATAACGGATTTCGACCGTCACACCGGCGATGTCGTCAACGTCATCCCTCCGCAGCGGGCCGGCGCGATCGCCCAGGCTGCAGGGGTGGCCGATCGGAGCGGGTGGTGCCCCATCGATCCGGTGACCTTCGAGTCGCGCCTGCAGCCGAACATTCATGTGATCGGCGATGCCGCGATCGCCGGCGGCATGCCGAAGTCGGCGTTTTCCGCAAACGCTCAGGGCAAGGTCTGCGCCGCCGCGGTCACGAGCCTTCTGAGAGGGCAGACACCGGCGGCACCGAAGCTCATCAACACCTGCTACAGCCTGGTTGCGCCCGAATACGGGATCTCGGTCGCCGGAGTGTATCATCCGGTGAATGGGGTTCTGGCGGACGTGGAGGGCGCCGGCGGAGTAAGCCCGGCAAAAGCACCACCTTCTTTCCGAGAGCAGGAAGCAGCCTATGCCGAAGCATGGTTTCGGACTATCACGACCGAAGTCTTCGGGTGATGGTCGCAGGGCCATGGTGGCGCTTGTGCTTGCGCTGGCGATGGTCCTGCCAGGCCAGGTCCGGGCACAGGATATGCGCTCCTACAGGGTCGTCGGGAATGCCATTCCGGAACCGCTGACGGGTGTCAGAGGAGACCCTGGGCGGGGCCGTGCGATCATCGTGGATCGGCAGAAGGGCCTCTGCCTGCTCTGCCATACGGGCCCATTTCCGGAGCAGCGCTTCCAGGGGAACCTCGCACCGGATCTGGGGGGCGTCGGCAACCGCCTCTCCGAGGGCGAGCTGAGGCTCCGGCTCGTCGACAGCAGACAGCTCAACCCGGCCACGATCATGCCGCCCTATTATGCTATCGACGATCTCGTCCGGGTCGGACGGAACTGGCAGGGTAAGCCCGTGTTGAGCGCAGAGCAGATCGAGGATGTGGTGGCGTTCCTCACGACGTTGACGGAGGCTCCATGAGCAGGAGATCAGGACCTATCAGTGCCACGCGGCGCGATGTCCTCGCGGCTGGCGCCGGCGCTCTGTCGCTCATGGTCGCCCGCCCGGTCAGGGCGACGTCTGAGAGCATGGCGGCGGCGATCAGGGCTTTCGTCGGCGAGGCGAAGGTGCAGAAGGGCAAGGTTGCGCTCGATATTCCTCCGCTGGTGGAGAACGGCAATTCCGTCCCGCTCAAGATCACGGTCGAGAGCCCGATGACGGCGCAGGACTTCGTGAAGACGATCGCCGTCTTCAACGAACGCAATCCGCAGCCCAATATCGCACATTTTTATCTGAGCCCTCGCGCCGGACGGGCCGTGGTGTCGACCCGCATCCGCCTGGGCGATTCCCAAACCATCGTGGCCATCGCCGAACTGAGCGACGGCACCTTCTGGTCCGGCTCCGCCGAGCTCGTCGTGACCCTGCCTGCCTGCGTGGAGAGCTGACCATGGGACGCGCCCTCATCAATGTTCCGGCCACCGCCAAACGCGGCGACATCATCGAGATCAAGGCTCTCATCGCGCATCCGATGGAGACCGGCTACAGGACCGGGCCCGACGGGGCGCTGGTGCCGCGCGACATCATCAATCGTTTCCTGTGCACTTATAACGGCGAGGAGATCTTCAGCGCCGACCTCTTTCCGGCCATTGCGGCCAACCCGTTCTTTTCCTTCACGACCATCGCGACGGAAAGCGGGACCATCGCGTTCCGGTGGATCGACGACCGCGGGACGGCGCAGCTGGAAACCGCAAAGATCACCGTCGAATGAGGAGATCGCCGCCAAGGGCCCGTTGGGGAGCCGCAGCGGTTCTTGCGCTCGGCCTTGGCGTCTCCCTCGCGATCGCTCAGACGGCTCCTCCCGCATCGGAGCGCAAATCCGGGTTCGCATTCATGAGCCCGGAATCCCAGGCCATCCAGATGGACGACGCCGCCAATCCGGCCATGCTGTGGGTTGCCGAGGGCGAGACGCTCTGGACCACGAAAGTCGGTCCGGACAACCGTTCCTGTGCCGATTGCCACGGAGACGCGGCCGTGAGCATGAAGGGCGTCGCCGCGCGCTACCCGGCCTATTTCGAGGAGGAGCATCGCCCGGTGGATCTTCAGGGCCGCATCAATATCTGTCGGCAGGCCCGCCAGAAGACCACGGCTCTGCCTTATGAAAGTCGCGAGCTTCTGGCGCTTGCGGCCTTCATCGGGAAGCAGTCGCGCGGCATGCCGATCACTCCCGGCACCGATGCGCGCCTTGAGCCGTTTCGCGCGCAGGGGCAGGCTTTCTACGAGCAGCGGCAGGGACAATTGAACTTCTCCTGCGCCAATTGCCACGACGACAATTGGGGGCGCAGGCTCGGGAGCAGCGTGATCCCGCAGGCGCATCCGACCGGCTATCCGCTCTATCGCCTGGAATGGCAGGACATGGGCTCTCTCCAGCGACGGTTCCGGAACTGCATGGTGGGCGTGCGGGCCGAGCCCTATCCCTACGGGGCACCCGAATACATCAATCTTGAACTCTTTCTCATGACCCGCGCCAAGGGCATGCTCGTCGAGACTCCTGCGGTTCGTCCCTGAACGGCAAGAGGGAATGACACTGGAGGGCAGGGGCGGGGGCACGAGCTACCCGCTCGTCGACTAGCGCATCGTGCGAAAAAGTGGTCCCGGTTTTTCGCAAGGACGATGCGCTCACCTAAGAAGGGAGCATCGGATTCAATCCCAAAAGTGGAGTCCACTTCCCGCGTCCGATGCTCTAGTCGGCGATTTTGGGCCCGACGGTGAGAGAGATCGCTTCACCGTGCTTCAGGCCGTATGCGCTCAAAGCGCGACTGACTTCCTGGGCCGCGTCGCCGCTTGCGCCTCGACCGAGGCCTATCGTCTTCGTCCAGTTGTCGGATTCGTTCTCCGGCGGCGCCCATCCGAGCTGCTTGAGGATGTCGGGCGTATCCGGCTTCATGAGAGGATAGTTATATTTGCTGACGGCCTCGGCCAGCAGGCCCTGATCGGTTCGGGTGAGGGTGATGAAATACTTCTCCTGCTCACCGTAGATCTTGGCCGTCATGCCGGGCTGCGATTCCACGAAGGTTACCACGTCGGACAGGCACTGCTCGCTGAAACGCCTCAACTGCTGGGTCATCGTCCCGGTGCACGACGGCTCGTCCCTCTGCTGAGCGATGGCCGATATAGAGTCGACGGCAGGGACCGTAAGAACAAGAATCGTGACCTGCAGAACTTTGCGCCAGTGGACCATCGAGACTCTCCCGTGAAACCGCAACGGACCAACAGAGGTCCGGAATATCGGTTCCCTGCCGGCGGTGCCGTTGAGCCGGGCCTTGCCGGGTTCCGGGCTCGATTGCCGCTTCATGCGCTCTCTAGAGCATCGGATTGGATCCCAAAAGTGGACCCACTTTTGGGATCCAATCCGATGCTCCACTCCTTCAATGGCGCATCGTTCGATGCGGAAAACCGGGTCCACTCTTCCGCACGATGCGCTAGGTCGGCTGCTGCTTTAGGGAGTGACGCGTCGGACGCTTTCCCGCACCCAGGGGTGCTCCGAAAGATAGCTCACGACGAGAGCGAGCAGGGTAAGGTTAAGAACAATGAGCAGGGCAAGAGCGATCTGGCTATGCCTTTCGTGTCGGGCGAGGCGGTTAAGAGCCTCCCTCGCCTTACGGCCCTGATCGTCCAGGTTCGGGCTGTGGCGGGGCACAATTCACCGTGCAATCGTTTACATCTGAACTTCCTTAGCAGTGTCATTCACAGAGGAAAATTGTCCAAAAGTTTCGGGAAGGCCGGCTCGCGCATCGTGCGAAAAGTGGACCCGGTTTTCACCTGCGTAGCCTTTTGGGTCGCTGACGCGGCCCTTCTGGTCGACTTTTCGCTGGCGCGGCCCGCTGGGTCCGCACGATGCGCTAGAAGGGAGCATCGGAGCCCGCGGTGCCGGACGACGATACCGATCTCGATCCGGATCAACTCTGCAGGATCGGCCCGACGACGTATATTCAGCCGCCTTGCACGGGAATCCGGATCTCGAACTTGGTTCCGGGCTCCGTGCGGATCACCGACGCTGTGGCATCGAGTTGGCGGATGGTGTTCACGAGGAGCCGCATACCGAGGCTCTTGGTGGGCGCAAACAGATCGAAGCTCTCCGGCACCCCGACACCGGCATCGATGACCTCAAGGATGAGGCCATCCTCGGCTCCGTGAAGATTGACCCGGATCGAACCTCCCCGTCCCTCGGGATAGGCATATTTGAGCGCGTTGGTCACAAGCTCGTTCACGAGCAGGCCGATGGGAACCGCCTTATCGGTGGGGACGATGAACCGGCTGCCGGTGAAGATGACGTCATGCTCGGGCGCAGTCTCCTGGAGCTTCTGGCACAGGCCGCGGAGGAAACCGCTGATCTCGGTGACCCGGGCATCGTACTGGCGCCATAGATGATCATGGACGCTGGCAATGGTCTGGACCCTGGCATAGGCATCCATCAGGACATCCCGGGCCGCATCATCGTCGGCAGCCCGCGCCTGAAGCGCAAGCTGGCTGGCTACCAGGGCGAGGCTGTTCTTGACGCGGTGGCTGACCTCTTGCGTCATCAGGCGCTGGCGCTCCTGAGCCTTCTGCTGCTCATGGATGTCCGTACCGGTGCCGAACCAGCGGGCAACCGTGCCTCTTGCCTCTTCGCGGATCGGAACTTCACGAAAGAGAAACCATCGATAGCTGCCATCCTTGCGGCGCAGCTGGGTTGTGTATTCCCAGCCCTCCCCACCTGCGCGGGCACTCTGGACCACGTCCATCATGGCTTTGACATGATCCGGATGGATCACGGTGCGCCACCCGTCGTCCTGCATCTGCTCCCAGGATGTCCCCGTGTAGGCATACCAGCGTTGATTGAACCAGGCCGTCTGATCGTTGGGATCGCGCATCCAAGCCAGCTGGGGGATGGCATCGATCATGGTCCGGAAATTGGCCTCGCTCTCCCGCAGTGCAGTTTCGGCGCGGATCCGCCCGTCGATATCGGTCGCGGCCCCGATCCAAGCGATGAGCCGGCCATGAAGATGGACAGGGGCGACCCGGCCGATATGCCAGCGATAAGCTCCATCGCTGGCGCGTCTCAGCCGGACTTGGACGTCGTAGGGCTCGTTCCGGGCAACGGCCCCGGTTCGGATTTCCTCCAGCTTCGGACGGTCCTCCGGATGAACGACGTCGCGCCAGATCCGTGCGCTGCTCTCGACCGTTTGTCCGGTATAGCTGCGCCATTTGCGGTTGAAGAACTCGACCGTACCATCGGTCCGGCTGATCCACATTTTCCGGGGAGCATGTTCGATGAAGGCTCGAAGGCGCTCCTCACTCTCGCTCCACCATTGCGCCGGATGCTCGTGCACGATCCTGAACCAAGATTCCCTGCTGGTCCGGAAATACTGTCGTGCGCACCCTGGTTCCCTTTGATGGCGCTTGAGGATGGATGCGGCGGTCGCGGGGCCGTACGGCTGCAGGCGCGACTGCCGCTCACAGCGAATAAGGGTGTCGATCGGATAGCCTTCAATGGGCCGCAGACTTCGACAGAAGATTGATGACCAGCACGCCGGCCACGATCAAGGCCATGCCGATGACGGCAGGCAGGTCGAGCTTCTGTCCATACAGCGCCCAG
The DNA here is from genome assembly GCF_041276405.1 of Microvirga sp. TS319. Lineage (NCBI taxonomy): Bacteria > Pseudomonadati > Pseudomonadota > Alphaproteobacteria > Hyphomicrobiales > Methylobacteriaceae > Microvirga > Microvirga sp. TS319. The sequence goes on along the minus strand of NZ_JBGGGT010000001.1, from coordinate 1,117,721 downwards.
GCCATCGCCGAAATCAGCACGATCCCCAGTCCCGACCAGATCGCATAAGCAATGCCGATCGGCATCACCTTCAGTGTGAGCGAGAGGAAATAGAAGGCCACTCCATAGCCAACAACCACAAGCACGGACGGGACAAGCTGCGTGAATCCTTGAGAGGCTCGCAAGGCCGTGGTGGCGATGACCTCGGCGACGATGGCGGCGGCCAGGAAAACGAATTTCTGCATTCCGGGAGATAAACCAGAAGTCCTATGCGGCGTCACGCTCAACTCTTCGTGACGGCCACGTGAATGTTGGTTCGTTCTTTATGGAATAGGCCTCAGGGTGATCTGAGATGTTTCAGAAGGCGGGCCATGAGACGAGGGGGCCCGGTCCTTAGCCGCGGATGGCATCTTGCGCGCTATTCCGCTTCTGCCAAGGAATTGTAGGCTGCCGCTATTCAGGGCGATGTTGCCGCTGCGAATTGTGCGCCACCCTATCGATGGCCCAAGGCCCCCGGCCTATGATTCATCGCCGCCCCCATCACGGCTGCGGCAATCGGATTGCGAAGCCACTAGAAGGGCCACAACCAGGACCAGCAGGCTCGCTCCCAATGGTGCTCCAAGGAGTGCCGGGAGGGGGCCGTAAAGCCGCCAGAGGATCGGGATCGTGATCAGCGCACCGATAAGCCCCACAATAACGTAAGCCACCACCATGGGCCTTCCTCTGACGCAGGCGATAGTCCCGTAGGAGCAGGGTTTTTACGATCGATTGGTCCTCAGGACGTGTGCTGCTTTTTGTGCACAAAGTCCAGCCAGTGAGATCAAGTCGCAAGTTCCGAGGGGATGCTCATCGAAACGGGATATCATTAAGATACGAAGTATTCGGCGGGATTTCCATAGTCTGGTCGGAAGTTTCGCGGTGGGCCAATTGTACAGCCTCCGCTCCGGCTCCTCCTTCACCTTTGCTCCAATTTGCCTAGGACCAGGACGTCACGGGCACATCTTGCTCCTTCCAGACGATGTCGTTTCGCCCCTTATCCACGAGTGAGCCGCAGAATGTCTCGTGCGAGGGGCACACAGCCCCATTCAGAACCCAGGAAGTTCGTGCCCAGCGACCTGATCCGCGGGTTCAGCGGCTGAGATTAACGAAATAACGACAACTATGGGTGCATGCTGCTGGAGATCGTCCTGAAGAGCCGAGCCGGTACTTCGCTGTGTCAGCGTATTTGATTCTTTCGCTAAGCCTCTTCGCCGCAGCTGCTGCAGTCCTCGGCGCGGCCGTCCTTTTCGTGCGCGGGTACGGTGACGATCTGGCAAAAGCCGAGGGGGATCTGTCCAGCCTCGCACTTGCCCTTCAGGAGCAGACGGATGGCTTTCTTCAATCCATCGAGGGCGTTCTACAGGACGTGGTCGGCCGAATTCCGCAAGCCTGCCTCACTGCCAACGAGTTCGATGGGTTCGCCGCGTCGCAAGCGACGAAGGCCGTCCTGGTAGGGGCATCCCACTCCCTTTCTCAGATTATCCGCATTGATCTCGTCAATGCCCGGGGTCGTATCGTCGGGACATCGAATCCGCACCCGATGTCGGATCCTATTTATCTGACGGATACGTCCTATTACCAGGATCTCTCGACGGATCCGTCACTGATATCGTATCTCAGCGAACCCAGAAGGATCCGAGCGACCGGCAGGAAGATCTTTTCCCTTGCCCTGAAGATCAAAGACGCTGAGGGAAACTTCCTCGGCATCATCGTATCCATGATCGACCTCGGTCATCTCGAGGGGATTTACGAGAAGCAGCTCAAGACACGCTCATTGGCAGCGACCCTCTACAGGCGCGATGGTATCATCCTTCTTCATAGTCCAAAGCCCGAGAGAGCGCTCGGGCGCAGGATTTGGACGCCCGACACCCCTCTGCAGCGGATGATTGCGAAGAACAGCGCGACGCTCATCCGCGATGTCAGCTGGATCGACGGGAAAGAGCAGTTGATCGCTCTTCATCCTCTCGCTCATTATTCGGGGGGAATAGCCGTCAGCCGAGCCATCGCGGATATCATGGCCGGACGTCGCCTTGAAGCTCGCGTGATCAGGTTCATCGCCTATCTCATGGATATCGCCATCGACACAACGAGCCTGTTGGGCTTGAGGCATGTCAAGACCGGTATTCTCAGGGCCGCGAGCGAGAGCTACCTGTCGCGCCACGATATCCTGACCAGGCTTCCCAACAGGCTTCTCTTCGCCGAGGAATTGAAGCGGACGTTCCTGACTTCCCACAGATCCGGCACGGATTTCGCATTGCACCTCCTCGACCTCGGACGGTTCAAGGACATCAATGACAATCATGGACATGCGGTGGGGGACGAGGTCATCCAAACCGTGGCGCGGCGCCTGCGGGGGCGCCTCAGAAAGAGTGATTTCATCGCTCGTATCGGCGGCGATGAGTTCGCCGTCATTCAAAGGCCATTGGTGGGCCGGCAGCAGGCCGTAGATCTCATCACGGCCATCCAGGCTGCCATGAGGGTTCCATGCGCAGCCGGCAACACGGATGTCGAGGTCGCGCTTGCCATTGGTGTTGCGGTGGCGCCCTCCGACGGCAAGACCTCAACCGAACTCATGAAGTGTGCCGATGTCGCCCTCTATGCAGCGAAGTCAGATCCCGACAGCAATTATCGGTTCTATGACACGGGCATAAAAGATTCTCGGGCGGAGCGTCGAGCCCTTGAGGGAGCGCTGAGGAACGCTCATGAAAACAAGGAATTCGTGTTGTTTTATCAACCGATCCTCGATCTGGCGACAAATCGGATTTGGGGCTGTGAAGCCCTGGTGCGCTGGAACCATCCGGTGAAAGGAATGGTCGCGCCTCTCGAGTTCATCCCAACGGCTGAAGAATCGGGGCTCATCGGCCCGATCGGTGACTGGATTCTCGATGAGGCCTGCTCGGCGGCCATGACCTGGGACCGTCCCCTGAAGGTCGCGATCAATCTCTCCCCGGTGCAGTTCAAACGGCGAGACGTTTTCGCCAGCGTCAAGAGGGCCTTGGCCACATCCGGCATGCCGGCCCGCCGCTTGGTCCTGGAGATTACAGAATCGGTTAAACTCACCGAAGAGGCAACTGCGACGCTCACGCGGCTTAAAGCTCTCGGGGTTTCGATCGCACTCGATGATTTCGGGACCGGCTATGCGTCCATGAGCTATCTGAGAAGCTTTCCCTTCGACAAGATCAAGATCGATCAGTCGTTCGTGCGTGGCATGATGGGTTCGCCCGATAGTCGTGCGATCATCAAAGCGACGATCGGCCTTGCGAATGATCTCAAGATGAGCACGACGGCCGAAGGTGTCGAAACAGAAGAGCAACTCAATGCCCTGCGCCTCGCCGGCGCTTCACAAGCCCAAGGCTACCTTATTGCCAAGCCTATGTCCCGCGATGCCATAGCGTCGTTCATTGCGGATCATGAAAGAGCCCAGTCCAACGGGCAGGGCAAAAAGCTCCCGGTACGAGCCATCGCCTGAACCCGCACAAGCCTTCACGATCCGGAGATCGTCAGGTGGCTAGAGCCTTATTCGGCGAAGTGGATCCGGTCCGTCGTCCAAAAAAGCGGAGGCCCAAAGATAAGTGCCGGCTCCACCTCAGTGGAACCAGCTCAATGGCCATCAAGACACCGCGTGCAGCTTCTCAAACCGTGCCATTTTGCCTGAACTCCCGTGGCGAGCAACCAAAGGCAGACTTGAAATCCCGGGAAAAATGCGCGCCGTCGGCAAAGCCGGTATCGATGGCGACTTCCGTGATGGTGCGGGAGCTGTTTCTGAGAAGCCAGCGTCCATATTCCAGCCTCAGGCTTCGCTGGAAGGCAGCGGGGCCAATTCCCAGTGCGGAATGGAAAATCCTTTCCAACTGACGGCTGCTGATGCCCACGTACCGGGCGATAGCATCGATAGAAGGCGGCGTATCGAGGCGCTGCTCGATGAACTGGGCCGCCTGTCGCACACGAACGTCGTGAATCCCAACGAGATTGGCATAGAAGTGTGCCTGAGGCATCGCGGCGGGCCTGATGTCCTGCAACATCATGTGCCGCACTGCCTGTTGAGCCTTGTCGCGCCCGCAATGTCGCGCAATGAGGTACAGACCGAGATCAATCGCAGCCGTCGATCCGGCACAGGTGATCAGATCGCCCTCATCGATGAACAAGCGATCCACGGCCACCTTGATTCGTGGAAAGCGCTCTCGAAAGGCATCAAGGACGTTCCAGTGCACGCACACTTTGCGATCGCCAACGAGCCTGGCCCGGGCAATGAGAAAAGTGCCCGTGCAGATCCCGACGAGACGGACACCGTTTGCCGCCGCCTCTCGGAGATAGTCCAGCAAAGCCTCCGGAATCTTCACGTTGAGATAGTCATTTCCACCGCATATCGCGATGTAATCAAACGATGCCGGGTCGACGAGGTCGCTGCTGGGATGAACCTCCACGCCGCAACTTGACCGGCGGGGCAGTCCGCCGAGACTCATCACCTTCCAGGCCGCATGAACTTGGCGACTGCGACCTCCGTGATCTGCCGCCAAGCGCAGCGCATCGATGAAACCTGAGAACGCAGCGAGCGTGAATTGGTGGAGCAATATAAATCCGACGCGTAAGCGCGGCTCGCTCAAGCTTCCGGGAGACGCCTTGGATGGTGATCGACATGTTATTTCGTATGCATCATCGGGCATGTCGGAAATATTCAATTGCTGGACCAGATCTTTCTAGTGAACGACTGCATACTGGGTCAATCTCGGGGCAACCAGAAAAGCTGCAAAAGGCATTCCCAGAGGAGTTGATCATGAAACTCAGTCGGTATCTTGCAACAGTCGCGCTCTGCTCCACGGCGTTGGTCCAGCCTGCCTTCGCGCAGTCCCAATCTATCACAGTGGCTTGGTACGGGGGCAACTGGGGCGACGCCTTCCGTGCTTGTGTCGCCGAGCCTTTCACCAAGGCGACCGGGATCGGTGTCAATGCGGAAATCGGGACCTCGACGGTGACCCTATCCAAGCTTCAGCAGCAGAAGGGGTCTCCCACCATCGATGTCGCGTGGATGGATGGAGGCATCAGCGAACTCGCTCTCGCCGCCGACGTGGTGGATAACCTCGATGCCGGCGCGATCGGCAATTTCTCGAATGCTCTTCCTCAAGCCGTCTACAAGTCGGGCTCGACGACCTACGCGGTCGGCACCGGCTATTACTCCCTCGGCCTGACTTACAATACGAAGGAAGTGAAGGAGGCGCCCACCTCGTGGAATGACCTCTGGAAGAAGGAGTTCGAGGACACGGTGACGATTCCGTCCCCGTCGAACTCCGCGGGCGTGCCCTTCGTGATGTTCCTCTCGCAGATGTGGAATGGACCGGTCGACGATCTCTCTGACACGTTTAAGAAGATCAAGGATCTTAAGGCAGCCCTGTTTTTCGACTCCTCCGGTGCCGCCACCAACGCCTTCCAGAGCGGTGAGGCGGTCATCGGCGCGCACTTCAACGTTGGCGCCTGGGATATGGCCGACAAAGGGCTGCCGATCGGCTTCGTCGTGCCGAAGGAGGGCGTCTGGGCGACTGACGCCAGGCTTCATCTGGTGAAGGGCACCACCAAGAAGGAAGCAGCCCAAAAGTTTATCAACCAGGCTCTGACCCGAGAAGCCTCGGCATGCCTTGCCGAGAAGCTATATCTCGGTCCGTCGGTAAAAGGCGTCGAAGTCAAGGCGGATATAGCGCGAAAGCTGCCATGGGGCGAGAAGGGCTCGGTCGAGAGCCTGAAGCTCTTCGACTGGATGCGGATAAACGAACAGCGGAGCAAGATCGTCGACACTTGGAATCGCGAGATCGCGCGCAAGTAACGGCCGATCCAAGAGGCAGGGTACAGAGTTCGTCATGACCGCTCCATTGTTGAACATCGCGACGCTTTCGAAGCGCTTTGGGGGGCATGCGGCCCTATCGGACATCAATCTTGAGATTGAGCAAGGCGAGTTCATTGCCTTGCTCGGCCCGTCGGGATGCGGCAAGACAACTCTCCTACGCTGCATCGCGGGTTTTCTGACGCCGGACGACGGATCCATTCGGATTGCGGGAGAGGACGTCACACGGCTTCCTCCCTACCGGCGGCCGTTGAACACGGTCTTTCAGAATTACGCGCTGTTCCCCCACATGTCCGTGGCCGACAACGTGGCATACGGACCTCGCCGGAAGGGGGTCGATAAGAAAGATGCTCGCTCACAAGCCGTCGAAGCCCTTGACCTGGTTGGGTTGTCCGGCTTCGGGGATCGTTTTCCACGCCAGCTCTCCGGCGGCCAGCAGCAGCGTGTTGCTCTCGCCCGGGCGATCGTCAATCGGCCCAAGCTCCTTTTGCTGGATGAGCCCCTGAGCGCACTCGATCTCAAGTTGCGCAAACGTGTCCAGATCGAGCTTAAGCATCTCCAGGAAAAGCTCGGCATCACCTTCGTGTTCGTCACTCACGATCAGGAGGAGGCGCTGACCATGGCGGACCGGGTGGTCGTCATGAGTAACGGGCGCATAGAGCAGGTGGGACGCGGCGAGGACATCTATCGTGCGCCGGCGACCCGCTTTGTGGCGGACTTTATCGGAGAGGCCAATCTTCTCCTCTGCTCGAACCTTCCGGATGGCAGCCTGATGACGAGTGTCGGCTCCCTTCCGATCAGGCCGAAGATGCGGCCGAAAGGCGATCGTCTCATTGCCGTCCTTCGTCCGGAGAACGTGGTCATCCTGCCGAATGGCCCAGCGGAAGGTCTCTCCACCGCTCCGGCCGTGGTCGAGGATGTCATTCATGTCGGAAGCCACCTGATCGTCAATGCTCGAGTTGGCGACACGGTGATCACAAGCCGCGTCAGCGGCCAATTGCCTGCCGAGGTCGTGGAAGGAGCCCATGTCCATGTGGGCTTCCGACCGGATGACAGCCATCTGATCGCGGAATAGTGCCATGATTGCTTCCGCTCGCACAATTGGCCTGCTTGTCGGCATTCCGACCCTGTTTTTCCTGGCGTTCTTTCTCTTCCCGATGTTTGTCGTGGCGATTGCCAGCATCATGGATTCGAGAGGAAGCCTGACGCTTGCCAACTACACGCGCATCTTGCTCGATCAGTATCACTGGGATGTGTTGTGGGTGACCTTCCGGATCGGGGTGCTGACGACCGTTGCATGCGTCCTGATTGGTTACCCGCTCGCCTGGTATCTGGTGCGCATCGTCGATTGGGCGCCCTGGCGGCGGATCTGCGTCATCTTGCTGATCGTTCCTCTGTTCACCAGCAATATCGTCCGATCCTTCGGCTGGATGGTGCTGCTCGGGCGCAACGGTCTCGTCAACGATAGCCTTCAGGCCATGGGCCTCATCGAGCGCCCCGTCCGGTTCCTCGGAAGCGAACTCGGCATCGTGATCGGCCTGGTCTACATCCTGCTGCCCTTCATCGTGCTGGCTGTCGGCAATGCCGTGGCGGATGTTGACCCCTCTTTGGAGCAGGCTTCGGCCGATCTGGGAGCGCGACCTGCGACGACCTTCTGGACCGTGACGTTCCCATTGTGCCTTCCCGGTCTCATGGCGGGTGCCGTGATGGTCTTCATGCTCGCGGTCAGCGCCTATGTGACGCCGGCCCTGCTCAGCGGCGGACGCATCACGGTCTTCTCAATGCTGATATTCCAGCAATACAGCTCCGTCTTCGATTTCAATTATGGCGGAGCGCTGAGCATCACGATGCTCGTTCTCACCCTCGCTCTCGTGGCCGTCGCAGGGCGCATCGGTACGCCCAGAGGAGCATGAGATGGTCATCAAACTCGTGGTCCGCATCGTGTCCTTCATGGCCTTGGCCTATCTCGTTCTCCCACTGGTGGTGATCATCGGATCATCGCTGACGACCACGAGCTTCCTTGCATTCCCGCCGCAGGGGCTCACCCTGTCCTGGTTCGGCAAGGTCATTGCGGATGCGTCCTACCTATCCGCCTTCGCGATGAGCACCGTGCTTGCCGCTTGCGCTACGGCGGTGGCGGTTCTCTTCGCCGTGCCGTCTGCCCTGGCGATCGCGCGATACAGCTTTCCGGGCAAGCGGCTTCTATCCGCCGTTCTGATGTCACCCCTCATTCTTCCGCATGTCGTGCTGGGGGCCGCGCTCCTCCAATATGGAACCGCGATCGGTCTCACCCGGAGTTTCCTGGCACTGCTGGTCGGCCATATCGTGATCATCACGCCGTTCGTTCTGAGGGCCGTGCTGCCTCAGTTCACCCATGAACAGCAGAGCCTCGAAGAGGCCTCCGCGGATCTTGGAGGCGGGCCCGTCGTCACGTTCTTCCTGATCACGTTCCCGCAGATCCGGAGTGGCGTTCTCAGCGGGGCGATCTTTGCCTTCATCGCCTCGTGGATCAACGTGGAGTTGAGCATCTTCAACACGACGGCCGAACTGACGACGATTCCCGTCAAGCTGTTCAACTACGTCCAATACACGATTGACCCCACCATCGCCGCGGTATCGGCGATCACGATCCTGGTGGCGGCCCTCGTCATCATCATTCTCGATCTCACTCTCGGTCTCGACGTCCTGTCGGAGCGCCGCTGAGGGAAGCTGCAGCGACAAGGAGCCTTATCATGCGCCAGCAAGACGTTTTCGACGTGATCTACACCCACACGGAGGGGGAGCCTCTATGCATCATCCATAGTGGGATACCCTATCCCGCAGGATCCGATATTCTGGAGAAGCGCCGTTTTCTCGAGCAGAACTATGATTGGCTGCGCTGCGCTCTCATGCGGGAGCCTCGTGGTCACAAGGACATGTTCGGCGTCTTCCTGACACCGCCCTCGAGCCCCGACTATGACGCAGGCCTCATCTATATCGACGGAACGCAATACTCCCACATGTGCGGACACGGAACCATTGCGGTCGCAATGGCGATGGTCTCGCTTGGCCTCGTCCGCCGCGGAGAGAACGGCCGCACGACAATCCGCTTTGAGACGACGGCAGGCCTCGTGGTGGCCGAAGTCGCCAATGACGGGCCGGATGTGCGATGGACGCGGTTCGAGAACGTTCCGGCCTATGTTGCCGCTCAAGACGTTCCCTTCGAACTCCCTGGCGTCGGTCCGCTCAAGGCCGACATCGTCTGGGGCGGAAACTATTTCGGCATCATCGACCTTCGGGGCACGTCGCTTCGCATCTCTCCGGAAAACGGAACCGAACTTTCGCGCCTCGGCATTATCGCCCGCGAGCAGCTGCGCGAGAAGGTCGCGATCCAGCATCCCGCCGAGAAGCATATCAACAACTTCAACTTCGTGACATTCTGGCACGAGCCTACGATCGAGGGCGCATTCTACAAGAACGTGCACGTATTCTCCGCCGGGCAGCTCGACCGTTCGCCGGGCGGCACGGGAACCAGCGCCATGATGGCGATGTTCGAGGCAAGAGGCCAGCTGAAGATCGATCAGCCGATCAAGTCGGAAGGCCTCCTTGGCAGCGGGACGTTCGAGGGATGCTTGGTCGGCGAGACGACCCTCAATGGCACGCGCGCCGTCCGACCTACCGTCAAGGGTACGGCAAGCATCCTCGGTACGGCTCGCTGGGTAATCGATCGCAACGACCCGGTAGGAGCAGGATTCCTCGTCGCTTGACCTTCATGATGGGGCGCCGGACCCTGACATCGGCCGGTGCCCCATGAGATCGTTCTTCGGCGAAGTGGACCCGACTTTCCGCAAGAACGATGCGCCTCTCTACAGCATCGGGTGTGAAATCGATCCCACATCCGATGCAGTCAGTCTATGGTCACGAGCATCTTTTCACGGCGGATGCTCTAGCGCAGCGTGCGGACCTGACGGACCTGGCGGGCCGCGCTCGCGAAAAGTGGACCCGGGATTCGCTGGCGCGGCCCTTCGGGTCCGCTCAATCGATGCGCTCGTTCCAAGAAGGGAGCATCGGATTCAATCCCAAGAGTGCAAGTCCACTTATGGGTCCGATGCTCAAGGGGCACATTCCTTAGTGTGATTGCGCCAGGTAGCCGAACATCGACTTGGTTTCGAGAAACTCCTCGAACCCGAACCGGCCCCATTCACGTCCGTTGCCGGATCGCTTGTACCCGCCGAAAGCGGCCGCGTTATCGCCGCGCGCGCCATTCAGATGAACCATGCCGGCCCGAATGCGGCGGGCCACCCGGCGGGCGCGTTCTGGATCGCCCGAGGTCACATAGCTCGACAATCCGTAGACCGTCTCATTGGCGATCCGGATCGCGTCCTCCTCGCCTTTGTAGGGCAGAATCGACAATACCGGCCCGAAGATTTCCTCCCGTGCGATGCTCATGTCGTTGCGCACGTTCGCGAACACGGTCGGCCGCACGTAATAGCCGCGGTCAAAACCGGCCGGGCGTCCCAACCCTCCCGTGACGAGGGTTGCCCCTTCCGCGATTCCAGCCTCGATCAGGCTCTGGATCCGAGCGAACTGGAGTTCGCTGACGACGGGGCCGATGGTGGTGGAGGCGGAGCGGGGATTCCCGACGACGGTCTCTTCGGCGATGCGCCTGGCGATCGCCACGGCCTGGTCTTGGCGATCGAACGGCACGAGCAGGCGCGTCGGCGCGTTGCACGATTGCCCGCTATTGGCAAAGCAGGCCCGAGCGCCGTGCGTGACGGCTGCCTCCACATCCGCGTCGTCGAGCAGGATGTTCGGGGACTTGCCGCCGAGTTCCTGATGAACGCGCTTGACCGTATCGGCGGCCGCTTTCGCGACGAGGGTTCCGGCTCGGGTCGAGCCTGTGAACGAGATCATGTCCACGTCCTGATGGCTTGCAAGAGCCTGTCCGACATGAGGCCCATCGCCGTTGACGAGATTGAACACTCCTGCCGGAACGCCCGCCTCGTGCAGGATTTCCGTGAAGATCAATGCCGAGAGCGGAGCGACCTCGCTGGGCTTCAGGACCATCGTGCATCCGGCCGCAAGGGCCGGGCCGACCTTGCAGGCGATCTGGTTCAGGGGCCAGTTCCAGGGCGTGATCAGTCCGCAGACGCCGATGGGCTCGCGGGTGATCAATGTTTCATTGACTGCTTCGTCGAACTCGTAAGTTTTCAGAACCTCGACGGTGCGCTGAAGATGACCTAGGCCGGCCGGCACATGGCGCTCGCGCGCGAAGGCGAGGGGCGCGCCCATCTCGGTGGAGATCGCCTCGGCCAGCTCATCGCTGCGCCGGCGATAGACGGCGATGATCTTCGTGAGCAGGTCCAGGCGCTCCTCACGGCGCGTCTGGCCATAGCTCGCGAAGGCCCGCCGTGCGGCAGCGACGGCCCGTTCCACGTCAGCCGCTTCGCCGGCCGCAATGGTCGCGACCGTTTCTTCCGTGGCGGGATCGATCACGTCGATGACATTTTGCCCCGCCGGGGCGACCCACTGGCTATCGATGTAGAATTCATGGTGATGTGGCACGTCTCGTTCTCCGGATGCGCGGTCTGCAAACGTCAGTTCATCTGTTTGATAGCACGGCGAATGCTGTTGACCATCTGGTCGATCTGCTCGGCTTCGACGATCAGGGGCGGAGACAGGACGATGAGATCGCCCGATGCCCGGACGAGAACGCCATCCTCGTAACATGCCTGCGCGCAAAGAGTGCCGCGGGCTCCCGGCTCGCCCGCGCGAGGTTCGAACTCCACCACGCCGAGAAGCCCGATGTTTCGAATATCTGCAACGTGGCGCTCGCCTTTCAGGCTGTGCAGCGCCTCCTCCCAGAGAGGGGCGATCGCGGCGGCCCGCTCGAACAGGCCGAGTTCCTGATACACGTCAAGCGCGGCGAGACCGGCCGCACAGGCGAGGGGGTGCCCTGAATAGGTATAGCCGTGGAAGAGCTCGATCACCTCCGGCGGCCCGGCCATGAAGGCATCGAACACGAAGTCGCGCAGGAGAACGCCGCCCATCGGGACCGCACCGTTGGTCATCCCTTTGGCACAGGTGATGATGTCCGGCGTGACGCCCAGGGCCTGAGCCGCGAAAGCCGTCCCGAGGCGGCCGAAGCCTGTGATGACCTCGTCGAAGATAAGAAGGATGCCGTGTCGCGTACAAATCGACCGCAGGCGTTCGAGATATTGCAGAGGAGGTGGATAGACGCCCCCCGAGCCGATGACAGGCTCGACGATCACGGCTGCAACCGTCGAAGGATCCTGAATCTGCAGAAGGCTCTCCAGTTCGCTCGCATAATAGGCTCCCGTTTCAGGACAGCCGCGCGAGAACCCCATCGCGGAGCGGTCATAGGGCAGCGACAGGTGAGCCACATCCGGGAGGAGAGGGCCGAAATCCCGTTTATGTCGGCCGATGCCGCCGACCGAGAGGCCCCCGAAACCCATGCCGTGATAGCCCTTGGCGCGCCCGATGAACTTCGTGCGCCCCGAATCCCCGCGGGCGCGGTGATAGGCGCGGGCGATCTTGAGCGCGCTGTCCACCGCCTCGGAGCCGGAATTTGTGAAGAACACGTGCTCGAAGCCTTCGGGAGCGATGCCCGTGAGGCGGCCCGCAAGCTCGAATGCGCCCGGATGGCTCATCTTGAACGAGGAGACGAAATCTAGACGGCCCGCAGCTTCACGGATGGCCTCGACGATCCGGGGCTGGGCATGTCCCGCGTTGACGCACCAGAGGCCCGCCATGGCATCAAGGACCCGGCGGCCATCCTCCGCGATGTAATGCATGCCTTCTGCGCCGACGAACATCATCGGATTCGAGCGAAACTGTCGCATCGCCGTGAAGGGCAGCCAAAAGGAGGCGCCCCCCTCATTGGTGAACGGGCGGCTGGCGGTCGGTGTCGAGGCAGTCATCGGCTTGCTCCTGGAAGGATGGGCTCTCGTTGGGCAGAGCTGTAGATTTTTGTCGCTATGAAATACAGATTGGGTCTAGCCCGGATCCGGATTGTCGCGCGATCTGACCTGGCTCGCCCTCTCAAGGTGCCGGCGCAACAGAACCGAGGCGACCTCGCGCTCGCCTTTGGCGAGATAGTCGAGGATCTCCATATGCTCGCGGCAATTGATCACCACGCGCTCGAAGCCGAATTTCCAGTCGTACTGGGAGAAGCGCCTGAGCTGGTTCTGGTGTCGGATGGCGGAGTGGATGAACCGGTTCCCGGAGGCTGCCGCCAGGCCCTCGTGGAAGGCCGCATTCATCTCGAAGAACGCGATGCTCGAGGTTTCCTGCCAAGGACGCTCGAGCGTCTCGGCGTGGCGTCGGCGCATCTCCTCGATCCAGTGCCGGTCGAGCCGGAAGGTTGGTTCAAGGAGTCCCATAGGCTCGACGAGCAGACGAAAACGATAGCTTTCGTCGCGGGCGGCAGGGTCGCGGAATCCGGTTGCAAACCTCCAGCCGTAACCCGGTTTGCGCTCCACCATCTCGAGATCAGAGAGGCGCGACAGGATGCGTTGGACCGTCGGGCGGTTCAGGCTGTAGCGCCGCATGATCTCGACCTCGGAGAAGTCCTGGGAGAGCTCGCCCCTGCGATGATCGCGGGCAATCCGCACCAGCCATTCCTCATCCGTGTTCACTGACGCTGCAGCGGGCGCCTGTTCTGGGAGGGCAATGAGCTCCATCCCCCGATTCGGGCGCCGCACGACAATTCCCCGATGCTCGAGGTACTGAAGGGCTCCTCGTACGGGAGTTCGTGAGACCTCCAGCCGCTTCGCCAGGTTGTTCTCATTCAGAAACGTGCCGACCTGAAGTCCATCTTCGTTCACGAGGCGAACGATGCGATCGGCCAATTCCTGCTGCAGGCGAGTGGGTTGAAACATTCCGAACTTCCCTATTGATTGTATTCTATCACTATGAAATACACTTAGTCCAGTCGAACAGCCGAGTTACCGAAAGAGAATTTCCAGATGGCCACGCCTTGTCCGCTCATTGAAGTGTCCGGCGCCCCTCGTGAACGCGGGCGCCAGTATGGCGAGCAGGCGGCGGGCAGGGTGCGGCTCGGAATCGAGCATTATTCGTCACAGATCGCCGGTCAAAAGCCGTTCAAGGACGACATCGCGGCGCTCGTGGATAAGTTTCTGCCCGCCATCGACCGGTTCGATCCAACCTATCTCGAGGAGATGCGTGGCATTGCCGAGGGCGCAGGGGTGGCGCTGGAATCCGTCGTGCTCCTGAATGCCAGGACCGAGATCCTGAAGCTGGCCCGCCGCCCTGTCGCCGAGTGGGAGGCGCTCGACGAAGAGCCCGATGGATGCACAGGCGTCGTCGTCCTGCCCGAGATGACGGCCGAGGGGCGCCTCATTCACGCCCAGAACTGGGACTGGAAGGCGGAATGCGCGGAAACGGCGGTGGTTCTCAAGATCAGGCGCGAAGACGGTCCTGACATCCTGACCTTCACGGAGGCCGGAGCGCTCGCGCGGTCGGGTTTCAACGCGGCCGGGATTGCAATCACGGCGAACTACCTTGAGACGGATCGCGACTATCAAAGACTCGGCGTCCCGCTCGCCTTGATCCGCCGGAAGGTTCTGGAGCAGAGGCAGCTGGCGGCCTCGATGCAGGCCGTCTACACGACCCGCAAGTCGGCGGCGAACAACATGATCGTCAGCCATGCCAACGGCATCGCTATCGATTTCGAATGTGCGCCCGACGAAACGTTTCAGGTGCTGCCGGAGCGCGGCCTCGTCGTTCATGCCAATCACTTCCAGAGCCCGATCGCTCTCACGAAGCTCAAGGACACCGGTATCGCGAACACGCCGGACAGCCTCTATCGGGACCTGCGCGTCCGAGCGCTGATCGAGCCTCACCTCGGCAGCGTGACGCGTGACGTGGTCAAGAACGCGCTATTCGACGACTTCGAGACGCCGTGGTCGGTCTGCCGCCCGCCGCGCAAGAATCTCAGCAGCAATCTGAGCGCGACGGTGGCGATGATCGTGATGGAGCCGATGAGCGGCCTCATGGAGGTTGCCATGCTTCCGGCGCTCGACCGGACGTTCATCACATATAGGCTCGACATGGAGATTCAGCGTCCGGCCTTTCAGTCCGGGCCCGGAGCGGCCCCTGCGACACCGTATGTGAAGGCCCTCTAAGCAGCCGCCACGAGCTGCGACAACAAAGAAGACGGCGTGGGAACAAGGACGATTGTCGGAGGATAATGATGAAGGTGAAGGCAAGGATTCTATTGGCGGGCTGCATGACGGGAGCCTTGACGGCGGCGCTTCCGGCGCTGGCCCAGCAGACCCCGCTGCGGATTTCGCTCAATGCGGACATCCGCAGCACCAATCCGGGCGTCAACCGGGACGACAACACAGACGCTGTCGTCCTGCATGTGGTCGAAGGGCTGGTCGCCTATGGCGAGGATGCGAGCATCAAACCGCTTCTGGCGCAGTCGGTCTCGGTTTCCGAGGATGGTCTCACCTACACGTTCAAGCTCCGCAGCGGAGTCACGTTTCACAATGGCGCACCTCTGACCCCTGAGGATGTCGCCTGGAGCTGGAAGCGCTACACGGACCCCAAGACGGAATGGCGCTGCCTCTCCGAATTCGATGGCCGCGGGCGGTCGAAAGTACAGGCGGTCGAAACGCCCGACGCCCAGACGGTCGTGTTTCGTCTCGACAGGCCGGATGCCCTGTTCCTCGCGACCCTGGCGCGCACCGATTGCGGCATGACCGGGATCATCCACAAGGATTCCGTGAAGGCTGACGGATCGTGGGACAAGCCGATCGGAACCGGTCCGTTCAAGCTCGAGGAGTGGCGGCGCGGCGAGTTCGTCAAGCTGTCCAAGTTCGACGCCTATGCGAACCCGGCCGAAGGCAAGAGCGATGGCTATGCCGGCTCGAAGCGTCCTCTCGTGAACGAGGTTCGCTTCGTGGTGGTCCCTGACAATGCGGCCGCGAAGGCGGCTCTGCTGCGGGGGGATATCGACGTCGTGCCCGATATCACCAATGCGGATGTGAAGGAGATCAAGGCCAATCCGGCGCTGGAGCTTTCGATCGCACAGAACATGGGTCTGAGCGCGCTGCTGATCCAGACGCGGGATCCGCTTCTGTCGAACGTCAAGCTGCGCCAGGCCATTGCGGCGGCGCTCGATACGCCCCAGATCACCGCCGCCGTCACGGAGGGTCTCGCCAAGCACAACAACTCCATTGTGCCGTTGAGCTCTTCGTATCACACCGCCGCGCATGACAAGGGCTATACGTACGACGCACAAGCCGCGCAGAGTCTCCTGAAGGAGGCGGGCTACAAGGGCGAGCCGATCACGATCCTGACGAACAAGCGCTATCCCCAGACCTTCGCATCGTCCGTGCTCATCCAGGCCATGCTCCAGGCGGTCGGCATCAACGCCAACCTGGAGGTGCTGGAATGGGGCACTCAGCTCGACCGGTACAACAAGGGCAATTACCAGGTCATGGCGTTCCCGTACTCGGCTCGTCTCGACCCGTCCCTGAGCTATGATTCCGTCATGGGCCCGAAGGACAAGCAGCCCCGGAAGGTCTGGGACAATCCCGAGGCGCAGGCTCTGCTCGAGAAGTCGATGCTGATCTCCGACAAAGCCGAGCGTCAGAAAGTCTTCGACGAACTGCACGCCCGCTTCCTGAACGAAGTGCCCTTCGTGATGCTCTACAACGGCATCGAGGCCAGCGCCTTCCGCAAGAAGGTTCGGGGCTACACCGCCTCCGTCCTCTCCAAGCCGCGGGCTTGGGAGGTTCACATCGCCGATTGATCGCATTCGGCTCCGGCAGCGGACCGGCCGGCATCTGCGTCGGCCGGTCCATGGCATCACTCAGGTTTCATGCGGAGTTTCTCGTTGGATCGCGCCGATACACCCACGCCAGCCGACAATATCCGGCCCGAGGATCTCGGGCGGCAGATCTATGATCGCGGTCTGACCACAGTTTTCGCGAGTCGTCACGATCCGCGCTTTTCCTATTGCCTCTACGTGCCCCCGGATCTGGGGCGCAGGGGGACTCCCGAACTCGTAGTTGCGATGCACGGAACCGGCCGGGCATTCATGACGTATTGCGAAGGGTTCGCCGAGTTCGGCCGCTGGAACAACTGCATCATCCTGTGCCCGCTCTTCCCCGTGGGGATCAGGGGCGACGGCAATCGTGATGGTTTCAAGTACATTCAGGAGGCCGAGATCCGCTATGACCGGGTCCTGCTGTCCATCGTCGAGGAGGTCGGCGAACGCTACGGGATGGACGTCGCCCGCTTCGCGCTGTTCGGATTCTCCGGCGGCGGTCACTTCACCCACCGCTTCCTCCTCCTTCATCCGAAGCGTCTGTGGGCCGCATCCATCGGGGCTCCCGGCTCGGTGACGCTCCTGGATCCGACACGCGACTGGTGGGTCGGCATCCGCGACGTCAAGGAAAGGTTCGGGGTTACGGTCGATCTCGCCGCCATGCGGCAGGTGCCTGTGCAGATGATCGTCGGCGCTGCCGACCTCGAAACCTGGGAAATCACCCATCATGAGGGCAGCCCGCATTGGATGTCCGGCGCCAACGATGCCGGCCGGACGCGCCCGGAGCGGCTCGAAAGCCTTCGCCGCTCCTTCGAAGACGCCGGCATCCGCGTCCGCTTCGATGTGGTGCCGAACGTGCCGCACGATGGAAACCAGGTCGTGCCCCAGGTGCAGGACTTCTTCGCCGACGTTATGAACAACAGGCGTTCGGCAGGAATGCCCTCGGCATGACCTCGCCGTGGCCGATCTGAGGAGAGCGACGCAATGCTGCGCTTCATAGCCAAGCGGATTGTCATGGCGGTTCCGACGCTCCTCATCATGGCGGTCTCGGTGTTCGTGCTCATCCGCCTGATCCCGGGCGACCCCGCGGCATTGATGCTCGGCGACATGGCCGATCCGGCGAGCCTTGCGGACTTGCGGGAGCGGCTCGGGCTCGATCACAGCTTGCCGGTGCAGTTCGCAATCTGGTTCGGCAACATCCTCCAGGGCGATCTCGGACAATCGATCACGTCGAGCCAGCCCGTCCTTCCTCTCGTCGTCGACCGCTTCTGGATCAGCGCCAAGATCGTGCTGATCGCAGTCCTGTTCGCCACCCTGTTCGCCGTACCGGCCGGGATGATCGCGGCCTGGCGCCAGAACAGCCTGCTCGATCTGGTTCTGGTGGGGACCGCGACGATCCTGCTGTCGATTCCGACGTTCTGGCTGGGGCTTCTGCTGCTGATCCTGTTCGGTCTCAAGCTCGAATGGCTTCCCATCGTCGGCTACGTCTCGTTCTCGGAGGAACCCACGGCGGCACTGCTCTACATCGTCATGCCGGTCGCGACCCTGTTCCTGCACGAGATGGGCGTGCTGATCCGGATGTCGCGTGCGAGCACGCTCGAAGTCCTGCGGCTCGACTACATCACTCATGCCCGGGCGAAGGGCCTTTCCGAAGGCGCTGTGCTGATGCACCACGCGTTCAAGAACGCCTTCGGCCCGACCTGGACGCTCATCGGTCTGGTGCTCGGAAATCTTCTCGGCGGAATAGCCGTCGTCGAAACCGTCTTCACGATTCCCGGCCTCGGCCGCCTCCTCGTGGATTCGATCTTCGCCCGCGACTACCCGGTCATCCAGGGATGCCTCCTCTTCATCGCCTTCGTCTATGTGGTCGTGAACATCGTCGTCGATCTGCTTTACCCCGTCTTCGATCCGAGAGTGACGGCAGAATGAAATCCATTGCCCCCAACGCCCTTCTCGGCGTCCTCATCGTCGGCGTTCTCGGCCTCTGCGCCCTGTGCGGGTCGATCTGGACGCCTTTCGACCCCTTGAAGATCAACTTCGCAACCCGTCTCCAGCCACCCGGGCCCGTCTATTGGCTGGGGACCGATGAATTCGGCCGGGACGTCCTCAGCCGACTGATGGCGGCCGCCGCGACCAGCGTGTGGATCAGCCTTCTCACCGTGACGACCGCGATCGCAGCCGGAACCGCGATCGGTCTTCTGACGGGATATCTGCGCGGCTGGACGGATCGGATTCTGATGACCTTCAACGATGCCCTGCTGGCCTTCCCGGGAATCCTGCTGGCTCTTGGCCTTCTGGCCGTCATGGGCGCCAACAAGTACGGCATCATCCTGGCCCTGGGGCTTGCCTACACGCCTTCCGTGGCCCGCGTCGTCCGCGGCACCGTTCTGTCCCTGCGGGAAAAGGAATATGTCGATGCATCCAGGGTGATGGGCAATTCCGAGGCCTATACCATGGCACGGCATATCCTGCCAAACTGCATGGCTCCCCTGACGGTGCTCGCCACCTCCATGTTCGGCTGGGTGCTCCTGGCGGAAAGCGCCCTGAGCTTTCTAGGCCTCGGGGTGCCGCCGCCAGCGCCCACATGGGGCAACATGCTGGCAAGCAGCCGTTCCTTCATCGCCCAGGCCGTATGGCTCGGCATCTTTCCAGGCCTGTGCATCTCGCTGACCCTGCTCGGCATCAACCTGCTCGGCGATGCCCTGCGCGACAAGCTCGATCCGAGAATGCGAGGAGTCTGATCATGGCCGGGACCGAACTGCTCCGGGTTGAGGGACTGCGCCTCGTAGTCTCGCGAACGGATCTGGAAGTCGTCAAGAACGTGAACTTCTCCCTCGCACCGGGCGAAATCGTCGGCATTGTCGGCGAATCCGGAAGCGGAAAGACGCTCGCAGCCCGGTCCATCATGGCACTTGAGCCGCCGGCGATCCGCAGAACTTCCGGCAGCATCGTCTTCGACGGGAAAGACATCGCTCAACTCCCACCGGGAGAGTTGAGGCGGCTGAGAGGCTCGCGCATCGGGATGGTGTTCCAGGAGCCCATGACGTCGCTCAACCCGTCGATGCTCATCGGCCGTCAGCTGGACGAAGGTCTGGCACTTCATCGCAGCCTGAATGCCGAGAAACGCCTCGCTCTCATCCTCGACATGCTCCGCCGTGTCGGGATCAAGGATCCCGAGGGAGCGCTCGAGTCCTACCCGCACCAATTCTCGGGCGGCATGCGCCAGCGGATCATGCTCGCTTCGGTCATGCTCCTTCAGCCGGCTCTTCTCATCGCCGACGAGCCGACGACGGCGCTCGATGCAGTCGTCCAACGCGATGTCCTCGAACTCATGGTGGAGCTTACGCGGGAGCACGGGACGGCCGTGCTCATGATCAGCCATGATCTTTCGATGGTCGCCCGCTACACCGATCGCATCATCGTCATGTGCAGGGGTGAAATCGTCGAGCAGGGGAACACGCAGGATCTGCTGCGTCATCCCCGGCATCCCTATACGCAGAAGCTGCTGGCCGCGATGCCGCGGCGCCTGCCCAAGCGCGATCTCCCCACATCCGCTGAACCGATCGTGGACGTGCGCGACCTCATGGTGGAGTATCGCGGACGCCAGGGCTTCTTCCGTAAGGAGCCGGGCAAGCGTGCGCTTCACGGCGTCAACCTGACGGTTCGGCCACGGGAGGTCGTTGCGCTTGTCGGCGGATCAGGATCCGGCAAGACGACGCTGGGGCGCGCCATTGCTGGTCTCCTCGATCCCTCGGACGGAGAAATCCGCTTTGCCGGGCGTCCCGTTCGTCGAGGCTCCGAGAGTTGGACGCATTACCGCCTCAACTGTCAGATGGTGTTCCAGGACCCGTATTCGTCTCTCGATCCCCGTATGACCATCGCCGACCTCGTGCGTGAAGCCCTGCGTCTGGTGCCGTCGATGGGGCATCGCGAAAAGACGGATCGCGTGCGCGAGATCCTGCATGATGTCGGTCTCGACGATACCTTCGCCAGGCGTTATCCCCACGAACTGTCCGGCGGCCAGCGCCAACGCGTTGCGATCGCGCGCGCTCTCGTGCGCCGGCCCGCCTTCGTCATCGCCGACGAACCTGTCTCCGCCCTCGACGTCACGGTGCGGGCCCAGGTCCTCGACCTGTTCGCGGACCTACAGCTCCGGCATGGGTTCTCCTGCCTCTTCATCAGTCACGATCTCGGAGTCGTCGAGCAGATCGCGGACAGGGTCATCGTCATGCAGGACGGCCGGATCGTGGAGGAGGGTGATCGCGACGCGATCTTCGACCGGCCTCGGAATCCCTACACGGTCAAGCTTCTTTCCGCGATTCCGGCCCTTGAAGCCACGGCAAGCGGCGGCGTCCGACTGAAATGGCGCTTCGACGACGTGCCCCAGAGCGATGTCGCCACCGCATAAGGGAAGTCTCACGGCCGCATCGATCCCGTTTCAAGGCACATCGACGGCGCTCGCCTGAACGTCGCGATGGATCGAGGCGTGACCGGACCTGAAGCCACACCATGGCAGGGGCCCACACGGGCCGGAGGCTCGGAGATACCGCCTGTGACCTGTCAGCGGGGTTGCCGGCTGGCGCGGACGACGCGCAGCAGCTCTTCCCGGGTCTGGGGCCATCGATCCTCGGGGATGAAGGGAGCGAGGTGGCTGATCGCCATGTCCAATTGCTCTTCGTCGCGGGCCTCTGGATCCGTCAGGTAATGACCATGCTGTTCCAGATTGTCCGAGAACTGTTCGTCAAGGGATTTCAGAATGTTCGTCATGTTCTCCTCCCTAAGGCCGGAGGTTCTCTGAGCCGCTTTGGGTCGTCTGGCTGTCGGACAGAGAACACTGTCCGTGGGACGATGTTCCAACGCCGAGAGGGCGGCCGGGGCCGTTCTTCCCAGGGCTGCCTAGACGCCGCGGTGCGATCCCAAAATCGCCTCAACGGAATGGGATTGTCCTCACGGCCCGCGGACAGGTTGCTAAGGTTCCCGGCTGAACGCCGTGCCCCAGCGCCTGGGGCGCTCATTCTTTCTCCGCCACCGCGAGGGAAGGGCGTGTGCCCATTGATCGGCGGCTGGTATGATGGATTCCGTCTGCCGACGGCCAACAATCGGCGGCGAATTCGTGATCGTGAGGGATAGCATGGATGGGAGGCAGGCCTCTGGCACCGCCAGATGGGTGACGGAGGCCGGGTTGACGGGCATGACGGAGCTGGAACTTCTCCATGGCTTCTGCCATCGCCTTGTGGCCGAGGGGCTTCCGATTGCGCGGGTGAACATCGTCATCGATACGCTGCACCCGATCCACGAGGGGCGCGTCTTTCGCTGGCGCCGCGACGACCAGGGCGATCTCGATCATGTGGTCGAGTATGGTCGCACCAACGTCGAGGGCGAGGCCGCCGCCAATTGGCGACGGAGCACCTATTACCATCTTCTGATGAGCGGGGAGGATTTCCTGCGGCGGCGGATCGGCCCAGGGCATGTCGAGGATTTTTCCGTTCTTGCGGATCTTCGGGCAGAGGGGCAGACGGATTATCTCGCCCTGATCCATCGCTTCGAGGCCGAAGGCATCATCGGAGAGATGGATTCCTTTTATTCATCCTGGACGACGGACGTCGATTCCGGCTTTACGGACGAGCAGATCTCCCTTGTCCGCGAATTGGCATCGTCCCTGATGCTGGCCCTGAAATGCGCCTCGCTCGCGCGCATCGCCAAGACCCTCGTCGAGACTTATCTCGGCCGTGATGCGGGCCGCCTCGTCTTGAAAGGGCGGATCGCCCGGGGCGTCACCGACCGGATCCAGGCTGTTCTCTGGTATAGCGACCTGCGCAGCTTCACCCACATCACCGAGACTGCGGATCCGGAGCAGATCATTCCATTCCTGAACGATTATTCCGAGGCCATCATCTCGTCGATCTGTGACGCCGGCGGCGACGTGCTGAAGCTGATCGGGGACGGTACCCTGGCAATCTTCAAGGAAGAGGATCCGAGCCTGGCTTGCCGATCCGCTCTTCGCGCCGACCAATTGATGCGGTCGCGGATCCGCGCCCTCAACCGGGACCGCGCAGACTTGAACGTGCCTGTCGCCGATGCCTATCTGGCCCTTCACATCGGCGAGGTCTTTTACGGCAATATCGGCAGTCAGGACCGCCTCGACTTCACGGTGGTCGGCCCGGCCGTGAACGAGGTGAGCCGGATCGCCGCCCTCTGTCGCTCCGTCGAGAGGGATCTTCTCGTCTCCTCGACATTCTTCGCGGCGGCTTCGACGGCTGAGCAGGACTGCCTGGTCTCCGTCGGCCGCTATGCCCTGAGAGGGGTCAACCGGCCGCAGGAGCTGTTCACGCTTGATCCATCCTGGCTGGCGGGGGATGAGTCCGCCTAGCGCATCGGGCGAATAAGTGGCCCCGGTTTTTCGCAAGAACGATGCTTCAGCCAACTGGGCCGGCGTGGCTTTTCACTGCGCCATCAGGCCGGCACATCCACAAACACGGCCTGGACGACAACAGCCCGCTGACCAGC
This sequence comes from Microvirga sp. TS319, assembly GCF_041276405.1. Taxonomy (NCBI): domain Bacteria; kingdom Pseudomonadati; phylum Pseudomonadota; class Alphaproteobacteria; order Hyphomicrobiales; family Methylobacteriaceae; genus Microvirga; species Microvirga sp. TS319. Next base: position 1,094,565 of record NZ_JBGGGT010000001.1, on the reverse strand, counting down.
ACCGTCCTTGCTCGTCGGAGGTTCTGCGCTTCTGCGCATGACGGTCCGTTCTGTCGCGGACCATCCTTCGCCTTCAACGCGAATTCAGGACAGGCGCGAGTTCCGTCGCTGTTGATCCAGTGGAGGAGCGCACCGAAGTTCAAAGATATGGAGAGCGTCGTTATCTAGGGCGTGCGGGGAGGGTCGCAATACCTCCCGCGGTTAGAAGTAACGGTTATAAAGAATAAGGTACGCTTCAAGAAATCCTCCCATAAAAAGAAGCTTCGGCATGAAATATGCTGCAATTGACGCCGAAAATCGGTCATGAGAGCATTCATAAAATAACAAATTACAATCTTGGAGGAAGCAATGCAGTTCAGGAATATCGCCCTATTGTCGGCAGCCTGCTTGGTTGCTGGCACAAGTTATGCCTTTGCTCAAGGTCAAACCTTGACGATTGCTACCGTCAACAATGCCGACATGATCATCATGCAGCGACTGGCGCCCAAGTGGGAGCAGGCGACCGGTAACAAGTTGAATTGGGTCGTACTGGAGGAGAACGTTCTGCGTCAGCGGGCGACGACCGATATCGCCACCAAGGGCGGGCAGTTCGACATCATCACCATCGGTTCCTATGAGACGCCGATCTGGGGCAAGCAGAACTGGCTGGTGTCTCTCGACGATCTTGGCGCTGATTACGACTACGGCGACCTCATTCCGACGGTGAAGAGCGCCCTTTCGGCCAATGGCAAGCTCTATTCCGTGCCGTTCTATGCCGAAAGTTCGTTTACATACTACCGGAAGGACCTGTTCGATCAGGCAGGCCTCAAGATGCCGGATAAGCCGACCTACGACCAGATCTCCGAATATGCCGCTAAGCTCACTGACAAGTCCAAGGAGCAGTATGGCTTCTGCCAGCGCGGCAAGCCCGGTTGGGGCGAGAACATGGCCTTCATTGGCCCCATGGTGAATGCATTCGGCGGGCGCTGGTTCAATGAGAAATGGGAACCGCAGCTCACCACCGAGCCGTGGAAGAATGCGATCAATTATTACGTCAAGAACATGAGGGATTATGGCCCGCCCGGGGCCACGGCCAACGGCCACAACGAGAATCGCGCTCTGTTCGCGACCGGACACTGCGGCTTGTGGGTCGATGCCACGTCGGCGGCGGGCTATATCTACAATCCGAAGGAAAGCCAGGTCGCGGACAAGACGGCTTTCGCTCCGGCGCCAATCGAAGTCACCAGCAACGGTTCGGCCTGGTTCTGGTCCTGGGCTCTGGCCATCCCTGCTTCGTCGAAGAAGGTGGACGCCGCCAAGTCGTTTTTGAAATGGGCGACGTCGAAGGACTATATCACGCTGGTCGGCAACGAGGTCGGCTGGGTTTCGGTCCCGCCTGGGACGCGCAAGTCGACCTACGACAATCCTGAATACCAGAAGGCCGCGCCCTTCGCGAAGATTGTCTATGACGCGATCGTCAATGCGGACATCACCAAGCCGACGAAGGATCCCGTTCCTTATGTGGGAATCCAGTATGTGGCGATTCCGGAGTTCCAGGGGATTGGCACCGCCGTCGGCCAGCAGATCGCCGCCGCCCTTGCAGGACAGGTAACGGTCGATCAGGCCCTCGAGAATGCGCAACGTTCCACCGAGCGGACGATGAAGCAGGCAGGCTATCCGAAGTAAGTCAAGTGCCATGCAACCGGCGAGCCTTCGAGCTCGCCGGCTGCTCACTCCAATTGTGAGTCGGTACAATGGTAGGCACAACCACAACCGCTCCTGTCCCGACGACGACGGCCGTCGTCGGCAGGCGCAGTCAACGCAACGTCAAAACCCTTCCCCTGATCGCGCCGTCCGTCATCGTCCTGTTCTTATGGATGATCGTGCCGCTGGCGATGACGCTGTGGTTCTCGTTCCAATACTACAATCTGCTCGACCCGTCGGTCGGCGGCTTCGCCGGGATCGAGAACTATACCTATCTGCTGACCGATCCGTCCCTTTGGACGGCTATGGCCAACACGATCTTTCTGGTCTTTTGGGTCCTGGTCATCACCGTCGGGTTCGGGACGCTGCTGGCCGTTCTGTTCGATCAGGACTTCTACGGCCGCGGCGTTGCCCGCCTGCTCGCCATCGCGCCCTTCTTCGTCATGCCGACAGTGAGCGCGCTGATCTGGAAGAACATGCTGATGCACCCCGTCAACGGGCTGTTTGCTTTCTTCTCGCGGTCCCTGGGTCTGCCCGTGATCGATTTCTTCGGCAGCCTCCCGCTGACCTCCGTGATCATCATCGTCGCGTGGCAATGGCTCCCCTTCGCGTTGCTCATCCTGCTGACGGCCATTCAATCCCTCGACGGCGAGCAGAAGGAAGCCGCGCGAATGGATGGCGCCGGGCCGTTCGCCATGTTCTTCTTCATCATCCTGCCGCATCTCGGCCGCGCGATCAGCGTGGTGATCATGATCGAGACGATCTTCCTGCTCTCGGTCTTCGCGGAGATCTACGTCACTACTTCGGGTGGCCCGGGGCTAGCCTCGACCAACTTGGCCTTCCTGATCTACCTGCGTGCGTTGCGTGAATACGACGTCGGTGGAGCCTCAGCCGCGGGTGTGATCGCCGTCATCCTGGCAAACATCGTCGCGATCTTCCTTGTCCGGTCGATCGCCAAGAACATTGCCGATTGAGGAGAGGGCCATGCACCCAAAAACGCGCGAAAGGCTCATCATGACGCTGGTCGGCTGGATCGCCGCCGGGCTGATCTTCTTCCCGATCTTCTGGATGGTCCTGACGAGCTTCAAGCCCGAAGTCGAAGCGATTGCGACGCCGCCCAAGCTCTTCTTCACGCCGACATTGGAGAACTACATCACCGTGCGCGAGCGCGCCGATTACGTTCACTTCGCGCTCAACAGCGTGATCATTTCGGTCGGCGCCACGTTCCTGGCAACGGTGATCGCCGTGCCGGCCGCCTACGCCATGGCTTTCTTTCCGGGCCGGAAGACCAAGGATCTGCTGCTGTGGATGCTCTCCACCAAGATGATGCCTGCCGTGGGCGTGCTGATCCCGATCTACCTGCTCTTCCGGGATATCGGCGCGATCGACACCCGCTGGGGATTGATCGTGGTCTATACGCTCATGAACCTGCCGATCGTGGTGTGGATGCTGTACACCTTCTTCAAGGAGGTCCCGAAGGACATCCTCGAAGCAGGGCGAATGGACGGCGCCAAGCCGAAGCAGGAAGTCTGGATGCTCCTGATGCCTCTGTCCCTGCCCGGTATCGCGTCCACGGCTCTATTGTCGATTATCCTGTGCTGGAACGAGGCGTTCTGGAGCTTGAATCTCACCACCTCCGCGGCAGCGCCGCTGACGACGTTTATCGCCTCGTTCTCTGCCCCTGAAGGACTGTTCTGGGCCAAGCTCTCGGCCGCCTCGACGATCGCCATCGCGCCGATCCTCGTGTTCGGCTGGATGAGCCAGCGCCAGCTGGTGCGCGGCCTGACCTTCGGCGCCGTGAAGTAAAAGGGAGAGTCGCAATGGCGACCGTCACGCTCAAGGATATTCAGAAGAACTACGGTGCCGTGCCGGTCATCAAGGGAGTCAACCTCTCCATCGACGACCGCGAGTTCTGCGTCTTCGTCGGCCCGTCGGGCTGCGGCAAGTCCACACTTCTGCGGATGATCGCCGGGCTCGAGGAGATCACCGCCGGCGAACTGATGATCGACGGACAGCGCGTCAACGACGTGCCACCATCGGAGCGCGGATTGGCCATGGTGTTCCAATCCTATGCGCTTTACCCCCATATGTCCGTTGCCGACAACATGGGTTTCTCGCTTCGGCTCGCCGGCGTTTCGAAGGAGGAACGCCGCGCCAAGGTCGCCGAGGCCGCACGCATCCTGCACCTCGACGCGTTGCTCGACCGCAAGCCCAAGGAGCTCTCGGGTGGGCAGAGGCAGCGTGTGGCCATCGGTCGGGCCATCGTGCGCAAGCCGAAAGTCTTCCTGTTCGACGAGCCGTTATCAAACCTGGACGCTGCTTTGCGCGTCCAGATGCGCATCGAACTTGCCCGGCTGCACGACGAACTGGCGGCGACCATGATCTATGTGACGCATGATCAGGTCGAGGCGATGACGATGGCCGACAAGATCGTGGTGCTTCAAGCGGGCCTCGTCGAGCAGGCGGGCTCACCGCTCGAACTCTACCATCATCCCCGCAACCTGTTCGTGGCGGGCTTCATCGGCAGTCCGAAGATGAACTTTCTTCCGGCCAAGGTCGCTTCGGTCGACGAGGCCGGCACCACCGTTCAACTCGCCAATGGCGCCAGTCTGACGGTCCCCGTTCGTCCCGGCCGTCAAAAGGTCGGCGATGCCGTGACCCTCGGCGTCCGGCCCGAGCACATGCATCTGGCGGGAGAGGGGGAGTTGACCGGAGAGGTCATGGTGGTCGAGCGGCTCGGCGGTGAGACATTTCTCTACACTCAGTTGCAGGGCGGCCCCACCGTGATTGTCCAGGCTGATGGAGAGATCCCGACCGGAGTGCATGAGCGCATCGCGATCAAGCTCGATCCGGTCACCTGCCATCTGTTCGATGCCGAGGGCCTCGCGGTCGAGCGCATCCGGCGCCATCCCTTGGCTAACCTGCGCCGATTGCCCACCCGCAAAGCGAGCTGAAGCCTTAGGCGAGGAAGGCTCATGCCCTTAAAGCGGTTCGACTTTATCATCGTCGGCGGAGGCAGTGCCGGTTGTGTCGTCGCCAGCCGCCTGGTGGCGGAACACGGCGCTCGAGTCCTGCTGATCGAGGCCGGGCCGCGCAGGGCCAGCCGCATTCTTGCGATGCCCGCAGGCTATATGAAGTTTCTCGCACGGGATACCTATCTCACGATGCACAATGTCGTCCCTCAGCCGCAGCTCGGCGGTCGCGCCCCGGTTGTGCCGCAGGCCAAAGTTCTCGGCGGAGGCAGCGCGGTCAACGCCATGGTCTACATCCGGGGGCAAGCACAGGATTACGATGCCTGGGATGCGGCGCTCGGCGGGGCAGGGTGGAGCTATGAAGACCTTCTGCCTTATTTCATCAGGCAGGAAGGAAACGACCATCTCGGCAGGCCCTATCACGGGCTCAGCGGGCCCCTGAAGGTATCCCATCTCGGGCAGCACTCCGCGATGAGCCGCGCCTTCGTACAGGCGCTGCAGGAGAAAGGGGTGCCCTACAATCCGGATTTCAACGGCGCGCGTCAGGCGGGCGTCGGCTTCATGCAGCATACGATCGACCGAACGACACAGCGCCGGTGCAGTGCGGTCGATGCATTCCTCCCGCCCGTACTGAGCAACCCGAAGTTGACCCTTCTGACGGATACCGTGGTAACCTGCATTCGGATCGAGAAGGGGCGGGCAACGGGCGTGGAGGTGAAAGGGCGATCGGGGCCGGAAACCTTTTATGCCGACACGGAAGTGGTTCTTGCCGCCGGCACCTATATGACGCCGAAGCTCCTGATGCTGTCTGGGATCGGGCCGGCCGGAGAACTGTCCCGCCACGACATTGCGGTCGAAGTGGATCTGCCGGGCGTCGGCCGGAACCTGCAGGATCATCACGAAGTTCCCATCGTAGCGACGACGACCGGAGCCTTCGGCTATTTCGGTCAGGACCGTGGCCTGGCCATGCTGAGCCACGGGTTGCAATACATGCTCTTCAAATCGGGGGCGGTCACCACGACGGGCGTGGAGGCCTGCGCCTTCGTCGACCCCAATGGAAGCGAGCGGCCGACCCTCCAGCTCTATTGCGTTCCGACCGTCTATCTCGACCGCGACGTCTCCGGCGTCGAGCCGACGCATGGTGTGACGCTCAATCCTTGCCTGCTGCGTCCCAAGGCACGGGGATCGGTCCGGCTCGCATCGGCCGACCCGCTGGAGGCGCCGCAGGTCGATCCGCAATTCTTCGGGGATTCGGACGATCTCCGGCTCACCATCGCGGGATTGCGCTATGCCCGGGATGTTCTGGCGACGAGCCCGGTCAGAGACATGATCGCACGGGAGATCTTCCCCGGATCCGATCGTTCCTCCGACGAGGCACTCGCCGCCCATTGCCGGCGGACCGTCAAGACGAACTATCATCCCGTCGGCACCTGCCGGATGGGCCGCGAGACCGACGAGCATGCCGTCGTGACCCCGGATCTGCGAACGCGCGGCGTTGCGGGTCTGCGGATCGTCGACGCCTCGATCATGCCGGCGATTCCCAGCGGAAACACCAATGCTCCCGTGCTCGCCATCGCCGACAAGGCTGTCGACATCATGACCGGCTACGTCCGGCCGGGCGATGCGCAAGAGCCCGCTCCGACGAGACAATCCATCCTCCCTGCCAATCAGGTCCAACTGCCATGAGCCAGCCTCTCAGCCTTGCAACCCTCGGAGCCCTTCCTGCCGCGGTCGACCGGCCGAACTACGCGCGCGAGGCCTTGTCTCCCGGCATCCTGCATATCGGCGTGGGAAACTTCCACCGTGCCCATCAGGCGATCTATCTCGACGATCTCTTCAACGCGGGCAAGGATCTGGATTGGGCGCTGCTGGGGGCCGGCGTCCGGTCAGGGGATGAAGCCATGCGGCGTGCTCTCGCGCCTCAGGACTGGCTCACCACCGTGGTGGAGCTGGAGCCCGGAGCCAACAGGGCGCGCGTGTCCGGATCCATGGCGGATTTCGTGCCGGTCGGCGAGGATGCCCGCGCGATCGTCGCGGCTCTCGATGACCCGGCCCTGAGGATCGTGTCCCTGACCGTCACGGAGGGCGGCTACTGCATCGATCCCGCGACGGGGGCCTTCAATCCGGAGCATCCTGAAATCCGCTACGACGCGGCGCATCCGGATGCGCCCAAGGGCGTGTTCGGCGTGCTCGTGGCTGCTCTCAAGCGCCGCCGCGAGCGGGGGCAGGTCCCTTTCACGGTGATGTCATGCGACAACATTCCCCATAACGGCCATGTCACGCTGGATGCGGTGGCGGGCTTGGCCGATCTCGTCGACCCGGCTCTCGCGGCCTATATCCGCGAGAGCGTGGCGTTCCCCAACAGCATGGTCGACCGCATCACGCCGGCTACGACCGACAGAGAGCGCGCCATCCTGAGGGACAGCTTCGGCATCCAGGACAACTGGCCCGTCTTCTGCGAGCCGTTCCGGCAATGGGTGCTCGAAGACAATTTCACGGCAGGGCGCCCTGCGTTGGAAGAGGTGGGCGTCACCTTCACGTCCGAGGTCGCCGCCTTCGAGCTGATGAAGCTGCGTATCCTCAACGGCGGGCATGCTGCCATCGCTTATCCGGCTGCCCTGTTGGGCATTCATTTCGTCCACGACGCCATGGCGGACCCGCATGTCCGAGGCTTTCTCGACAAGCTCGAGACCCGGGAGATCATCCCTCAGGTGCCGCCGGTGCCAGGCGTCAATCTGATGGCGTATTACGAGCTCATCGCAAGGCGCTTCGCCAATCCGGATGTTGGCGACACGATCCCGCGCCTGGCGCAGGACGGCTCCAACCGGCAGCCGAAATTCATTCTGCCGTCGACGCGCGATCGTCTGAAGGCCGGTGCGGACGTGACGGGGCTGGCGCTGGAATCGGCGTTGTGGTGCCGTTACTGCGCGGCTACCGACGATGCGGGGGCCCCCATCGTCCTCAACGATCCGAATGCCGCACGCCTGACGCCGGCGGCCCTCACGGCAAAGGACGATCCCGCCGCATTCTTAAGTCTTCGTGACATCTTCGGCGACGTCGCGGATGCGCCATCGTTCCGCGCATCCTTCGAGACGGCGCTGAGAAGTCTCTGGCGCGAAGGAACCCGCGTCACGCTGCAGCGCTATCTGGACGGGGGGGCTCTGTGAGGCGGGGCCTTTCCGAAGGTCACACAAGCGCATCGGTCTTGCGAAAAAGTGGCCCCGGTTTTTCGCAAGACCGATGCGCTGTTCTATAGGGGAGCATCCGAATGAATCCCAAAAGTGGATTCCATTTTTCACGTCCGATGCTCCAGGACCACCTGATCGAGGCGGTTGATCGATGTATGTGGGAATCGACCTGGGAACGTCAGGCGTCAAGGCGGTCCTCATCGACGGGGACGGCGCGCTCATCGGCGAAGCGACGGCGCCGCTGGCGGTGTCCCGACCTCATCCGCTCTGGTCGGAACAGGATCCTGAGGCGTGGTGGCAGGCGACCAGGGCGGCCGTGAGCAGGCTCGGAGCCGCGCATTCCCTTGAGGCGGTCAAGGGCATCGGGTTGTCGGGCCAAATGCACGGGGCCGTCCTTCTCGACGAAAGCGGACAGGTCCTGCGTCCCGCGATCTTGTGGAACGACGGCCGCGCCGGAGCGGAATGCGCCGAGTTGGAACAAAGGGAGCCTGCGAGCCGAGCCATCACGGGCAACATGGCGATGCCGGGCTTCACGGCGCCGAAACTTCTGTGGGTCGCCAAACACGAGCCCGACATCTTCGCACGCACGGCCCGCATCCTGCTTCCGAAGGACTGGATCAGGCTGCGCCTGACCGGGGAGGCGGTCAGCGAGCCGTCCGATGCCGCCGGTACCCTCTGGCTCGACGTGGAGAAGCGAGACTGGTCGCCCGCAATGCTGGCGGCCACAGGACTGGACGAACGGCACATGCCTCGTCTTGTCGAGGGAACCGACGTGTCCGGTCGGCTCACGCGCGAAGCCGCCGGCGCGCTGGGCCTGAGGCCAGGGGTTCCGGTGGCGGGAGGGGGCGGCGACAACGCGGCCGGAGCCGTCGGCATCGGCGTCATCCGTCCCGGCATGGCTTTCCTGTCGCTCGGCACCTCGGGCGTCATCTTCGTTGCGGACGCGACACTCCGGAAGGATCCGGAGCGAGGCGTTCATGCGTTCTGCCATTGCGTCCCGGACATGTGGCACCGCATGGCCGTGATCCTGTCCGCCGCGAGCGCTCTCTCCTTTGCAGCGCGTCTCGTCGGTGCCGCCAGCGAGGCGGAACTCCTGTCGGACATCGAGAGCGCCGGCATTCAGGCGCCGAAGCATAGCCGTCTCGTGTTCCTCCCATACCTGAGCGGCGAGCGCACGCCCCACAACGATCCGACTGCGACGGGCGTCGTCTTCGGCCTCGATGCATCGGCGAGCCGTGCGGATCTGGGGCGTGCGGTGCTCGAAGGGGTGGCGTTCGCCCTTGCCGACGGATTGCAGGCGCTGGAGGCCGAAGGAGGCAGGATCGAGACGTTCTCGGTCATCGGCGGAGGCGCGCGTTCCAGGCTGTGGGGCCGGATCCTGGCCGCTGCGCTCGAGCGCCCTCTCAAATACCATCATGGGGGCGAAGTCGGGCCCGCCCTCGGGGCGGCTCGCCTCGCCCGCATCGCCACGTCGGGCGTCAGCCTGGACGAGGCCTGCCCTCCACCGCCGCTGTCCCATGTCATCGAACCGGAGGCCGCGTCGGTGGACGTCCTCAAATCACGGCAGATCCTTTATCGGCGCCTTTATGCCGACCTGAGGTCGACATTTCCGGCCTCGATCCGGTAATGCGATCAGGTCGACATTTCGATCTGCACCTTGACCGAGGTCGGCGGCATGGCCTTGGCGAAGTCGAAGGCCGCGATGCTGTCCTCGAACGCGAAGCGATCGGTGATCAGCGGCTTCACGTCGATCTTGCCTGAAGCAATCATTGCCACCGCGCGAGGATAGACATGGGCGTAGCGGAAGACGTTCTCGACGCGAACCTCCTTCATCTGCGCTTTGCTGACATCATAGGCGAACGGTTCGAGCGGAATGCCCACCAGCGCGACTTTTCCGGCCGGGCAGACGAGGTCGAACATCTCCGCCATGGCGGGCGCATAGCCTGAACACTCGAAGAGCACATCCGCACCCCATCCGTCGGTCTCGCGCGCGACCACATCCTGAAGTTTCCGGCTTCTGACATTGACCGGCAGGACGGGTCCGAGCTTTCTCGCCAGTTCTAGTTTCGGTTCGTGGACATCGCTGACGATGACACGCGAGCACCCTGCCGCAAGAGCCGCCAGGATCGTCACCATCCCGATGGGCCCGGCGCCGATCACGACGGCGAGATCGCCCGGCTGCACCTGAAGCTTGGTGGCGGCGTGCACGCCCACGGCCAGCGGCTCGACCATCGCGCCCTCGGCATAGCTGACATGGTCGGGCAATTTGAACGTGAAGTCCGCCGGGTGAACCACCGTCGGGCGCAGCACCCCGTGCACCGGTGGGGTTGCCCAGAACTGCACCGCCGGATCGAGGTTGTACTTGCCGAGCCGCGTCGCGCGGCTCGTCGGATCGGGAATGCCTGGTTCCATGCAGACCCTGTCGCCCGGTTTGAACTCGGTCACCGCCGATCCGACCTCGACGATCTCGCCGGCGGCCTCATGACCGAGGATCATGGGCTCTCGAACCACGAACGGGCCGATGGCGCCGTGCGTATAGTAATGCACGTCGCTGCCACATACGCCGACCGTGCGCAGGGCAATCCGGACATCCCGTGGTCCGAGCGTCTCCTGGAGAGGGAGATCACGCAGAGTGAGTTCATCCTTACGTTCAAGAACCAGTGCTTTCATGTCTCGATCTCTTCGCGAAGGTCGGCGTGTCAGGCTGCGACTGCGCCTGACGGAATGAAGCGGGAGATGACATTGCCTGTCCATGGTTGGAGCAAGGCTGCCGGATACGCGCACCCGCCTCCTCAAAGCGGCTCTGCCACCATGATAGGACATATTGATCCGCGTGCAATCTCGAGACAAACACATGAGCATTGCCGGACAGGACAGTTTCCGGCTTCGAACCGATTGACGAGCGCACGACGATCGAGGGCATTCGTTCCGACAGATGCGCACTCGGCAGAGAGGAAAACAAGCTCAAAGGTCTTCTCTGGCGTCCACGGGCTTGAATCCTCTCTTTCGATACTTATATGCATACTGTCATGATTACATCGCGTCACATCCTCATCCTCCGCGGAGGCCGCCTCTTCGCAGGCAGCTGAACCCCGAACCCGTGCGGGCGCATGGCGCCGCCGTCGTTCGGGGTCATGACCAATCGCGCAAAAATCGAAGTCAGCAGACCCGATACCGGGTGTGTCTGCCGCCGTGCGGCTCGCGTGCGAGCCGGATCGGCGCTGCCTCGGAGGATTTCATGAACACAATCTTTGAATTGCCGCACGTCACCATCGCGACCCATGATTTCAACCGTCTCATGTCGGTCGCGGCCATGGACCAGAACCGGCGGAAGCCCCACAGGCAGTTCCTGATGTCGGAGCTGCGACGGGCTTCCCTCTGTCATCCCGACGCGTTGCCGGAGGACGTAGTTTCCACCAACGCGAAGGTCACGTACCGGATCGATGGCAGCGGACGGTCGATGGCGCATGTTCTGGTCTACCCTGAGGACCTGCTCTGGCCGGGTGCGGAATTGTCCGTGACGACTCCCCTGGGGATCGCCTTGCTCGGCCTTCGGGTCGGCGACCGCATGCCGTTCCGGACGAGTCCGGGCGGGCCATGGCACGAGGTCGTGGTAGAGGATGTCCGGTTCAGGCTCCTGCCGGATGACGCAGAGGGCGCCTCGAAGGCACCCGATCGTTCAGGAAACGGGGACGACAATTCGCGGGCCGATCTCGACCGCCGGCTGGACGATGCTCTGATGGAGACCTTCCCGGCCAGTGACCCTGTCTCGGTCATCGTCTGCTGACGGTCTTGGTTAACGTAAAGGCAGGTGCATTCCTGCCTGAGCCAAAACGAAAATACGCCGCAAAAGCGGCCAAGGAGAAGAAAAATGAAAGCTGAAAACAAGATGACCACCACCAGAAAGCCGCGCATCGAGCGTCCGACCGAAGCCAAGGCGGCCGTCGTTGCGGCATGGGCTCCGCAGCCCAACCCGCTCACCCGCGAGGAGATCCGCAGAATCGTGATCGCTCAGATCGGATAGCGGCCGCTTGCCCGCGGCCTGTGCCCTGCGGGCTTCCAAGCTTCCGCAGGAGCGGGCCCGCGGGGCCGGTGTCGGGAGATGCCGCACGTCGCCAGGAAATCGCGCATCCAGGCACGCGCAGTGGACGTCTCGGTCCGCTCGCGGCGGGGCGCTTCATAGGGCGCAGCAAGTCAACACTCGGGCACCATTTCCTCGACCGAGTCTGCGGCGGATCCTTGTCACGTCATCCGCTTGTCAGGATTTTCCAGATCCCGTTGGCGGTCGCAACGATGCGACCATCCACCACGAGATCGCCTTTCATGAAGATCAAGTCGCGTGTCCGCCGCACGACGTCGGCACGGGCCTCGACAAGCTGGCCGATCTGGATGGCAGCGACGAAATGAACATCGAGTTGTATCGTCGCGTGCGGTTTGCCGCCGATCGCGGAGTGGGCGGTCATTCCCAGGACACGGTCCGCGAAGGTCATGATCATTCCGCCATGCACGATTCCGAGACGATTGCGGTGCTTGGAATCCGCCAGGAAAGCGAAGCGCATTCCATTCCCGTCGGGCTTTTGCCAGATTGGGCCTACGAGGCCGATATATCCATCGTCCGAAAGTGCCTCCCATCCGTGGGCGGCAGGATCGAAGGGGCCGTCCTGGCCCGACGGGTCTGAGCCATGATCTGCTGATACCATGCGCTTCTCGTCTCCTGGGGAGTTGGGGAACACGAGCGGTTCGGCCCGTTCATGGGACAATAGAGAGGCAGTGACAAGAACAGGATCGTGCGGCCCTTCGGGTCCGCTCGAACGATGCGCTCATCGAGTCCATGTTTCGAGCATCTTTTCACGCGAAACCGGTTCCCACTTCCCGCGTTCGATGCTCGCGCCCGGGCCATGGCGCAAGGTCCAAAGGCCTATGAGAGCGATGCGACGGCCTGTTCGAGAAAGATCCGCAACAGGCGGATCCGTGCCGAACCCTTCATCCACAGAAAGCCGAGCCGCCTCGGCTCGGCCGGCAAGGGAAGCGGCAGTTTCGCCAACGAAAGGCCTTCGGGCCAAGGCGGAGACCAGTCGGGAACGAGCGAAACCCCCAGTCCCCGATCCACCATGACTGCAATCGCATCGAGAGTCGAAAGCTCGAACCGTTCGCGGGGCCGGAGCTTGGCCTGAGCGAGATAATTGTCCACCAGACGGCCGCCCCATAAGCTGCGGCCATAGCGGATGAACGGTTCGGCCTCCAGGACTGTATGGGCGTCCAGGCCACCCATCGACGACGGCACGATCACCAGCAAGGGCTCCTCTCGCAGCACCGTCCAGCCGCAGGCCTTGGGCAGTGCGAAATAGGGCTCGATGATGATGGCTCCATCGACTTCGCCGTTCAGCACCTTGGAATGGAGCTCGGCCGACTGGCCCGGAACGATGTGGATCTCCAGGCCCGGATAGGCGTCCTGCACGGCCGTCAGGATTTTGGGCATCAATCCCGTAATGGCAGTTGGAACTGCGCCGATCCGGATCTCTCCGGAGGGCGTTTCGGTCGTCAGGGCCGACTTGAGATTGCCGACGTCGCGCAGCAGGTTGCGCCCCAGTTCGGTCAGGGCGCGTCCGGCTTCCGTTGGCGTCACGGTCCGGCCGGAGCGGACGAGAAGGCGTGCTCCAAACTCCTTTTCCAACGTGCGCATGCGCAGGGCTACGGAGGCCGGCGTCAGATTGAGGCGGCGAGCCGCCTCTGCGATCGAGCCGCCCTCGACGACAATCACGAAGGTCCTGAGAAATTCGGTATCCATAAGATGGAAAAACTATCTTCTTAAGTTGGAAAAGGCCAGCTTTTCCCATCATATCGGCGATCGTTATTCTTCCTCCGTTGGATCGTCCGTTCCGGAGCCAGCCTGTAAAGAGGTCTACTTGAAAGGCCTCAGCCACATGGGAGAGAAATCATGACGTTCGTTCGCCGTCGAACCGCTTTGTTCGCCCTCGCTGCCCTGGCCATTGCAGCTACTGCACCAGCCCATGCGCAGATCAAAGGTCTTGAGATTATCGCCCCGGCCAATCCGGGCAGTGGCTTTGACCAGACCTCCCGAGCCGTCAGAGAGGCTCTGATGGAGGCTGGCCTTGCTTCCGGCATCCAGGTCTTGAACGTTCCCGGCGCCGGCGGGGCTATCGGGCTCGCTCAGTTCGTGAACGGACAGAACCGTGGTCCCGGGCTTCTTACGATCGGCGTCACCACGGTCGGGGCGATCCTGACGACCAAGCCACCGGTCACGCTGGAGGACGCCGCACCTCTCGCCCTGCTTCTGCGCGAGTACAGTGTGGTGGTGGTGCCGACCAATTCCGATATCAAGACGCTGGCCGATCTCACCGCCAAGGTGAAGGCCAATCCCGCCTCTGTCACATGGGCCGTGGGATCCGCAGGCGGGCTCGATCACGTCATCGCAGGACAGATCACGAAAGCGGTCGCGGGGGACGCCAGCAAGACCAACGCGATCAACTATGCCGGCGGTGGCGAACAGGTTGCAGCCATTCTGGGCGGTCACGTGACGGCCGGCATCGGTGGCGTGCCGGAATTCGCATCGCAGATCAAGTCCGGCAAGGTGCGGGCTCTCGCGGTGTCATCCGGTGAGCGTCTCGCCGACCTCGATGTTCCGACGCTGAAAGAGCAGGGCGTCGATGTCGAGATCGGAACCTGGCGCGGGCTGTTGGCCCGGAAGCAGGCCAGTGACGCCGAGAAGCGGGAACTGAGCGCGGCAATCGAGAAGATGATTGAAACCCCGACCTGGAAGGCGGCCCTCGAGCGGAACGGCTGGATCGGCGCCTATCGGAACGGGGAAGGGTTCGGTGCCTTCCTGCAAGAGCAGCAGGCCATGATGAAGACCGCGCTGGGAGAGCTCGGCCTCCTGAAATAGCGGTTGCTGATCGATTGAAAACAAACCTGAGGCAGGCAGCCGCGGTTGCAAACCCACCGCATCCCGCCTCAGGTTCGGCACCCAAGACATCATCGGCCAACGTGGTGATGTCGTCCATTCGGATCTCGGGAAAGACCCATGCAACGTCTGATGCGGAGCAAGCTTTTCGTGCCCGGCTCACGCCCGGAACTCTTCGCCAAGGCGGCCGCGTCCGCAGCCGATGCACTGTCGTTCGACCTCGAGGATGCGGTCGCAGCGGATTGCAAGGCCGAGGCGCGAACCGCTGTAGGATCGTTCCTGCGAGGCCGCTTGGCGGAGGATCGCCAGATCGTCGTCGTGCGTTCGAACGGTCTTTCGAGTGGATTGTTCGAGGACGACCTCGAAGTGATCGTCGGACCCGGCCTTGATGTCCTGAACCTGCCGATGGTGGAGAGCAGTGACGAAGTCCGGGAGGCTGCCCGTGCGCTTGCCCGTCTCGAGGCTGCTGCGGGCATGGAGCGTCCCATCGGGATTCTCGCCAATATCGAGACGCCGAAAGGCTTGCGTCGTGCCGCCGACATCGCGACCGCGGACCCACGTATCGTCGGACTTCAGGTCGGCTATGCGGATCTGTTCGAGCCATGCGGCATCGACCGATCTGATCCGAAGGCCTTGGGCTATGTTCGAATGGCGATTCGGTTGGCTGCGGCAGAGGCGAAGGTTCCGGCTTACGACGGAGCTTATGCCGTCGTGGCCAAGCCGGAGAGGTATCGCGAAGAATGTGAGGAAGCGCGCAGTCTCGGATTTTCGGGCAAGAGCTGCATCCATCCCACGCAGATTCCCATTGCCAACGAGTGCTTCATGCCCCGTCGGGCCGAGGTCGAAAGGGCCCGCCGGATCCTGGCTGCCGGGGAGGAGGCCGCCGCAAAGGGCGTCGGAGCCTTCGTGGTAGACGGACAGATGATCGACGAACCATTCCTCGTCAGTGCGCGGGCCGTCGTTGCCCTCGCCGAGCAATTCAATCCCGATCGGACCGGGGAGGGGCGCTGACATGGTGTCCTCGAAACTTCACCAGCGCGACTATCGCCCAGAAATGCACGGCACTCTGGACGGTCTGCGGATCCTCGATCTTTCGCGCCTCTTCGCGGGCAATGTCTGCACGCAGATGCTGGCCGATTTCGGCGCCGAGGTGATCAAGGTCGAGCCGCCCGAGGGCGACACGCTGCGAGCCTGGAAGACCGAAGGCGTCAGCACGCACTGGAAGGTCTACGCCCGCAACAAGAAGAGTCTCTGCCTCAACCTGAGAAATCCTCAAGCCTGCGAGATCATCAAGGCTCTCGTACCCTCCTCCGATATGTTCATCGAGAGCTTCCGGCCCGGCGTTCTCGAGAAGATGGGGCTCGACCCCGATACCTTGCTGAAGCTCAATCCGAGGCTCGTGGTCATGCGCATCTCGGGTTGGGGTCAGGATGGTCCCTACAGCCAGCGTCCCGGGTTCGGCACCGTGGTGGAAGGCATCTCCGGATTTGCAGCCATCAACGGTTTCGCCGACCGGGAACCCGTCCTTCCCCCGATGTATCTCGCCGATGGCATCGCCGGCATCTACGGCGCCTCCGCGGCCATGATCGCCTTGCGCGAGGTGGAGCTGAAGGGCGGACAGGGACAGGTCATCGACCTGCCATTGCTCGACCCGCTCTTCTCGATCCTCGGACCTCAATCCGCCAACTACCGGCTTACCGGCAAGGTCAAGCCGCGCACGGGAAGCCGTTCGACGAACTCGGCTCCGCGCAATGCCTATCGATGCAGGGACGGCCGGTACGTGAGCCTTTCCGCCTCGATCCAGAAGATGGCCGAACGCCTGTTCCGGTCCATCGGGCGGCCGGACCTCATCGACGATCCCCGGTTCCGGACGAATGCCGACCGGGTCAGGAACGCCGAGGAGCTGGACGCCATCATCGGCGTCTTCATCGCCGAGCGGACGCAGGCGGAGAACGTCGCCTTCTTCGAGGCGGCGGAAGTCACGATCGGCCCGATCTACGATACCTCCCAGATCCTCGATGACCCGCACTTCATCGCGCGTGAGGTGGTTTCCGACTATCCCGATCCGGACATGGGCGTCCTGCCGATGCATCATGTCGTGCCCCGGCTCGAACGTACGCCCGGCTCCATCAGGACACCCGCTCCAAGGCTTGGCGAACATAACCGGGTGGTGCTGTCCGAAATTGGGATCGATGACGCCCGATATGCCGACCTGGTCGCATCCAAGGTGGTCTGTGGTAATGCCTGATCTCCCGCCGGATAATCCCCGACACGCATGACGCGGCGCCTGCCCGGTCCGCTTTGGGGGTGATGCCCTTATGCTCTCGCCGCGCCACGAGACACGATGCGCCGTAGCAGAGGTGACCAGCGCATCGTGCGAACCCGGCGGGTCATGATAGCGGAAAGCGGACCCCGGTTTTAGGGCCGATGTTCGAGGCAGGAGAAGAGTGCCGCAACCGGGTGAGCAGAGGGCGTTGGATCAAGGGCGCGGATCTATGGGTCACAGTCTGTGAACGACTCCGTTACGAGGCCCCCCTTCCTGCACGAGTGCGGCTCCTCTGCCTATCCCGAAACCGATATGTGGAGTAGCGTGCCCTCGGTCACCCGAAACTTGTTCTAAGCTGACATGCCAGCGCGGCAGCGGCTGAACGGGTGCCGTTAGGGGTGGCTCATGCGTCTCGTCTCTGTTGTTTCCGCGATCGCCGTTTGTGCGTTCAGCTCGCCGGTTCGGGCGAGCTCGTATACGCTTTCAGGCGATGCGCGATGGGTCGCCTTCGCGAGCCGGCAGAGTGTTGACGAGGCTGTCGGTGTCGCACGCGTGTTCCGGTGGCGATTCCCCAATATCAGGGTCATGCAGGCGACCAATGGCTGGTACGCCATCGTCGCCGGTCCCGAGCGAATTCCAAATCCTCGTGCTTACAAGGACGCCTTGGTCCGGGCGGGCGAGATCCCGGATGACACGATCATTACCAAGGGCCAGGGATACATCTCCGAGGTCTGGCGGCCTTCGACCTTCACGCCGCTCGCTCAGGCGAAGTATGACGGCTCGAAGCAAGCTGTCTTGCGCACCGGCGAGCTGGTTCTCGATATCTCGAGCCTTCCGAGCGACAGCGGCGGTGGACGGTTCCCCGTCCTGTCCGGACACGCGAATGGTCGCCTCGCTTTCTCGGCTCGCCTCGAGGAGAGCTCGAACGAGGTTCCGAACGCCGAGGTCTCCGTCGCGCGCCTCGATCCAACCAATCCCGAGCCGCAGGTCATCTTTTCGTCATTCTGGGGCGGCGCACATTGTTGCACGGTCACGAAGATCGCAACGAAGATCGGGCCGGAGTGGCGCGTCGTTCAAGGCAAGACGATCGACGGAGACGGCGGCTACACTTTCGATGACATCGACGGCGATGGCGCCGCCGAGCTGTTGAGCGTCGATCAGAGCTTCCTCTACGCCTTTGCCCCCTATGCTGGCTCCTGGGCCCCGGAGACGATTTCAAAGCTCTCCGGCGAGCGTCTTATCGATGTAACGATGCATCCGGACTTTCGAGCCTATATGCGCCAGGAGCTCTTCCGGATCGAGTACCTCGCGACCCGGGAGCCGCGTCTCTGGCACTCCAACGGATTTCTGGCAGCATGGGTCGCAACGAAGTCTGTTGTCGGCGAGTTTGAGGATGCCTGGAGCCGAATGCTTCCTCTGTACGACCGATCCAGCGATTGGCCCCTGACCGAATGCACGGTTGCAAAGGTGAACGGCTCCTGCCCTGACGGGAAGGAGCGCACCATTTCGTTCCCGGTAGCCTTGCGCAAGCACCTTGAGCAGGAGGGGTATCTCCCGAAAAGCACTTCGGCGCCGCGCCCGGAGAATGTCGCAGTTGCAAGGCCCGCACCGATCGCGCCCGGTCCGGCTCCTCAGGAAGGCAAGAGCTCATCCTCGGGAACCGGTTTCTTCGTAACGCAAGAGGGACACGTCGTCACGAACAACCACGTGATCGAAGGGTGCACGGCCATCCAAATCAAGCCTGCCAACGGCTCGCCGCTTCCTGCGAGGGTCATCTCCCGGGACACGACCAATGATCTTGCTCTGCTGAAGCTCGACTACGCACCCGATACGACCGCTTCTATTCGCATAGGAGTTCGTCTGGGCGAGAGCGTTGCGGCCTTCGGGTTCCCATTGAACAGTGTCCTTGCAAGCTCCGGTAATTTCACCCTTGGCAATGTGACCGCGCTCGCGGGCATCGCGGACGATTCCCGCTTCCTCCAGATCTCGAGCCCTGTTCAACCAGGGAACAGCGGCGGTCCGCTCATGGACGAGAACGGGAACGTGGTGGGCGTGGTCACGTCGAAACTCAATGCGCTCACAACGGTCGTCGCGATCGGTGATGTTCCTCAGAACGTGAACTTCGCCATCAAGGCAGGAACGCTTGCGACCTTTCTGGAAAGCGCCCGAATCGCCCCTCGGACCTCCGCCAGCCCGATGCGCTTGTCGCCGCCGGACTTGGCCGATGCAGCCAGCCGGATCAGCGTTTTCGTCCGGTGTGAGTGAGAGGCCGACTGCGTGTTCGGCGGTCTCGGACCTCCATGAACACTCTCGTGGTGGATGAGGCTAAATCAAGAAGTTGAGCGGAAACGCTCGAAGGCTGTGATCTTCTGGGTGAACGGCTCCACGTCCCGGCGGTAAATCTCCCGCCGCAGAAAGGTCAGTTCCATCTCGTACGCGTCTTCGGCGATTTCAATGAACCAGGATTTGGGGCGACCGTTTGTGCCATCATTCCAGCGATAGCCCCGCTTCTTAAGCTCATCTTTCATCTCGAAGGGGCTGCCTTCCGCCCAAATCCGCAGCAGGGCTTTACGCGCCGAAATCAGAAGATGGGACATGGCGCTGCCCGCATCGCCGGGCAGAGAAGCGGCCAGCACCTCGAGAAGCGCATGGCAGTCCTCGACGGCGCGATGGCCCTGATGAAACCAGCCGCATTGGGAGAGCAGATATCCTAACTTCGAGCCCTCGAAGCCGAAGTTGGACCAGGATACCTCCGCATGGGAGCAGGCCCACGCCTTCAACGAAAATCCATGGATCAAGCGCTCACAGAAGGGACGATCGAAGCGAGCGTTGTGGGCGATCACCAGGTGGGCCGGCTGGATGAAGGCCTCAACGGCGTCCAAGTCGATCGACTGGCCTCTGACCATGTCGGGCGTTATCCCGGTCAGACGCGTGATCTCGGGCGTAATCGGGACGGATGGTTCTCGCAGAGCATTGAAGGTGCCGACGACCTCGCCGATGCGGCCATCCTCATCATACGAGAACGCCACCATCCCAATCTCGATGACCTCGTCGCGCGTATGGTCGAGACCTGTGGTTTCGGTGTCCACGATGACGGCGAGCTTTCCGCCTGGAAGCGCGATGCGGGACGCGGTCACGGGCCGAGGAAGGAGGCGGCGGAGAATGCGATATTGCCCGCTCGCCTCGAGGCTATCGGCGGCCATTTCGAAATTGGCCGGGTCCAATCGGAACGCTCGCCTTTGCCCTTGAGGCTTAAGCTGGATGTCAGAGGTGACGGGCTTCTGGACGGATGGAGCGATCACGTCCAGTCCTTGAAAGAGATCGGCCTGTCCCCGCATTCAGTCCCGCTCCTGTGACAATGCTGCATGTCTTTGATGAGTCGGACAAACCGTAGGATGGAACTGGTCGCCACATGGTTAAAGGACGCGAGGTTCACGGCACATCTGGCAATCAGGCTCAAGCGGACGCGAACAAAAGAGGCGTCCGGAACTCCTGGAGACCAACGCGAGAACCGGATCCGTGACGATTCCATTGCATGTAATTGCTGCCGGATGTCTCGGGGCGAAAGCTGTGCGAAGTGACAGGGTCGTCTTGCGCGAGTGAACCGAACGGCCACGTTGTCATTATCATGGTCGAGGATCACTGCTCCTCGGCCCGGCCGCTTTCGGCCTTAGCAGATGAAGGAATGACAATGGCTACGAACAAGAAGGATGGCACTTCCCAACCTAGTAGGAGCCGGAAGGCGTCGGAGAAGTCCTCCTCCCGAAGTGTCACTAAGAAAGGGACCACCACTGCCAAGCGTGCGCAGCCCAAGGCTATGCGTGCGCAGCCCAAGGCGATGGCCGGCTCCCGGTCCGCGACGAAGTCCCAGGCTGTTCCGGCGAAGGCCCGTTCCTCCGCAGGGTCACGCACGGCGGCACGCTCGACCTCCGGCGCGTCGAGGTCACGTTCCGCGACACAGGCCCGCTCGCGGTCGCAGGGCAGCATGCTGAACCCGATGGCATGGCTCTCGACTCTTGAGACAACGCTCACCTCGCCGCAGGCACGCGCTGTCATGGCCGAGGCTCTCAGGGCCGTCGCGAACGTGCTCGAGAAGCCGCAGGGCAGCGAACAGGGGCAGGGCCGTGTGGCCCAGCAAGGCAGGGATGCCGTGTCGGCCGCAGGAAGTCTCGGCGCCGAGATCGTTGCTGCTCCGCTGGAGGTCGCAGCGGCTGCCATCGGAGCTGCAGGGGAGGTCGTGACGAGTGCACTCGGCGGTTCGGCGGGCGAGGGCAGCGGCAATAGCCGGAAGGGCGGCAGGCGGTCCTCCACGCGGAAGTGATCATCGGCCACTGGCAATTACAGCATCGGATGTGAAATCGAACCCATATCCGATGCTGTCGGCCTACGGTCTCGAGCGTCTTTTCACGCAAAACCCGTCCCCACATCCCGCGTTCGATGCTCTCGCCCAGCAAGACCATCGGTCGGATGGACAGCGGGTCCCCAGTACTAGCCCGTCCGGCCGTCAAAGAACGCGAGGTCCGGAGCTGGCGCGTGCCGGCGGTTCCTCGTACGGCTGCGCAAGTCTTGGATCTGGCCTCACGCCTTACGAGTACGTTCATCACTTAAGCTGGAGACATCGGACACTCATTCGAGATAGGCATCATCTTGCGGGACCCTTCTCGGAGCCCCGCCGGTCGGCAGGCGCGAGGATCATCCTGGTTGAGTCAGTCCGATACGGATGTGTCCTTCAGGCCGTCTTCATCCGGATTGCTGCTGCGCGGCGGTGGCCCTCCAGGCCCTCGCTCTGACTTTGTCGGGTCGCCGGCGGCGCCACAGCGGCGACCCCACGTTCATCCAGCCACTGATGCGTACAGATCTTGACGTAGGATCCGACCCAGAGCCCACCCGTATATCGTCCCGCCGCCATGGTCGGCAGCGTATGATTGGTTCCGCAGCACTTATCCGAGTACACGACGCTGGCGAGTGGCCCGATAAAGAGGGAGCCGTAGTTGCGCAGTTTACGCGCGGTCGCGTGAGGATCGGCTGTGTGGACCTGAAGATGCTCGGCAGCAATGAAGTCGGAATAGGCAACCATTGCTTCCTCGTCCTCGCATAGCGCGACCTCGCCATAGTCGCGCCATGCGGGCCCGGCGACAGGCGCGGTCGGCAGGTCGCGTAGCTGTCGCTCCACCTCCGCAAGCGTTGCCTGCGCGAGCCTCCGGCTCGTGGTGATGAGCCCCACCCGCGTCCGCACGTCGTGTTCGGCCTGAGCGAGAAGATCCACGGCGATCAATTGGGGATCTCCGGTATCGTCGGCGACCACGAAGATTTCGCTTGGGCCTGCGAGCTGATCGATGCCGACACGCCCGAAAACCTGCCGCTTCGCCTCGTTCACGTATGCATTGCCGGGCCCAACGATCTTATCCACCGCAGGAATCGTCTCCGTTCCAAAAGCCATGGCGGCAATCGCCTGGGCGCCGCCTACCCGGAAAATGCGGTCCGCGCCGGACAGGTGACAACCCGCGACCATAGCCGGATGCGCCTTAGGGGGCAGGCAGGCGATGACCTCTTCGCATCCGGCGACTTTCGCGGGCACGAGCGTCATGACCGGAGCGGACAGGAGAGGGTAGCGCCCGCCCGGAACATAGGCGCCGATGGTCCGGATGGGGATGACACGGTGGCCCAGATGAAGGCCGGGCAGGGCTTCGATATCGAGCGGCAGGAGCGTGCCCAGCTGAGCCTGTGCAAAGGCGCGGACGCGTTCGATCGCGAATTCGGTGTCACGGCGCGTTTGTGGGTCGAGATTCTCGATGGCCTCGGCACGCTCCTTGTCGCTGACCTCAAAGGCCGTAACGTCAGCCTGATCGAAGGCCTTCGAATAGCCGCGGAGAGCGGCATCTCCCCTGTCGCGGACGTCCGCGATGATGCCTCTGACGGTTGCCTCGATCTCTGCGGTTTCCGTTGCAGCATCGTGCTTCGAGGCTTTGAGAAAAGTGATTTTGGCGCGCGTGCTCGCGGTCAGGGTCGACATTGCTTCCTCCCGGTGCGTTGACCCAAGTTCACGGATCGGGCCGCTGTCCTCAAGACAGCTTGACCGGGTTGTTCATAATTCTCACCAGGAGTAGGGTTGTGCATGGGAGGCTCAAGGGGGCTCCGGGGTGTCGAGGACCAGAGTTCTCCGGGAAGGCGCTCGCGAGCACGGCAACTTCATCATGCGAGATTGCAATGCCGAAGATTGGAGCACGATTACTGGAGTTGCGCCGCCGGCGCGGATTGAGTGTTCGGGAGCTCGCGTTGCGGTCGGGCATCTCGCACTCGTCGATCTCGCTGATCGAGCGCGACCGTATGAGCCCCTCGGTCGACACCCTGAGCGCCATTCTAGATGCGCTGGGAACGACGCTGACCGGGTTTTTCGCCGAGATGAACGCGGCCGCGCCCTATTCGCCGTTCTATCCGGCCAGCGAGTGGGTGGAGATCGGAAAGGCACAGACGATCTCCTATCGGATGCTGGGGGTGAATCAGCCCAACCGCCAGATTCTGATGCTGCACGAGACCTACGCGGTTGGGGCCGATTCCGGCGTGCCGTATTCCCACTCGGCCCAAGAGGCCGGGATGGTCGTCCGCGGTGCCGTCGAAGTGACGGTCGGGGATCAGAGCAAGGTCCTGGGAGAAGGCGACGGCTACTATTTCGACAGCAGGGTACCCCACCGGTTTCGTAACGTATCGGGCGGGACAAGCACCATCATCAGTGCGGTCACGCCGCCCACGTACTGAGATGCTGACAGACCGAGACGTCTGTCGTCACCGCGGGTGTCACAGAGGCGTGGTGGTGATTATTCTCACCAAGGAACGGCCTTGGCAGCCGTTAATCGGCCACGTTATGCTCGGCTCCCCCAGAGGAAAATAACCAACAGAGGGATAGACGATGAATTCCGCGAAGATGCTTTCCGTCGCCGGCTACGTATCCGCCTTGCTCATCGGCTGGAGCGTGCAGGCCGTTCAGGCCCGTGATCTCACGGTAGTTTCCTGGGGCGGCAATTACCAGGATGCCCAACGCAAGATCTACTTCGAACCCTTCTCCAAGAAAACCGGCAAGCCGGTCCTTGAAGAAAGCTGGGATGGCGGTATCGGCGTTTTGGCCGCCAAGGTCAAGGCCGGTACGCCCAATTGGGACGTTGTTCAGGTCGAGGCCGAGGAACTGGCGCTCGGCTGCGCCGACGGCTTCTATGAAAAGATCGATTGGAACAAGCTGGGCGGCAAGGACAAGTTTCTGCCCGCGGCCGTGGATGATTGCGGGGTCGGGGCCATCGTGTGGTCGACGGCTCTGAGCTACGACGCCAATCGCCTGAAGGAGGCGCCGAAATCTTGGTCCGACTTCTGGGATGTAAACAAGTTCCCGGGTAAGCGTGGCCTCCGGCGGGGACCGAAATATGCGCTCGAGTTTGCCCTGATGGCCGACGGTGTTCCGCCCGCCGACGTCTACAAGGTGCTGGCGACGCCGGAAGGGGTCGATCGTGCGTTCAAGAAACTCGATCAGCTGAAGCCGCACATCGTCTGGTGGGAATCCGGTGCACAGCCTCTGCAGCTTCTCGCGTCCGGCGAGGTGGTGATGACCTCCGCTTACAATGGACGCATTTCGGGCATCAACAAGACCGAGGGCAGGAACTTCAAGGTCGTCTGGCCCGGTAGCTTGTACGCCATCGACAGCTGGGTCATCCTCAAGGACAGCCCCAACAAGGACCAGGCGATGGATTTCATCACGTTCGCCAGCCAGCCCGAGAACCAGGTGAAGCTGCCGGAGTACATCGCCTACGGCCTGCCGAACAAGGAGGCTGCGGCAAAGGTGCCCGCCGACTTGCAAAAGGACTTGCCAACGGCGCCTGACAACCTCGCGAATTCCGCTCCGCTCGATGCGGATTTCTGGATCGACAACATCGAAGAGTTGAACAAGCGCTTTAACGCATGGCTGGCTCAGTAAATCGAATGCCGGCCTTTTGACAGGGAGAGAGCGTGCAGAGGCTGTCTCACGCTTTCTCCGGCTCGGAAGGATTTCGACGACATCCTGCCGCTGGCGGGACGTGGTAGGCGACGCAACAACCTCACAGGGCACGATCAGAGCCGGATAGAGCAGAGAGATGCAGCCCTTCATTCAGTTGGCGTCCGTTTCAAAGAGCTTCGGCTCGCTCACCGTCATCGACTCGCTGGATCTTACCATCCACAAGGGCGAGTTCCTGAGCCTTCTTGGCCCGTCCGGTTCGGGCAAGACGACGATCCTGATGATGCTGGCGGGCTTCGAGCGACCGACCCAGGGAACGATCACGCTCGATGGCGCCCGCATCGACCAGCTGCCGCCTCACCGGCGCGAAATGGGGGTGGTGTTTCAGAACTACGCCCTCTTTCCCCACATGACGGTCGCCGAGAACGTCGCGTTTCCCCTCGAAATGAAAAGGTTGCCCCGGGCTGAGATCGCCCGGAAGGTCGATCGGGCCCTCGACATGGTTCGACTGGGGCATCTGAAGAGCCGCAGGCCCTCTCAGTTGTCGGGCGGGCAGCAGCAGCGGGTTGCTCTGACGCGGGCTCTCGTCTTTGAGCCCAGGGTCATCCTGATGGATGAGCCCCTTGGCGCCCTCGATAAGCAGCTGCGGGAGCACATGCAGCTGGAGATACGGGAGCTTCACAAGCGGCTCGGCCTGACGATCGTGTTCGTAACGCATGACCAGTCCGAAGCCTTGACGATGTCCGACCGGATCGCGGTGTTCAATGCGGGCAGGATCGAGCAGATCGACAGCCCCCATGTGATTTACGATATGCCCCGTACGCGCTTCGTCGCGCAGTTCATCGGAGAAACGAACCTGATTGAAGCCGATGTCGTCAATGTCCGGGATGGGCACGCGACCATCGCCCTCAGCGATGACCTTGTGGCCAGGGTCCGCCCCGGCCCGGAATTGGAGCCGGGACAGAAGGCGTGGTTTTCGCTGCGTCCGGAGCGGATGCGGCTCGGAGCGGACCCCACTGGAGACAATGTGCTCGACATGATGATCACCGACTGCATCTATCATGGAGATCACATGCGGGTGCAGCTGGCGCGGGGCAATTTTACCTTCACGGCGCGGTGCGAGCGCCTCGCGGGCGACTGGACGGTTGGGACCCCCGTCGTGGTATCGTTCGATCCCCGCGATTGCACGGTGCTCACGCCATGAGCAGGGCACCCGCACGCGAGCGATTGCGCGCATTGCTGCTGATCGTGCCGCTTCTGGCCTTTCTTGCAGTGTTCTTCCTGTGGCCTCTCTGGACAATGATGATGGCGGCCGTCGTTGATGACACGGTCAGCCGTGTGCTGCCGAGGACTGCGGCCTCCATCGTATCCTGGAATGGACAGGATCTCCCGCCGCCGCAGGTCCAGCAGGCTCTGGTTGAGGATCTCAGACAGGCCGGCGACCAGCAGGCCCTGGGGGAGACGGTCCGGCGGCTCAACAGCGCCGTATCTGGTTTTCGAACCCTGATGACCCGCACGACGACCGCCGTCCGCGATGAGGGCAATGCGGCGACCATCGATCTGGCGAACCTTGATCGGCGCTGGCAGGAGCCCCGCTTCTGGCTGGCGCTCAAGGATGCGGTGCCTCCCTACACGGACCGCAACCTCCTGGCAGCCGTCGATATGAAGCGGGAGGCGGACGGGACTGTCGTCAGCGAGGAGCCTGGTGTATCGGCCAACCGGCTGATCATGATCCGCACGTTCCTGGTAGCGGGTATCGTGACGCTGGCTTGCGCAGCCATCGGGTTGCCTTATGCGATGCTGGCTGCGGCCGTGACCGGCTGGAAACGCACGGTGCTTCTGCTGGCGGTCTTGGTCCCTCTGTGGACGTCGTTGCTCGTGCGTACCACGGCCTGGTTCGTCCTGCTGCAGAACGAGGGGCTGATCAACGGAGCCTTGCAGGCCGCAGGCCTGATCGACAGCCCCTTACCGTTGATCTTCAACCGCATCGGCGTGGTGATCGCCATGACGCATGTTCTCCTGCCGTTCATGGTCCTGCCGATCTACAGTGTCCTCCTGTCCGTTCCTCGCAACCTGATGCAGGCTGCTGCCTCCATGGGAGCGGGGCCTCTGCGGGCCTTCTGGCGCGTGCTGCTGCCGCTCAGCCTCCCTGGCCTGTTGTCCGGTTCTCTTCTGGTTTTCATGGTCGCCATAGGCTACTACATCACTCCGGCTCTCGTGGGCGGCGCCAATGACCAGATGATCAGTTCCGTCATTGCGTTCTACGCCATGGGAACGGCCAATTGGGGGCTTGCCGGAGCGCTCGGCATGATCCTGCTTGTGGTGACAGTGATCCTCTATTTCATCTATGGGCGACTCTCGAAGTCACCCCAAGTGCTGGGGGCATGAGGCCGTGTTTCGGACGGTTCAGACCTTGTTCGGTGTCTTGATCGTGACGTTTCTGCTCATGCCGATTGTCGCGATTCTGCCTCTGGCGTTCACGTCGAGCGTCTTCCTCACCTATCCGATCGAGGAGTATTCCCTCCGCTGGTTCAGGGAACTGGCGACGGCGGACGCTTGGCGCCTCTCGATCATGAACAGTCTGATCATCGGACTTGGGGCGACCCTGCTCTCCACGATCCTGGGAACTCTGGCGGCCCTGGGCATGCGGACCAGGACCCTGCCTTTCACGAACCTGTTGAGGACGGTGTTCCTCCTTCCCATGGTGGTGCCGGCGGTCGTTCTGGGCGTGGGCATGCAGATGCTCTTCGTGCGGCTTGGCCTTGCGAGTACCTATCCGGGCGTCATGATCGCCCATGCGGTCCTGTGTGTTCCCTTCGTGATCGTGAGCGTGTCCGCGTCGCTTCAAGGGATCGATCCCTCCGTCGAGAGGGCTGCCAGCAGCCTGGGGGCCACACCCGTCACAGTCTTCCGCCGGGTGACATTCCCGTTGGCGCTTCCTGGCATCATCTCAGGTGCCGTCTTCGCGTTCGCGACGTCGCTGGACGAGGTGGTCATCACCCTCTTCGTCGCAGGACCCAATCAAAGAACATTGGCCCGGCAGATGTTCTCGAGTATCCGGGAGAATATCAGCCCGACGGTCGTGGCCGCCGCCTTGCTGCTGATCATCGGTACGCTTTGCCTTGCAGGACTGGCCGCCTTGCTCAGGTGGCGCCAGGAGAGGATCGCTCTCCGGGCGGCTCCATGAAGAAGGCGGCAGGAGCACCATTCACACGCCTCGGATCATCACGATCGAGCACACCGGAAGGATAGAGAAAATCATGCGTGGACATCCCAACTCGATTGCTGCCCGCGA
Organism: Microvirga sp. TS319; assembly: GCF_041276405.1. Classification (NCBI taxonomy): domain Bacteria; kingdom Pseudomonadati; phylum Pseudomonadota; class Alphaproteobacteria; order Hyphomicrobiales; family Methylobacteriaceae; genus Microvirga; species Microvirga sp. TS319. Next base: position 1,066,261 of record NZ_JBGGGT010000001.1, on the reverse strand, counting down.
TGTGGAGTACGTGCTCCATCCCGTCACCAATGCCCGCAAGCACGAAGAGATCGGGCCGATCGTGATCGATCACGGTGAGGGGATCTACGTCTACGACGACCAGGGCAATCAGTATATCGAAGCATTGGCCGGCCTCTGGAGCGTGGCGGTCGGTTTTGGAGAGAAACGTCTCGTCGAGGCCGCCAGCCGGCAGATGGCGAAGCTGCCCTATTACCACACGTTCTCTCACAAAACGAACGAGCCCTCCGTTTTACTGGCGGAGAGACTTGTGAAGATGACGCCCGCCCGTCTCAAGCGCGCTTTTTTCACGAACTCGGGCTCCGAGGCAAACGACAGCGTCATCAAGATGGTGTGGTATTACAATAACGCGCGGGGGCTATCGCAGAAGAAGAAATTCATCGCCCGCACCAATGCATATCATGGGATCACTCTGGCCTCTGGCAGCCTGACGGGGCTTGCGGCAAACCATCGCGATTTCGATCTTCCATTCGTCCCGGTGAGACATGTCACCTGCCCGCACTACTATCGATATGCGGAACCGGGCGAGAGCGAGGAGGCCTTCGCGGACCGCCTTGCGGCGGAACTCGAGGCGGTGATCCTGGAGGAGGGGCCTGAGACGGTCGCAGCTTTCATCGGTGAGCCGCTGATGGGGGCGGGCGGTGTCCTGCCGCCTCCCGCGACCTACTGGGCAAAAGTCCAGGAGGTCTGCCGCCGGTACGATGTCCTCATCGTCGCCGATGAGGTCATCAATGGCTTCGGGCGCCTTGGGACGATGTTCGCCTGCGACTATTACGGAATCGACCCTGACATTATGGTGCTCTCGAAGCAGATCACCTCGTCCTACCAGCCGCTGGCGGCGGTCATGATCAGCCAAGACCTGTATGACGGTATCGCCGACAACTCTTCCAAGATCGGCACGTTCGGTCATGGCTTCACGACGTCGGGTCATCCGGTTCCTGCGGCGGTTGCGCTTGAAAACCTCGACATCATCGAGGAAAGGAACCTTGTCGAGAATGCGCGCCGTGTCGGTGAGGTGATGCAGGCGGAACTCCGCGCGCTGGCAGATCACCCCCTCGTGGGCGAAGTCCGGGGCGTCGGACTCATTGCCGGAGTGGAGTTGGTCGCTGACAAGAAGACAAAGGCGAAGTTCAACCCCGTAGGAAAAGTTGGAGCACGGGTGTTCTCAAGTGCTCATGAGAATGGATTGATCATCCGCGCCATTGGGGATGTCATCGCATTCTGTCCTCCTCTGATCATCACGGAGGAGCAAGTCCGCGAGATGGTGGCGCGCTTCAGGATCACCCTCGATCAAACGGCTGCATTGCTGCAGGTCTCGGATGTGACTGCCTTATGATCAAGGCGTGGCCTTTGCGATCTGCGCCCAGTTGACGAGTGACGGAGGGGAACGAATTTTCCCCTCCATTCATGGCGGCCTCGTCGATTCTCGCGCATCGTGCGAAAAAGCGGATCCGGTTGTTCGCACGATACGCTGTTCGATAGTGGGAGCATCGGATGCAATGCCAAAAGTGCAGATCCACTTCCCGTGTCCGATGCGTTAGCGCTCAACCTTGATTGGCGCCATGGGAGCGGTCTCCCTTCAAGGATGCTTCTTCCCAGCCCCTACCTTCGGCGACATGGTGAACGGTGAGCGCATAGTAAAGCAGGGAGGCTGCCGACCCGATCACCTGCCCTCTCATGAGCTGGTAAAGCCCCAGGGCGGCAAATCCCGCTGCCAGAGGTGGGTTCCTGAGAACCCTGGCGGAGCCATAGGCACTCCAGAAATGTTCGACGGCTGTCCCTAGGGGCTGTCCGTAAACTGCCTGAAAGGCGCTCAAGCCGAGGAGTCCCGTGGCCACGCCATCGAGGGTGGCAGGAGTTGCGGCCAAAGCCTCGATCTGTGGAGCGGGCGCGGAGATGAGTCCTGGCCCCTCTGCAACAATCTCGATCAGACTGCCTGTGGTTGCGAGAAGCTCTCGGAGGTCAATCGGCTTTTGATGCCGGATCAGAATGCTTCCGGTCCGCGGATTGGCATGCAATTCATCAATCTTCGGGTGGCCTGCGAGCTGCCGCACAAGCGACGCAAACCACGTCACATCGCCCTTCTTCGAGGATATTCGAAGCCGGGCACGTCCCGGCAGCTGATGTTCGACGACTGCAATGGGCGCCATGTCAAAAATCCTTCAATGACAATCTCCGGGGGACGCCTAACCAATGCTCGACTTGGACGTTAGGTAAATCAGGATACCAGCCATTCAGATCGCACCATAGGTTTGAGCCTGTCGCCGTCGTATCCGGGGCGATGGCTCATTGGACGGACAATTGATGGATCACCCATGCAGCCGGATAAGCCTCATCCACCGACAGCGCTGCCACGCTTCGGCGACGAGCCGGACAACAGCTCTTATGAGGACGGAGCTCGGCAGCGATTGAGGCGCAACCGTCGCTTGGCGACAGGCCTTCTCATAGCCATGGGAGCAACTTATACGGCTACCCATCTGGTCCGGGAGCCCGGCTTCGGAACGCTCCTGGTTCGGGCAGGATCCGAGGCCGGTATTGTCGGCGGGCTTGCCGACTGGTTCGCCGTGACTGCGCTGTTCCGCTATCCATTGGGCCTGCGCATCCCGCATACAGCGATCATCCCCAACAACAAGGACCGGATCGGGCGAACCCTGGGTCGCTTCGTCGAACGGCACTTCCTGACGGAGGAGGCCCTGCTCGCGAAGCTGAGGAAAGCACATGCCGGGCAGCGGATCGCCAAGTGGCTGGCCGCTCCCGAAACAGCTCCCGTGATCGCGGGTACGGTTATTGCTGCCGTGCCCCATCTGATCCGCACACTCGAGAGCCAGGATATCCACGATTTTGCCAACCGTACGCTCGGCGAACAGCTTCGCCAGACGGATCTCGCTCCTATCATCGGGCGCGCCATCGAGATGACGACCGCGAGCGGGGAGGCGGATGTCCTGTTCGAGCGAGCGATTGGTATTACGGTGCAATGGCTCGACGACAACAGGAGCCAAATCGATGAGCTGGTGCGGGAGCGCAGCCGGTGGTGGATTCCAAAGACGATAGACCGCCGTATCGCAGCAGCCATCGTCTCTGGCATCATGGATCTATTGCACGGCTTAGCTAAGCCGGACAGCGACGTGCGGCTGAAATTCAGGGGAGCCCTTGCGACCCTGATCGACGAACTTCTCAACTCTCCCGAGCAGCGGGAGCAGCTCAATGCCTCGAAGAACCGGATCCTGAGCCATCCTGATGTCCAGGCCTGGATCGCCTCGGTCTGGGGCGAACTGTCGCATACCATGCTCGATGATCTGGCTGAGCCTTCGTCCAAGATGCGCACTGCGCTCGAGCAGGGGCTTCACCTTGTCGGCCAAACCTTGGCCGCCGACCAAGCCATGCAGAGCCATATTGATGGCGCTCTCCAACGCTTGGCTAAATATATTATCACCTGGCGCGGCGAGATCGGCGGTTTCATTGCGGAGGTTGTCAGGAGCTGGGACACCCGTACGGTCACGGACCGGCTTGAGCTCGTGGTCGGAAGCGATCTGCAGTATATCCGGATGAACGGCACCATCGTTGGTGCCTGCGCCGGGTGCCTCATCTTCTTGGTGACATCCTTCTTTACGTAAGACCCTCGGTGAAATCCGGCGACAACTCGGCGTCGATTGCAGCAGGTCCTTAGGGGCCTGTCATCAAACCTTCGTCTTATGACCATATAGGCGCGTTCGAAGGCAGTTGGATCAGCTGCTTATCGCAAATGTTTTGCCGATTTGAATCACGAGCTTTTTGACCATGCAGCAGCGGCATCGCGCCCACATTGTCCATCGCATTGCGGGCCGTCTTCGGATCAAGGTCCCGGGGCGGCGGCATGACGCCCAATACTTCCAGAATTTGCGCCGCCGCCTGATCGATCACCCTGAGATCGTCGACATCAAGGTCAATCCGTGCACCGCAAGTGTCCTCATCAACCATCGACCGGGTTTTGATCTGGACGTGCTGCGCAATCCTTTTCTGGAACTCGATCTCGGAAGGGCCACGGTCCGATCGCAGGCACGCCCCGATGCTGAAAGGACGGTGGACCGTCTCGACACCTCCATCCAAAGGCTGACAGGCGGTAAGGTTGACCTTGCGACGTTCCTGGTGAAGATCGCCCTGTCAGTCGTGATGCGGCAGCCGCCGTTCCAGCTTGCGGAATGGATTGCTGAGGTGTTGCTGCGCGCGTTCATCACGTCAAAGGCGGCATTAATTCCGGGTCTTCCGACCTCACGTGAGCCGCAGGGTCTGTCTGCCGCAGCCTAGGGCATCGGACGTGAAAAATGGATTCTACTTTTCACGTCCGCTGTTCTAAGGCGATTAGGGGGTCCGTTCCGGCACGATGGGAGATGTCGGGGCGAAGCGTCCTGACCCGTCTTCAGTCTGTCCACATTCTCGGGAAAAATGCAGGATTTCGGAATTCGAGTCCGGCGAGTTCCAGGCGCACTTCATTGCCTCATTAAACGCAAACGGCAACAATCCTCCTGCCAGCGTCACAAGGCGATCACCGAGCCCGAGGGGAGCCAGGCCCATGAGGCCTCGCACGGTGGGCAGGAGCATCACGGCGGCTTGGGCAGCTGCCGATCCGACGAGGATCTTGGACAATGTCGGATTGGGCGGAAGTTGGCCTGGGCTCAGGGCGCTGACCGTCGCGGATCGACACGTCAAGGCATGAAGCAGCTGAGCCATGACGAGACTATCGAATGTCATCGCCCGTGCCTGTGGAGAGTCGAGGCCATGGCGGGCGACGCCCAGCGCTCCGGCGGCCATCGATCCGGCCGCCATAACCGTCGCTTGCACGGACAAGCGGCTAAGATCCTTGCCGTGAACGATAGGCCGACTCGCAGCTTCCGGCAGGCGGCCCATGACGTTCGCATGCGGCGGGTCCAAAGCCAGTCCGATCCCAGGTAAGACGTCCGAGATCAGGTTAATCCAGAGAAGCTGCAGCGGTGACAGAGCCCCGCCTGAGCCAAGGGCCGCGGCCATCAACATCAGGAGGATCTCGCTCGAATTGGTGCTGAGCAGGTAATGGATCGCTTTGCGGACGTTGGTGTGAACCATACGGCTTCGCTCAATGGCCAGGGCGAGGCTGCCGAGATCGTCCGTATCCAGGAAAATGTCCGCGACCTCCCGGGCCGCTGCCGATCCATCCTGACGCAAGGCGATACCGATGTTAGCGGCGCGCAAGGCCGGGCCGTCGTTCACGCCGTCCCCAACCATCGCGATTCCGATGCCGGACGCCTGCAGGGCATGCACGACCTGCAACTTCTGTGCCGGGCTCATACGTGTAAACACATGTGTTTCCCGGGCTGCGCTGGCGAGGCCCGTCGCGTCCAGACGTTCCAGATCCGCCGCGTCCAGAATCTTGATGTCCTCCTGACCGGACAGCCCGATCTGCTCCGCCACGGCTCGTGCGGTCGCGCCCTGGTCTCCGGTAAGCATCACGGTCCGCACCCCCGCGTGCCGGAGCGTGGCGATGAGCGCGGGTACTTCCGGGCGGACCGGGTCCGCCATGCCCATCAAGCCGAGCCAGGTCAGGTTATCGATACCGCCGAAACCCTGGCCGGAGCACGCGGGCCCTGGATTGCTACAGGCAAATCCCAACACCCGTAGACCTTGTCGCGCCATGGCCAGGTTAAGACGTTCGATGTCGAGGATGCGAGCAGGCGTCAGCTCCGTTCGGCTACCATTTGACAGTGCCTCCCACCGGCAGCGGGCCAGGACCTCAAGGGGGCTGCCCTTCACGGCCATGAGAACAGCGCTACCATCAGCATGGGTGGTGACCATGAAGCGATAGGCCTCACTGCGGTGCTGCACGGACAGACGAGCAAACTGCCGCCGTAGGACACGGGCATCCACGCCATGGCCAAGGGCTGCCCGAACGAGGGCGTTTTCGGTGCTCGAGCCGTTGAGGACGAGCGGACCATCACTGTCCTCGATCTCCGTGTCGCTGCACAGGCAGGCGACTTTCAGCATAGTCTTGAACCGATGGTCCCCGGCCACGCTCAACTCGGCATTGTTCCGATCGAGGAAGGCGCCGCCATGAGTGCGATAGATGTCATCGCCTATAGCAACGGTCGTGACAGACATCTGGTTGAGGGTGAGCGTGCCCGTCTTGTCGAAGCAGACGATCTGGACCGACGCGAGAGTTTCCACCGCATCCAAGCGACGGGCCAGAATGCCGTGCTTGCGCATGTCCTCCACTCCGAGCGCCAAGGTCGTGGTGGCCACCATCGGCAACCCTTCCGGGAACGCGGCAACCGTTAGCGACAATGCGGAGCGGGCCATCTGGAAAAGCGCGAAGCCGCGGAGCCAGCCGATGCCGAAGAGCACGCCGCCTGCTGCCATGGTGGCCCAGACGAGGGTCCGGCCGAGATCATCGAGCTGGCGCTGAAGAGGAGTCTCGGGCGAGACCGTCGTGCCGACGAGTCTCTGGATGCGTCCAACCTCCGTCTGTCCGGCTGTGGCAACCACGAGGGCCGTTCCACTGCCCCCGGTCACGATGGTGCCGCGATAGACCATGTTGGTACGCGTGGCGAGCAGAACATTTGCTTCGACGGGGTCGCCTGGAGATTTGCTCACGGGCAGGCTCTCGCCGGTGAGCGTTGCCTCACTGATCATCAGATCCATGGTGCTCACCAGACGCGCGTCGGCTGGAACGACGACACCGCGGCTGAGCCGGATAAGATCGCCAGGAACGAGAGCTTCCGCCGGTATGTCCCGTGGCTCACCGTCGCGAACCACTCTGGCGGTTTGCGCAGAGGGGAGAGAGAGGCTTCGGATCGTGCGTTCGGACCGGCTCTCCGTTTGGTAGCCGATCATCCCGTTTGCCGCAACAACGCCCAGGATCGCGGCGGCTTCGAGGACGCCGCCGGTGATGACTGAAACAGCGGCGGCCCCTGCCAGCAAGGCGATCGGCAGGCTCTCGAACTGGGCTATCAAGATACTCAGGTTCGACCGCTCTGGGAGAGGCGGCAAGGCATTCGGACCGTTGGAGGCCAGACGATTCCGGGCTTCTGTATCAGTCAGTCCCCTGTCTTCCGAACTGCCGAGAACGGAGAGGACGTGCTCAAGCGCCCGCTCGTGCCAGGCCGTGGATTGAGGCTTTTGCGATATCTCGTCTTCCGAAAAAGCGATCTCGCCTCGCAGCAGCCCGGAGACGAAGTCAACGATGGGTTGGAGCGGAGCAGCCGGATCGTAATAAACAGTCACGTTACCGGTCAGGCTGCTGGCGGCTGCGCTTTGGACAGTGGGTGCCCGCGTTAATCCCCGCTCAAGAAGCTGCTGCAGCGGCTCGGATCCCTTGAGGCCGCCGATTCTCAGTCGCGCTCGGCCGGGAACGGCCGTGTGAAGCGGTTCAATGAGAGCAGGCGCAGGTTGCTTTTCGGACAGCGCATGATCATCGTCGGCAGCATGCAAGGTTTCGGATGGGTTCGGCTGGCCGTCCTGTGGCAAGGACCTCAGAGACTGGTGCAAAGAAACCCTCCTGAAGTCAGCCGCCAGGGAAGCGGTGCTATCACCACCTACCTTGAATCCGAGCTGCTCGCGTCATGGAGGCAACTCACGGCGAATAGTGCTCTCGGGGCACGTACACCGGCTTATGCTGGAGCAGGCCCTTCGGTACGAGCGCTGCGACGGCCACGCTTGCTACCCTGCTCGTCATTCTCATCTCTGGCACTTGCCAGCTCGGCCCGGGCCTCCCCGACAATATCGCCGGTTCTCTCATTCAGCTCGGTCATCGCCGTGCGACCCTGGTCATACGCGATCAGGCCGGCCTTGATGACGGACTTGGCCAGAGGGCGCAAGACCGTCCCAAGCACGGGAGCAACAACCGCCACTCCCAACCCGACAGCAATCCCAGTGGCCACATTGCCACTCTTGAAGATGTCTTCCACCAAGGACATTTGCGCTCTCCTATATTCGTCCGCGGCTCATTCATGGACTCGTTGGAGAAGGAAATCTTGCCAGCGTCGCTTAAGCTGGGGTCGGTGTTCCGGCTTCCGCCGCTCGCTGAGTGGAGATGCGGGACTCCGGAGCTGTCTCACTCTCATCTCTGCCAGCCGCTTCAGAGAGTTCTGCTCGCGCCTCGGCGACGATGTCGCTTGTTCGTTCGTTGAGCTCGGCAAGAGCCACGCGGCCCTGATCATATACCACGAGGCCGGCTTTGATCACTGCTTTCGCGAATGGGCGCAGCGCAGGAATCACCGCTGGCGCCACAACGGCTGCCCCGATGCCAACCGCCAGACCCGTGACGATATTTCCACCCTTGAACATGTCTTCGAATAGAGCCATCGTGCCTCTCCTCGCCATATCGCGGCTCAGTCGCTCTGGCCCAGGTTGACAACTCGAAACGGTTTGCTCTCGGCTCGTCAGGAATTCGAAGCTCCATTCAGAATCCCTATAAATATACGAGAGGGGATCAGCGAGCCGGTTCTGCAGACTTATCCTGTTTGAGCTTTGCCGTGAGCCGCGGCGTCACAATCTTAACGCGGCAGGCAGAACAAGCGTTTCGTCCGATTGCGAAAGAGTGCTGCCAGCGAACTATCGCAGTCTCCACTCATCTCAACGTCATGCAACTGCCATGATGCCGCTGGCCCTGTTCGGACGCCCAAGCAAATGAAGTAAGGTCAGCCATGTTGGCGAGGACCTGATGTGCGTCAGTCTGAGTTGCTCTGAAGGGACTTGGTCGATGGGAGAGACGGCCAGGATTTCCACGGGCTCGTCCCCATCAAGGAACCGACATCGCGCGCTCCGCAAGGCCGTGGCTTCGGATCGGCTGCCCTGTCGATCGAGCCGTTTCGGCGAAGGAATATCAGCCTTGGATCGTCCGCGCTGAACGGAAGCCAGGACGCCTCACTCAGGGAGGGGCATGTGTCTCAAGGTGTAAACACGTGTCCTATTCGGTCAAGCGGCGGGCGCGCCAGGATCTAGGATAGGCGACCTGCTGCGGGTTTCCACCCGGCAGGATCCATCGGTTGCGGAGAGGACACGTGATGAGACATGTTCTGATCGTTCTCAGCCTCCTCGGAGGCTTTTTCGCCCTGAGCTCCACCGAGGCCGGCGCAGTCGTCTGCGCTCGGGGCGTGTACCGCGCCGGATGTGCCGGGCCCAATGGCGCCGTCGGTGTGCGGCGCGGCTACTACGGTCCCGGCCGGGCGGTTGCCGTCCGTCGTGGCTACTACGGGCCGGTCGTCCGCCGCAGCTATTACGGCCCCCGCGGGGCGGTTGTCGTTCGTCGTCGCTGGTGACGGACGCAGATCGGGATGCGCCATGCCGGCAAGAAGGATGCTCGCTTTTGCGGGACGGCGCTCCGCGCCAGACCGGTGGACGGCGTAGTGACGCGCGGCCCGATCAAAGTGCAGGGCTTCTGGAGTATACCGTTATTGCCGCTGCGCGGTTGATTGACAGCGATCCCGGCTGCGCGCAGCTTGTAAACCGGTTTACAAAATCGCGAGACTGGTGTGGGCAATAGCCGGGGCACAAGTCTGAAGGATGTTGCCGGCGCGGCTGGCGTGTCAGTCGCGACTGTCTCCCGCATGCTGAACGGGACCCTTGAGCTGCCGGCCGAAACAAAGGAACGCATCCAGAGCGCGATCCGAGATCTGAACTATCAGCCCAACCCACATGCGCGGCGGTTGAGCTTGGGCCGGTCGGAAACGATCGGCTTGGTTGTTCCTGATATCGCAAATCCCTTCTTCGCGATGCTCGTCGCGGCTGTTGAAGAAGAGGCGGACCGAAGAGGGCTCTCGGTGGCATTGAACGCAACGCTGAACAGGCCCGGACGCGAGATCGCCTACCTTCAGTCGATCGCACGCAATTATATCGACGGCCTTATCTTCCTGACGAACCATCCCGATGACGGGCAGCTGGCAGAGCTGATCAACAAGACCGGCAGGGTCGTGGTCGTCGACGAGGACGTTTCAGGCGCGAAGGCTCCGAAGCTGTTCAGCGATAACGAGATGGGTGGTCATCTCGCTGGAGGGCATCTCGCGGAATTTGGTCACATGAATGTTCTCTTTGTCGGCGGTCCCGAAGCGATGGTCAGCACCCACCGGCGCTTCAGCGGGCTGGAGCGTGCAATACGCGGGGCCTTCGGCGCGGCAGCGCACCTCAAGTCCTACAAAGGAGATTATACGGCGGGCTTCGGCCGACAGGCCGCCCGGCGCTTCATCGCTGAAATGTGCCCGTCGACCGCAATCTTTGCGGGCTCGGACGAAATCGCCGTCGGGCTGATGGAGGTGTTCCAGGCGGAGGGCGTTCGAGTGCCTGACGATGTCTCGATCGTCGGTTTCGACGATATTGGCCCCCTGCATCTTTTTGCGCCGCCGTTGACGGCGATCCGCCAGCCCGTTCGGGCGCTCGGACAACGGGCCTTGTCATTGCTTCTCGAAACAAACTGGCAGGAGAGGGAGCCTCACGCCACCGAGGAGATCCTGCCCGTCGAAATCGTCGTGCGGAAATCCGTTGCGCCGCCGTCGAAACAATAACCTGCGATGGAAACCAGACAGAGGAGATGACCTTGACCTTGAAACGCAGAACCTTCGCCGCCCTGGGCTTGACTGCCCTCACGGCTCTCGCCCTCGGTCCCTCTCAGGCCGAAGCGCAGCAGAAGAAAACCTTCGCGCTCGTGCAGATCAATCAGCAGGCGCTGTTCTTCAATCAGATGAACGAGGGCGCCAAGAAGGCGGCGGATGCCGCAGGTGTCAATCTGGTCGTTTTCAATGCCAACAACGATCCCGCGGCGCAGAACAGCGCCATCGAGACCTACATCCAGCAGAAGGTGGATGGCCTCGCAGTGGTGGCCATCGACGTCAACGGAATCATGCCGGCCGTCAACCAAGCCGCGCAGGCCGGCATTCCGGTCGTGGCCATCGATGCGATCCTGCCGAAGGGGCCGCAGAAGGCGCAGATTGGCGTCGACAATGCGGCGGCCGGCGCCGACATGGGCAAGTTCTTCCTCGACTATGTGAAGACGAATATGGGCGGCAAGGCGAAGGTCGGCATTGTCGGCGCCCTGAACTCGTTCATCCAGAACGTGCGCCAGGAGGGCTTCGAGAAGACAATCAACGGCGCCCCGGGCATCACCAAGGCCGGCGTCGTCGACGGTCAGAACATCCAGGACAATGCCCTCGCGGCGGCCGAGAACCTGATCACCGGGAATCCCGACATGACGGCGATCTACGCCACGGGCGAACCTGCGCTGATGGGTGCCATCGCGGCGGTCGAGAGCCAGGGAAAGCAGGAAGGCGTCAAGGTGTTCGGCTGGGATCTCACGGCGCAGGCTATCGCCGGCATCGACAAGGGCTATGTGGTGGCCGTCATCCAGCAGGACCCCGCCAGCATGGGCGCTGCCGCCGTCAATGCGCTGAAGACGCTCTCAAGCGGCGGATCCGTGGAGCCCATCATCTCGGTGCCCGTCACCATCGTGACCAAGCAGAACGTCGAACCCTACCGAGCTGTGTTCAGATGATGACGGATCGACAGCCCCAGCACGCTGTCGCCGGAGCCGAGGGGGCTAAGCTCCCTCGGTCGACCGGATCCGGGACAGTGCCGCCGCGGGTTTCGCTCCGCGGCATCCGCAAGACGTTCGGATCGCATCAGGCGCTTCGGGGCATCGATCTCGATCTTTATCCGGGCGAGTGCCTGGGGCTCGTCGGCGACAATGCTGCCGGCAAATCGACCCTGACGAAGATCATCTCGGGCACCTACATCCCCGACGAGGGCACGATTGCCCTCGATGGCGAGACGGTACGCTTCTCCGGTCCCGCCGATGCGCGCGCCCGCAACATCGACATGGTCTTCCAGGATCTGAGCCTGTGCGATCACATCGACGTGGTCGGAAACCTCTTCCTGGGCCGCGAGCTCACCATGGGACCATTCCTCGACCGGAAGCGGATGCTCGTCGAGGCGCGGCACATGCTGGATTCGCTGGAGATCCGCATTCCGCGCCTGACCGCTAAGGTGGAGAAGCTCTCCGGCGGACAGAGGCAGGCCATCGCCATCGCCCGCGCGGCGTCCTTCAACCCGAAGGTCCTGATTATGGACGAGCCGACATCCGCGCTAGCTGTCGCCGAGGTCGAAGCGGTGCTCGCGCTGATCAACCGGGTGAAGGCGCGCGGCGTTTCGGTCGTGCTGATTACCCATCGGTTACAGGATCTCTTCCGCGTCTGCGACAGGATCGCCGTCATGTACGAGGGCACCAAGGTAGCGGAGCGGGAGATCGGCAAGACCAATCTCGAAGATCTCGTGAAGCTGATCGTCGGTGAGGGAAGCAACCCATGAGCACCTATACGGAGCGACAGAAAGGCTCGCCGGCCGCCGATTTCTTTGCCGAACATGCGCAGGTTCTTTCCATCGCGATTTTCTTTCTTGCATGCTGTGCCTTCTTCGCCGGGACGACCGATACCTTCATGACTGTCGGCAATATCCTCAACGTGGTGCGCCAGGCTGCGCCGATCCTCGTCGTCGCCGTCGCCATGACCTTCGTGATCATCACGGGCGGCATCGATCTGTCCGTCGGATCGATGGTCGCGCTCATCAATGCCGTTGCGGCGATCATTCTAAGCGTGGGCGCTCCTTGGCCTCTGGTGGTCGTGGCGATGCTCGCTCTCGGCGGGCTCATCGGCCTCGCTCAAGGGTGGTTCGTGGCCTACCAGGGCATCCCGGCTTTCATCGTGACGCTGGCAGGCTTGTCGATCCTGCGCGGACTGGCACTCTATCTCACGCAGGGCTACTCAATTCCCATCAACAACGTGCCAGGCTTCTTCGCCATCGGTCGGGGCGAGTTCCTCGGCCTTCCCGTTCCGGCGCTGATCGCCGTTGGCGTGGCGATCCTCGGCTATGTGGTGATCACCACGACCAAATACGGCCGCCAGGTCGTGGCTGTCGGATCCAACATGGAGGCGGCACGCCGGGTCGGAATGCCGGCGAGGTGGATCGTCGCCTCCGTTTATCTCGTTGCGGGCGTCGCCTCGGCTCTTGCTGGTCTGCTGATCGCCGCGCGCCTAGGGTCCGGATCGTCCAACGCTGCCGTCGGCTTCGAACTGCAGGTGGTGGCAGCCGTGGTGCTCGGCGGCACATCCTTAATGGGTGGACGCGGCACGATCCTTGGCACGGTTCTGGGCACGATGACCATCGCGGTGATCGGCAACGGCCTTATCCTGATGCATATATCCCCCTTCTTCACGCAGATCGTCACCGGAGCGATCATCCTCCTGGCGATCTGGCTCAATACCCGAATCTTCTCTGCGAATTTCCGCTTCGCCATTCGAAAGGCCAAGTGAACGATGAGCCAGGAACTCTCAGAGGCGCATGTACGGTCGGGCAAGGTGATGACCGTCACGGGACCCGTGACGATCGATCAGCTCGGCATGACGCTCATGCACGAGCACATCCTCAACGACTGCCGATGCTGGTGGCACGCGCCGAAGACGCGGGAGCGGCAATACCTCGCCGAGAGTTTCGTCTGCATGGAAATTCTCGGCGAGTTAAGGCAGGATCCTTTCGTCAACAAGCACAACATCACGCTCGACGACGAACCTCTCGCCATCGCCGAACTGAAGTCCTTCGCGGCCGAAGGCGGACGCACCGTCGTCGAACCGACATGCCAGGGCATCGGCCGTGATCCGCGCGCCCTGCGACGCATCTCCGAGGCGGCGGGTCTCAACATCGTGATGGGGGCCGGGTACTATCTCGGCTCGTCGCACCCTGGAAAAGTTGCAGCCA